>JACRAL010000030.1 GCA_016213435.1 Bacteroidota bacterium
ACGTGGATCTTCAATGCTTTTAAAGTAGTTGTTGATTTGCATTTTTCTGCCAATCAACAAAACTATTAACCACACACAAACACATCCTGCATATTTCAATGAACTATAGACTGTTAATTTAATGCGTAAAACCTGAGAGCCCAATATTGTATTCCTCATAGAAACTTTATATTTGCATCTACATATATAACCAAACGGTAGAAATAATTTTCTTTTAGTTTACATTTGCATCATGCTTTATTCTCACTTATCAATTATTATTTTTCTATTTCTCCATATTTTTTCTCTGAATGACGGTATTAATGTGACCCAGAACATTCCTGCTTCCATACAAGCAGGAAGTAGTTTCACAGTAGAAGTTACAATACACAAAGCCATGCTTACAGGATTTGCAAAATATGAAGTAGAATTACCAGAAGGTTTTACAGCTTCTGCAGAAAAAACGACTAACTCTTTTACTTCTTTTTCCGATCGTAAAATAAAATTCACATGGATATCTTTGCCTCTTGAACAAGAGTTCAAAATATCTTACAAGGTTTTTGTCCCTTCTACAAGTGTGGGCAATAAATCCATTGGAGGCACCTTTGCTTATGTGGAAAACAATCAACCACAAAAAATCTATCTTCCTGCAACTGCAATTTCCATTACCAGCAGCACGCTGTCGGAAATAGTTCAGCAGGTATCACCTTCTTTAGAAAAAAAAGATATAAGTAAATCACGAGTAGAAACAAACCCAATAAAAGAAGCAGGCACACCCGATGCTTATGCCATTTCTTACCAAGAAATTACTTTCAGGATTCAACTTGCAACTAAACAAACTAATGTTGGGAAAAATTACTTCAAAGATAAATTCCACATTAACTGCGATATCAACATGGAAAACATAGAGGGGAAATACAGATACTCCGCTGGAAATTTTCAAACATACAATCAAGCTAAAGAATTGTGTGATAAAATTAAACAACAGGGAATTGCCGATGCCTTTGTAGTTGCTTATCGGAAGAATCAAAGAATTAGCATTAAGGACGCGTTATCTTCCGAAAGAAAAAGATAAACAGCAGCGTTTTGATAAGTGCAACCCCCTCGCTGTCCGTCAGGGAAGACGAACTCATTTGTATATTCGCAACATGGATATTATTTCATCACAAAATATTATAAAACGTTTTTCCAATCATACAGCACTGGATGAAGTAAGTATTTCGGTTCCTGAAAAAAGTATTTTTGGTTTACTTGGACCCAATGGAGCGGGAAAGACTACGCTCATTCGCATTATCAACCAAATTACTGCACCTGACAGCGGGCAGGTTTTTTTCGGAGGAGAAAAACTTTCGCCAAAACATACCCAACAGATTGGTTACCTCCCGGAAGAAAGAGGACTCTACAAAAAAATGGAAGTGGGCGAACAGTGCGTTTATCTCGCGCAGCTGAAAGGACTGAGCAAAAAAGATGCGACTAAGAAATTGAAAGAATGGTTTGAGAAATTTGAAATGCAGGACTGGTGGAAAAAGAAAACGGAAGAACTATCCAAAGGAATGCAGCAAAAAGTTCAGTTTGTGGTGACTGTTCTGCACGAACCAAAAGTTCTGATACTTGATGAACCATTCAGCGGTTTTGATCCGATCAATGCTTCGCTTATAAAGAATGAAGTTCTTCGCCTGAAAAATAACGGGACAACGATTTTACTCTCCACACACAACATGAGTTCGGTGGAAGAATTGTGCGACAACATCGCGCTTATCAACAAGGCAAAAACTATTTTGCAGGGCTCTGTACGTGATATCCGTCAGCAATACAAAGCCAATACCTATGAAGTGGAATTCGCGGGAAGCATCATGACATTTACAAAAGCATTGTTTAAAGATTTTGAACTTTTGAAAAAACAAGAAGATGGCACACATTGCAAGGCAACCGTGAAACTTCTATACGATAAAAGTCCGAACGATTTATTAAACACGGTGCTTCCATACGTTCAGATTCAGAACTTCCGGGAGATCCTGCCGAGCATGAATGATATTTTCATTTCCAAAGTACAGCAAACTGAAGTGCAGGAAACAATTGGTCTTACCGAATAAACTCGTATGAATATTATAATCACAGGCGCAAGCAGAGGGATCGGCTACGAAACCGCAAAACTTCTTTCTGCTGAACACAATGTAATTGCCATTGCTCGAAGTTCTGACAAGCTTGAGCAACTTAAAAAGGAAGGAAACTCAAAAAATATTTTTCCTATTGCTTTTGATTTTGAAAAAGGAAATATTAAACAGAACCTTATTCCTGAAATTATTTCTTCCCTCTCCCAAGGGAGAGGGACCGAGGGTGAGGTTGCTATTGATGTATTAATCAACAATGCAGCAGCTCTTATCAAGAAACCATTTGAAGAGATCACGCAAGCAGATTTTGAAAAAGTTTATCGTGTAAATCTTTTCAGCATAGCTGAATTAACTCAAGCGATCTTTCCTTTGATGAATCATGCTGGTCGGGATTTTAAATCCCGACCAACTTCGCATGTGTTGAACATTGCCAGCATGGGAGGAGTTCAGGGAAGCGTAAAGTTTCCCGGACTCTCAGCATACAGTTCAAGCAAAGGTGCGCTGATAACACTTACGGAATGTTTGGCCGAAGAATTCAAAGACAAACAAATTGCATTCAACGCAATTGCTTTTGGCGCGGTGCAGACCGAAATGCTTGCCGAAGCATTCCCGGGATTTAAAGCCCCCATCACAGCAAAAGAAGCCGCTGAGTTTGTGGCGCAATTTGCGACTACCGGACAAAAATATTTTAACGGAAAGATTTTACAGATGGCGCTGAGTACTCCCTGAGAAAATCAGGAATAGAAACGAAAGTTTATGAATAAGATTAAAGTCGCAAGAAAAGCGCATTACTTCTGCGTTATTGCAACCAAAAAGATTTTAAAGGGAGAAATAATTCTAAAGTTACAAGGAAACGCTTCTTCCTTTCCTGATAAATATTCTATACAGACAGGAGAAAAAGAACATCTCTTTCCTTTTTCAGAAAATCCGCAGGATGAATCCTCCGCTTTTAGGTTCATCAATCACAGCTGTTCGCCCAATAGCTATTTTGATGTTCCTAACAAGTCACTGATCGCATTAAAAGACATTGATATCAATGAAGAAGTTTTTTTTCATTACTGCAGCACAGAATATGAAATGGCTTCTCCTTTTCAATGTTTGTGTGGAACAGCAGATTGCCTGATTGAAATTAAAGGATTCCGATATTTATCCGCTGAAAAGAAAAAAGAACTTTCTAATCAGTTAGCTCCACACCTGAAAAAACTTGAGCACAGAAAATAATAATCCTTCCGCCCCCTTTGCTGCTTTCCGTGTTAAAGAATTCACATGGTACCTGCTTGCGCGCTTCGGATTGATTCTTGGCGCGCAAATGCAATATGCCATTGTCGGTTGGCATATTTACAAATTCACAAAAGATCCGCTCTCGCTCGGACTTATCGGATTAGCCGAAGCGCTTCCGTTCATATCTATTGCTCTTTTTGCTGGACATATTGCAGATATCATAGACAGAAAAAAAATAATCCTTGCTGCAACGGTATTTATGATGACCGCCTCCTTCCTGCTGTTTTGGTTTACCCTTGACGCTTCTCAGGCAATACAAAATTTCGGAACACTTCCTATCTACGGAGTAATTTTCATGACAGGAATTGCACGTGGTTTTATCGGTCCTACCTACTTTGCATTGCTTCCTCAGATCGTTTCACGCGAGCTTATTCCCAATGCAGCAACCTGGAGCACTACGGCATTTCATGTGGCTGCCGTTGCCGGA
The DNA here is from genome assembly GCA_016213435.1 of Bacteroidota bacterium. GTDB lineage: Bacteria > Bacteroidota > Bacteroidia > Palsa-948 > Palsa-948 > Palsa-948. Next base: position 3,799 of record JACRAL010000030.1, read on the forward strand.
CCTGCGGCAGGAGGTCTCATCTTAGGTTTATCGAATATGACAACTGCATATTCCTCTGCATTTTTTCTTATAACGCTTTCTTTCATTTGCATATTGTTCATCACAAACAAATCTGTTCCGAAAAAAGAAAAATACGAGCCGCTCCTGAAAAGCGTGTCTGTGGGCTTGAGGTTTGTATTTAAAAATCAGATCGTGTTAAGCGCACTCTCTCTCGATCTGTTTGCCGTTCTTTTTGGAGGAGCCACTGCATTGCTCCCCATCTTTGCATTGGATATATTAAAAGTAGGCGAAGAAGGATACGGATTCCTTCGTGCTGCTCCCGCTTTTGGTGCAGTGATGATGGCGGGAGTTTTGGCTTACTATCCTCCGAAAAAAAATGCAGGAACAACTTTATTATGGTCGGTTACGGCATTCGGGGTTTGTATGATCCTGTTTGCCATCTCGAAAAATTATTACTTGTCGCTTTTTATTCTTGCAATCAGCGGTGCGTTTGACAATGTGAGCGTGGTGGTTCGCCACATCATCCTCCAGCTTTCCACACCCGATGAGATGCGAGGCAGAGTTGCTTCTGTAAACGGAATTTTTATCGGATCCTCCAACGAGATAGGAAGTTTTGAATCTGGAGTAGCGGCACGACTGCTGGGGCTTATTCCTTCCGTGATCTTCGGAGGAAGCATGACTGTTTTAATTGTTGGACTGGTGGCAAAAGTTTTTCCTAAGCTGAGAAAGTTGAATTTGAAGGAGATGGTGTGAGGTTGTTCAGAAGAATCTCGGAGCTATGCATTTCAGGATGGATTTCCGGATGCAAAATTAAATCCCCCTCGAGCTACGCTCCCAACCTATGGTTGTCCCTTTACAAGGAGGAAACTAAACAGCCGAAACTTTGGTTTACTGTGTAAAAAAAACGACCGGAAGTTCTTGTAAGAACTTACCAGTCGTTTAAGATTCATCTCACTCCTTCCTTGGAAAGGATGAAGTGAACTTTATTTATTTTTCTTAGCAGGCGCTTTTTTAGCAGCGGCAGGTTTCTTGGCAGCAGGTGCTTTTTTAGCTGCAGGTTTGCTTGCTTTTTTAACCGGAGCTTTAGCTTTTTTCTTAGCTGTTTTTTCTTCTGTATGATGAGCAGGTGTTTCAACTTCATGAGTTTCAACAGCAGCCGTTTCAACTTCGTGTGTCTCAGCAACAGGCGTTTCCACAACTGGCTTGTGCTCTTCAGCAACTACAGGAGCTTTTACTTCTGCTGGTTCCGGCTTAGTTTCAACAACATGTACTTGTGGCTCCTGATGGCGGTGCTGAACTGCTTCAACAACCTGAATATGCTCCTTCGGAACAATTTTATTTATTGGTTGCACTTCTACTGTTTTCGGAAGGTCTTTCAATGCTTTTACCTTGCGTGGTTTAGCAACACGTACCGGTGTTGTTGTTTTCCATCTGCGAGGGCGGGTTACACCATACGTGCCTCTCCATACTTTTCCTCTGCGTGTGCGAATATCTCCTTTTCCCATTTTCTTAAGTTTTAAATTTTAGAACGCAAATGTAAGAAAATATGGCTTGGTATATTCACTAAAAAACAGATCACAGACCTTTGCGGATATATTAAAATAACCATAGATATTTTTTGTAAGTTTGAGCAGCTAGGTAGTAAATGGAGGTGTGGATAGTCGTATCTGCTACGATTTTTTTATATCCATTCGGGTAGTTGTGATTGGAGAACAATGAACATTAGCTTAATTAACATGGGTAAGAATATTTATTTTCTTCTTTTAACTCTAATTTCTTTTGCCAATTGTAATTTATCCTTTACCCAAGTAATAATCAATGAGGTTTCAAGTGCAACCGACAAAAACTTTTTAGATGAAGATGGCTCCGCAGAGGATTGGATTGAATTTTACAACACTTCTTCCAATGCAATTAACATGCAGGGCTTTAAAATAATCCGCGATGAAAACGGAAAAGTAAAAAATTGGACATTCCCGAATATTTATATTAAAGCTCATTCCTATCTCACCCTTTTCTGTTCAGGTAAAGATCGCAGCGATTGGTTCGATCACTGGGAGGTTCCGGTGTATGCAAATGATATCTGGAAATATTTTATTGGAACCAGCGAGCCTCCTTCTAATTGGAGGACAATAACTTTCAATGATACCTCTTGGGCTAGCGGAAAAGGAGGGATAGGTTTTGGAGATGGGGATGATAGCACAATCATTCCCTCTGCACTTTCGGTGTATATGCGAAAAAGTTTTACGATTGCAGATACATCAAAAATCTCCATTGGTGCTCTGTTGGTCGATTACGATGATGCATTTGTTGCTTACCTCAACGATGTTGAAATTGCCCGATCAAACATTGGAGTGTATGGCGATCACCCGGCTTATAACACAGATGCTTATGACGAACACGAAGCTCAGATGTATCAAAATGGAAATTTTTCAGGAGGATATTATGTAATGAGAAACATTATAGATTCTGCTTTAAAACCCGGGCTTAATGTTTTTTCTATTCAAACCCATAACTATTCTGCAGGGCTAAACGATTTATCCTGCATCCCATATTTTTTAATTGGCATCAATGATACGAGCATCAGGTATTATCCTTTTCCTGCAACTGTTCATCTTCATTCAAGTTTTAATCTTACAAATACAGGTCAGAATCTAACCCTTATAAATTCTGTTGGAAATGTTATGGACAATGTTTCCATTTCCTATATGGAATCCAATCATTCACGCGGAAGAATACCCGATGGATCGAACAACTGGTGTATCTTGAATAATCCAACTCCAGATTCAACCAATAATCTTTCGGTTTGTTTTTCAAACTATGCTTCGGCTCCAACAATAAATCTTCCTGCCGGATTTTATTCCAGCACACAGCAGGTGAGTATAAGTAACAGCGGCAGTGACCTTATTCGTTATACGAAGGATGGAAGTGTTCCTACAGCTTTTTCTCCTCTTTATACCGCTCCTATTACTGTTGATTCAACAAAAATAATTCGCGCAAGAAAATTCTCAATGAATGGAAGTGTTCTTCCGAGCAGTGTTTCCACCAATACGTATTTTATCAATGACAATCCAACACTTCCTGTTTTTTCCCTGAGTACGGATACCTATAATCTTTTTGACTGGAACTATGGCATTTACATGTTGGGTCCAAATGCGGATACAAATACACTTCCATTCTTAGGAGCTAATTTTTGGCAAGATTGGTCAAGAACTGCTCATATTGAGTTTTTTGACACCAATGATCAGCAGGCATTTGAATTAAATGCAGAAATAAAAATACAGGGAAATTTTTCAAAAGCATGGAAACAAAAAGGATTTACCATAAAGGCTACAGATGATTTTGACGGGTATCCTTTTAATTACCCGCTTTTTCCGGACAAACCAAATATTATTCAATACAATGGTTTCAATATCCGGAATGCCGGGTCTGACTGGAATACGTGTCACATGCGCGATCGATTGAATCATAAAACCGTTCAAAAGATGACTCATTTGGACATCATGGATGGACGCCCTTGTATCCTTTTTGTGAACGGGTTGTACTTTGGAGTGTATGAACTCAGAGAAAAGCAAGACAAATATTATGTTGCAAGCAATGGCAATGTTGATAAAGATAAAATTGACTTTCTGCAATTTAACGGAGTTGTGATTGAAGGAAGTAATAAAGGATTTCTAGATATGGTGAATTTTATTGGCTCTAACAATATGGCTCTTTTGGCAAATTATGATTATGCAAAAAGCATGATTGACCTTGAAAATTTTGTGGACTATTTTATTACGGAAACGTATGCTTTAAATATCGACTGGCTTGGCTCATATACCAACAACATAAAATATTGGCGCTCAAATAATCCCGTAGGGAAATGGCGATACATTTTGTGGGACACCGATTTAACACTTGGATTTCTTACTTCGTTTGACGGAGCAGATACAACTAACATGCTCCAACGGGCAATAAATCCGCCTGTGAGCAATCCGCATTCGGTGCTTTTAAAATCATTGCTGGGTAATAATGAATTTAAAAATTATTTTGTTGACAGATATTGCGATTTGATGAATACCATATTCCGTCCTTACAATTTCAAAAAACAAGCAGATGATTTACACGATGAAATGTTACCTGAAATGGCAAGACATTTTGCGCTATGGGGAAGTGGAGGCAGCAGCCTTCCTTTTCCCTGGGATCAGTTCATTGGTCGTTCCACGGATGTATTTTCCTGGGAAGCAAATATTGATACGATGGAGCAATTTATGTACTCGAGACCTTATTATGCATTCAACCAGTTACAAAATCAGTTTTCGCTTACAAAACAAGTAAATGTAGGTCTGGATGTTAATCCTGCGGGTGCTGGTATTATCAAACTCAACACGATTTATCCTGATTCACTTCCATGGTCAGGCATTTATATGGATGGCGTTCCAATCACAATGACAGCAATTGCGAATAATGGTTATAAATTTATTTCATGGGATTCACCTTCTTTAATTGCCAGCCCTGATACTAATTCTATGATTACCATCAACGTTACTAAAAACGAACCTTTTACAGCTCATTTTATAGCATATTCTCAAGGCATCAACAATTTAGAAACAGATATAAACTTTAACGTTTTTCCAAACCCATTCTCCAAGAATTTTACGCTCAATTATTCATTACCTGCACCTGAACATGTTTTGGTACAATTATTCGATTTGCTTGGGAAAGAAATTGCCGTTCTGGTTTCTTCCGATCATCTTCAAAATGCAGGAATGCATCATTTAAATTTTGATACTGAAAAATACGCCATTACACATGGAATGTATTTTATCAAAATATCAACTGGGGGGCAATCTCAAACAATCAAACTGATTAAAATGCTTGATTAGAGAGACTAATATTAAATCCTTGCTTCTTTCATTAAGCTTTTATTCATAGTACTAATTAATTTTTAATTTCGCAATAGGTCTAATGAACTGATATCTGCCAATCTACTTAATTGGACATGAAATTAGTAAAGACAATGCAACCATTAACAGTTATTTCCCATCTTGACATCAAAACAAATCTGCCATGAGGGGGCACTTTGTTCGGAATGAAAATTACTTTCAGCCATTTGGTCATTGTCAGGTCTGTTGAGTATTCAGTATGTTTGTTTTTGTAACGAGCGCTTAAACTTATGCTTCTACATAAGCTGCCTTTATGTGTTTGTTAGTTTTCTACAAGAAAAAGTTACCATAGATTAACTAAGGCAACAAAATATAACAGCAGAAGAAAATATTTATTACAATCAAAATCATGAAAAAAAAATTACTTTTTATTATTATTTCGCTTTTTGTATTGAAAGCAAATGCACAATTAGTATCTGCAAATAAAGCAGAATTGGTGGCAAAAAATTTCTTTTATGAAAAAGCGAATACATCAGGCAATCTCAAGTATTCTAGCATAAAGCCTCTGCTTATTCCTGATAAAGAATTACGCCTGCCCAAAGACATGGGATATTACATGTTTAATATTTCTAATAGAAAAGGTTTTGTAATTGTTGCTTCAGATGAAGCTTCTTATCCAATTTTAGGTTATTCTTTAGAGGATTCAATAGACAGGTCTCAGCCATTACCTCCAGCGTTTAAAGATTGGATGGACGGCATTACTCAACAAATTGCAGCTATTAAAAATGCCGGGTTATCTCCCAGCCCTGCCATAAATGCTGTTTGGAAAAAGTATGTTACGTATAATGTAACTAAGCAAATATCTACTGTGGCAACACTCTCCATTGTTGCACCTTTGTTGTCCACTACATGGAATCAGGGATGCGGCTATAACGCTTTATGCCCTGTTGATGCAGGGGGGCCATGTGGCAGGGACTGGACCGGATGTGTTGCTACTGCCATGGCACAGATAATGAAATATCATAGTTGGCCTGATACCGGGGTGGGTACGCATAGTTATAATGCAAGTCCTTACGGTATTCAATCTGCCGATTTTGGTTCAACCGCTTATAATTGGGCTGCCATGCCAAATAATTCAGGGAACACTGATGTGGCATTGTTATCCTACCATTGCGGAGTTTCGGTAAATATGGGTTATAATCCAATCGGTTCAGGCGCATTTGTGAGCACATATCCGTTTACCACTTATTTCAAGTATTCATACAATTGTGTAAATACATCCAAAAGCAGTTATGTTGACACGAATTTCAAAACAATGCTTAGAACAGAATTGGAACACAACAGACCCATTTTGTATACGGGTTATGGACCTTCAGGAGGACATGCATTTGTTTGTGATGGGGACGATGGGACAGGTAAATTTCACTTCAACTGGGGCTGGGGCGGAAGCTATAACGGGTATTTTTTCATTAGTAACTTAAACCCGGGTAGCTACACATGGAATAATACTCAAAGTGTATTAATAGGTATTGTCCCGAATTATCTTGAGTCATCAATGGATACTACAGGCATTGCAACCTTAACATGCGGTGTAAGCAAATCAGATTCTACCAATGCTCATATAAATATTGCAAACGTATATAAAGGTTGTTACTACCAAGAAACAGGACCTGAGGTAATGTATAAAATCACTACTACTGTAAAAGGAAGATTAAAGGTGCAGATATCCAATATCACAGGCGGTGATTTGGATGTATTTATTTTATCGGGAGTAAACAGGGATAGCTGCATTGCATTTGGCGATTCCATTGCGCTTGCTTATGATCTGAATCCCGGAACATATTATGTTGTTGTGGATGGAAAGTATGGAAGCATGGGGCATTTTAATATTACCATGAATTGCCCTGATACCATCCCCAATCTGATTGGATACAACCCTCAACTATCAGCGTTTAGCTTAGAGCCAGGTCAGAATAATGTTGGAGTATTTTGCAAGATCAAGAATGTCGGACAGGATCCTTCTTCTGTATGCAAAGTAAAATATTATTATTCAGTAAATAATTATTATGATGTGTCGGATATACTGCTTGACTCAGCATCTATAGATACCTTGACTTATAATATAGAAACAAGCCTTCCAAAATATTTAAGCATGCCATCCTCTATGACAGCTGGTTGGAGATATATAGTGATTAAAATCGATGCCAATAATCAGGTTGCTGAAAGCGATGAGACGGATAATGAGTTATCTATTGGTTTTACAGCAGTTGCTCCGGGCGTTATAGATTGCACTCCGGCTTTTCATGTGTTAAGCGATACTGCATTCTTGCACAACACGCTGATTAACGGTGACTCACTTATTGCGGATTATAATTTCTTGCATGGACTTACAGGAAATGAAGTTATTTATAAGGTTGAAAGCCCTTATAGCGGAATGATGAGAATTACATTTTCTGAAAAATTAATGGGCGATCTGTATGTGTTAAGTTTAACATCCTGCAATGAAAATCTATGCGATAGAACAATGAGTATTTTTTCGGCTGCCGACACCTCTAATTTTATGGAAAAATATGTAGCTAAAGGTGTGCCGATTTATATAGTTGTTGATGGAAAGAATGATATTTCAGGTGCATATTATATTCAATTCAAACTGCCCGATTCTTGTGCTAATGTTCTTCTGACTTGCACAGATACAAATAAATGCATCACAACAGGTTCTTCTGCTTTTATGTATACATTAAGCGGATATTCGAATTGCAAATGGCTCAAGAATGGAGTGGAAATTCCCAACGAGACAAATTATAATTATTCTGCAAAGGATAGCGGAAATTACACCGTACAGGTTTTAGAAAATGGCTGCGCTTCAAATTCAAATTCTGTCAGAGTGAGATTTAGCCCTTCGCCAACAGGTACTCCTACCCTTACTGCATCAGGAACATCAATATGCCCGGGTGATAAGATCACGCTTACGCTTCATGCGGATACAGGTTATACCTACAGATGGTTAAAGAATAACATGATTATTCCGAGTGCTGCTGATACAATATTTTCTGCCACCGAATCAGGCTATTATACTGCACAAGTTGTAAATGGCAGTTGTGCGGTGAGTCCTTCAGGAAAAACAGTGAACGTCTATGATGGACCTGGTAAATTTGGACACAGAACAAAGTTCTCTAAAGAAAAACTTACCCATTATTATTCGTTTACACAGAACTATGCCTATATGGACTCGAGTGGAAATAATAATTTTATCAATGCTTCGGGACCATTGCTTACCTACAATAGATTTAATCAATACAACAGCGCATATTTCCTAAATGGTTCTGCCGATTATCTGTATGCCAGCAGCCCCAAAACTGCTTACGACACATTATCAATGGTGATCTGGTTTAAAACCTCTACCACTCACGGAGGAAGGTTGATCGGTTTTGCTAATAAGTCTTGGATCAATAGCGGAGTTTACAGCACCACGTATGACAGGCATATTTATATGGACAATTCCGGAAAACTTTATTTTGGCGTGAAGAATGGAAGCAATTATACAATCTCATCACCCGCTTCCTATAATGATGGCGCTTGGCACATGGCTGTTGCCACACTTTCGTCAAACGGAATACAATTGTTTGTTGATACCGCTTTGGTTGCTCAAAACGCCACACCTACAAGCGGACAAAGCTATTCAGGGTATTGGAAAGTGGGCAGAGAAAATTTAAGCGGCTGGACAAATGCGCCTGACAGTTCCTGCATAAAAGGAAATGTGGACGATGTATTGATTTACCGAAGATTGATCTCAACCGATGAGATAAAGAATATTTACAACTATAATATTCTTTCCTATCAAATTGCGGGAAATAAAATTTGCGGCTCATTAGGTGGAGATACAATCAATATTATTCATTCTCAACCCGGAGTGAATTATAATATTAAAGAGCATTCTTCCGGTACAGCATTGTCGACCACTAAAGCAGGAACCGGAGCAAACCTCCAGTTTGTAACCGATTCTTTTTATACTTCTTCTTTAATTGATATTTATGCTGCAAATGCATTAACAGGTTGTGGATTTATTTTAGATTCTATCCCGGTTTATCAGATGCCTGTGGCTGCCGGATCAATTTCCGGTATTGCTACAATATGCCAGGGAACAGCCACAGTGACTTATAGTGTTCCTGCCATTACAAATGCGACATCCTATGTTTGGACATTACCTACAGGTGCAATAGGAACAAGCACAACCAACACGATAAATGTTACCTGTGGACCATCGGCCGTTTCAGGAGATATTACAGTAAAAGGAAATAACTCATGTGGTGATGGCACAACTTCAACATTAACAATTACGGTCAATCCGATTTATGCCTTCGATGAAAATCACGCGATCTGTTATGGAGGTATCTATAACTGGCATGGAACAGATTACTCCACAAATGGAACATTCACTAAATATTATACAACCACAAATGGCTGCGACAGTATTTACACCTTACATTTAACTATAGACACGGTGGATGTTTCTTTAACGGTAAGTGATCCTATGATTACAGCCAATGCCAGTGCAGCAACATATCAGTGGCTTGATTGTGATAATTCATTTACTGCGATTTCCAGTGCTACCATGCAGACCTATACTGCTACCGCAAATGGCAATTATGCAGTTAAAATAACACAGGGCTTGTGCATTGATACTTCTGCCTGTATTCAAATTGCAGCCCTTGGAGTAACATCCATGCATACAGAAGAAATATCCATTTATCCTAATCCGGTTTATAATGAATTAACTATTGATATAAAGGATAATACAAAAGCTATCAACTTTGAAATATTAAATTCAATCGGTCAGGTTGTGGCCAATGGGAATTTTACAGGAAAAACTGTTATCCAAACAAGAAGCTTTGCCCCTGGAGTTTTCTTACTAAAACTTGAGAATGGTAAAATATTTGAGTTTCAGAAAATTGAAACGAAGTAAAGTGTGACAGGCTCGGCATTTTTGACTTGAGGTGTGGAACTTATAGGAATGCAGCAAATTACCCCATTAGTAGTATACGGGCGCTCTTTATAGAGAGGCGAAGTTTTTTTTATGAGAGAAGTTTGTTCTATTGTCAAAAAAACTATCTTTGACGATCATAAATCAAAATAAGTTTTTAACATAAAGCAATTTAGTTATCAACTTTTGTTAATACACTTGCAAGTCGGATAAATCAAACATGAAGTATCCACATCGTTTTTTTATAGCAGTTTTTCTTTTATCTTCTTGTGCAAATGCGTTTGCTGCTCGTACTGTAACTTTGTCATCAGCTAATCCTGCGGTGGCAGCTGCAACTATTGGTCCGGGAGCAGAGGTGCCGATATACTCTTTTACTTTAAACAGCACCGGCACTACAACATGCGACCTTACCCGTGTTGCGTTTGTAACAACCGGAACATATACTGCTCCAGCTGATATTACCACATTCAAATTATGGTATAGTGCAGGCACTTCTATAGCATTTGCAACACAACTTGGCGTTAATTTAGTTGCGACAGGTGCAGGCACGCAAACATTTGCGGTATTCTCCGCACTGGCTATGCCTCAAGACAAAATTTATAACTTTTGGATTACTGCGGATGTTGCCGCGGGCGCTACCGTTGGACGTACAATTACTGTAACTCCTGCAATTACTGCTGCTAACTTGACTTGGGCTTCTGCTCCCACTATGACTGTAGCCGATTTCGCTGGCGGAACACAAACAATTGGACAAACTATTAATACAGGTACTGTAAGTAATCCCATCTGCAAGGGTGCAAGTGTTAATGTTTCTTATTCAGCATACGGCACTTATACCGGAGGAAATGTATTCACCGCGCAATTATCGGATGCAGCAGGTTCTTTTGCCGCTCCAACCACTATTGGCACTGTGACAGCTACAGTTTCCGGAACGATAGTCGCTACTATTCCGGGAGGCACTGCTAACGGCACAGGATATCTTATAAGAGTTATCAGTTCTACTCCGGCTGTAACGGGTACTTCTAACAGCAACGGAAATATCACCATCAGTACTCCCATGACGTATGCTACCAGCGCGGTCTCTCAGGTTACAGGAAATATTAACAGCAATTGCGCTTTAATAAATTCCATTTTAGAAATTCAGGTTGTGGTTACCGGAAGCTGTACGCCTCTGTCAATCACACAATTTAATTTCAATACAACAGGATCTACAAATCCTCCAACAGATATCAGTAAAGCCAAAGTTTACTACACTGCGCAAACGCAGGGCTTTACTACATCGCAGCAATTTGGTACTGCTGTTAATTATCCTAGCGGAGCATTTACTATTGATGGCATACAGCCC
>JACRAL010000022.1 GCA_016213435.1 Bacteroidota bacterium
ACGCTCAAGCTAAGCAGTGGAGTTTATTTTCTGAAACTGTATTATAAAGATGTGTCGCTTGGGAAAATATTTTTGAGGGAATAGGGTATAAGCCATCTCAAAATACTATCGCTTGCCATTCCCACCCAAGGGTTCCTTAGGAGATTATAATGGCATATTTTTTTTTATCCTTATTATTTTATGATATAATAGTCAAAAATAGTTGGTAAAAGCCACTATTTTCGTAGGAGAATGTTGGCAGATGTATTATACCATTTATTAATATAAATTAGTCCTATAAGCATCTAAATAAAGTTTATAAGCAGTCAATGATTTTATTCTATTCAAGGTAAGATGTTGGGATATGATCATATCCAGATCATCCTGTAAGTGTTTCATGGATGAATAGGCTTTGTTGCTCATGTGTCTTTTAATAATCCACCATACTTTTTCAGCAGGGTTCAGTTCCGGGCTATAAGGTGGGAGAAAAATCAATCCTATGTTTTCAGGTACGATTAACCGTTTGGCTTTATGAAAAGCGCCATTGTCCAGAAACATGATTTTATATTCGTGTTTGTTTAGTTTGGACAATTCATCAAGAAAAATCTGGAACATATCTCTATTGCAATAAGGAAGTTCTATCATCAAACTATTTCCATTAACGGGTGAAAATGCTCCGAAGAGATAGGTGTTTTCAAACTTATGATGATAGGGACAGATAGGTTTTACGCCCCTGGCAGTTAATGCTCTTCCATTGCGGGTAAACAATCCGAATCTGCTTTCATCTTCAAAGTAAATATTAAAAATCTTGTATCCAGCCTTGCGGGACTGATGAACGTATTTACCTGTCAGGTCAGAAGTTTTTTTTAAACTCCCTGACAGCTTGTTCATCTTTTTGAATGTGACTTTTACGAGCTACTTTCAGTTTGGCTCCAAAATGTCTTTTTACATATTGGTTCAGGGTTTGATAATTTATAGCTGGAATGTAATGCTCATCTATCCACCTTCTTAATTGCTCGAATCCATTAAATGCCTCGATGGGATTTTTCAGCCTCTTTTCTATAGCCCGGTGCACCTTGGGTGGAATAACAGAGGGCTTGAATCCGCCACGATCAAACTTTAGCAGGGCAGAGAGTCCTCCCTTCTTATAAGAAGTTCGCCATGTTTGTATGCTATTGTGATTTACTCCCAGCGCCTGCCCGAAGAAGAGGGTTAATATGATCATGAGCAAAAAGGGTTGTAGAATGGCCCAAAGCACCCCCAATACAGTTTGCTTGTACTTTACTTTAATATCTCTCCATGCAAAGAAATAGAACAACTCCCTGAATTCCCAAAGTTCTTTTAAGCCCAGAGAAGTTTTGCTGACGGGTTTAATCTCGTATTCCATATTTTCAGTTATAAAGACATTAAAGATTTCCTTTAGGACTTACGCAAAAGTACCCGTCATTGCGATGGCGTTCCGATGCACATCGGAACAATCTCCCATCAATTTTCTGTGAGATTGCTTCGTCCTTCGTCCTCGCAATGACGCTCGTGCGTAAGTCCTGTCCTTTTAACATTCTTTAACAATTATAATGAAACAAATTGGAGCATGAACAGTTAAAGTCAAAAAAAAGAACACGTAAAACCTGATAGTAGATAAATAATACATTTGTCCCGTCATGTTTGTGCCGAAATTATTTGTCACGTTAAGAAGCTACACGAGAGAACAATTTTACAAGGACTTTGTTTCCGGAATTGTTGTAGGTGTTGTTGCGCTTCCGCTTTGCATTGCATTTGCCATTGCATCGGGCGTTTCTCCCGAAAAAGGTTTGGTAACCGGAGTGATAGGAGGATTCTTAATTTCTTTTCTTGGAGGTAGCCGCGTTCAGATCGGAGGTCCCACAGGCGCTTTCATCGTGATCATTTACGGAATTGTTCAGCAATTCGGAATTGAGGGATTGATCTATGCCACTTTCATGGCGGGAATCATGCTGGTCATTATGGGAATTGCCCGTATGGGCGCTGTGATAAAATTCATCCCTCATCCTTTGATCGTAGGTTTTACCAGCGGCATTGCGCTCATTATTTTTTCTTCTCAGGTAAAAGATTTCTTCGGCTTGAGTATGGGTACTGTTCCCGTTGATTTCGTAAGCAAGTGGAAAGAATACTTTTTGAATTTCGGATCGATAAACAAATGGTCAATTGCCATTGCGGGAGGCACGGTTCTTATTGCTGCCTTCCTTCCAAAAATCACGCGCAAAGTTCCGGGATCTCTGGTGGCGATTTTACTTTCCACCTTTGCTGTTCTGTATTTGCATCTGGATGTGGAAACGATTGGAAGCAAGTTCGGTGAAATTCCATCCTCTTTCCCTATGCCGCATATTCCAGGATTTGATTTCTCCATGATACAGAAATTAATTCAGCCCGCATTTACCATCGCCTTGCTTGGGGGAATTGAATCGCTTCTTTCTGCAGTGGTTGCCGATGGAATGATAGGAGGAAATCACAAATCGAATGTAGAACTGCTTGGGCAGGGAATTGCCAATATTGTTTCCGCTTTCTTCGGAGGGATTCCTGCCACAGGAGCTCTTGCCCGCACCGCCACAAACGTGAAAAGCGGAGGAAGAACACCCATCGCAGGAATCGTTCACGCAATAACGCTTCTTATCATCATGCTTGTAGTAGGCAAATGGGCAACACTGATTCCGCTTTCATGCCTTGCCGGCATTCTGGTTGTGGTTGCATACAACATGAGCGAATGGCGTTCATTCATTGGAGTGTTGCGCACTTCCAAAAGCGATGCCGCTGTTATGCTTGTCACGTTTTTCCTCACCGTATTTATTGATCTTACCGTTGCCATCGAAATAGGAATGGTGCTTGCTGTTTTCCTTTTCATGAGAAGGATGACGCAGATCTCCAATGTAAATATTATTACTAAGGACATGAATGAAGCCGATGATGATAAAGCCATCAGCCGTTACAAAGTTCCCGAAGGAGTGGAAGTGTTTGAAGTAACAGGGCCTATGTTCTTTGGTGCCGCATACAAGTTCAAAGAATCGCTGAAGCTGATGGCTAAAAGTCCTAAGATACTGATCATACGCATGCGTTTTGTTCCTGTCATTGACGCAACAGGATTGCACACGCTGGAAGAAGTATTTAAGCAAGCAAAGAATCAGGGAACAAAATTCATTCTATCAGGAGTTCAGAAAGGAATTTATAATGAACTGGAAAAATCCCGTCTTATCTTCCAAATAGGAAAAGCAAATGTTTGTCCTGATATTGATGCCGCACTGGCAAGGGCAGAAGAAGTGCTGAATCAAAAGGGATAGTTGCAGATAAATTCTACGCACTATCAATGAATAAAAACAGCTTTAGTTTTGCTTGCTCAGTTCGTTCACCTGATTTTTCAGCGCATTAATCTGATCCAGGAAGTCTTTTTCTTTTCGCTGCATTTCTTCGTGCGTGGCGTTCATTTCTTCCATGTTCTGTTTTGTTTCTTCCTCCTGCGATCTTAGGGCTTCCGATTGCTGCTGAGATTCATCGAGCAGTTTCTTGGTGCGTTCGTTTATTTTAGCAGTAGAAATAGTGCTGGCAATGCTCTCCGAAAGTTTTTGCACAAATTCTATTTCGTGTTTTTCTAAGTTGTTGAAAGAGGCAACCTCCAGTATTCCGAAAATAGCTTCGTTCATTTTCAGCGGCATGATCAATACGCTTTTGGGATTTGCACCTCCCAGCCCTGAGGTAATGTGTATATAATTGTTAGGAATGTCGGTCAAATACACGTATTCTCCTTCCTGCCACACCTGCCCGGTGAGCCCTTCTCCCATGATTATCTTTTTAGTGATGTATTTTTTTCTTTCAAATGCGTAGCAGGCAATTAACTCTAAGTATGCATCGTCTTTATTGTTGTCGTTAATAATGAATATTCCCCCCTGATTGGCTTTGATGTATTTTATAAGATTAGAGAGAATGTTATTGGTAAGCACATTCATATCGTCATTGTTGTGCCGTAGTATTTCGCCAAACTTTGCCATTCCTTCTGTTGCCCAGTTTCTTTTTGCATCTTCTTCGGCAACCTTTTTCAGGTTGTTGCGCATTCCTATCAGGGCTTTTCCCATAATATCGCTATCGCTTTGCAGATGGAAATCCATGTCGTAATTTTCTTTACCAATTTCGTCAGCAAAAGAAGTTTTTTCTTTTACTCCTTCGGTCAATACATCAATGGCCGTTACCATTTGTCCTATTTCATCTGTTTTGTATCCATTTAAAAAGGAGTCCCTGTTCTTTAACTCTCCTATGCTTGCTATTTCACCTCTTCCAAGCGCCAAAACAATTTCTTTTAATTGATTGAGGGGTTTTGTGATAATGCGTCTGGTAAGAAAGTAAATCATCCAGCTTATAAATAAGGTAATTCCTGCCACTAATTTTAAGATAAAGGAAAACAGGTTGCTGTCTTCTTCCTGGTTACTGAGATCAGCCTGAAAGGATTTGAGCTTCTCTTCAGAAAATCCGGATAGCTGTTCCTGCAGAGATTGGATGCCGGGAATTAATTGTGTTTCATATAACGAAATTGCCTTATCCACCTTGTCATCGTTCATGTAATCTTCTTCAGATGCGAGATGTTTCATTATTTCCTGTTGAATGGCAATAAGTTCATCATAAGCAGTCACTAATTTGTTACTATTCTCCTGTTCCTTTGCATTATCGAACTTTGAAACCACCTCTGAAATATCAGCTTTCAAAGCAGGGTAGCTTTCAGTTTGTAATTTGATTAAAGCTTCTTTTCCTGGTTTAGCCGGAAGATAGATCCAGCTGTTAGTGAGTTTCTCTGATTCGGAAATTAAAAATTTGAAATCCCTTAAGGAAAAAAGGAAGGGCATATCGGCTGTGGTGTTTTTTTTATTCCCATCCAGAATGATGACCCCAAAAATTGTTGTGGTGAAAACCATGCCGATAATAAGTGCGTAGCCGCTCATTATCCGCAAGATGATGTTGTAATATTTTCTAATAAAGTTCATATCCTTGTGAATTAGAAATTATGAATTTTAACTAGCAAACATTTTATTTATTCAATTTCCCACTATAAGTATCACTTTTACTTTTTCTTTTTCCTTTGCGCTTAATTTTCCGACATAACCAATGCCCCCCAGTTCTTCCGATACAAAATTTATCATCTCCTCATCGGATACAAATTTCTCAGGAGCGTGCTCACCGTATTTCTCTTGTCGGGTTGTAAAATATTCCTCTACTGCTGCATCGTCCATGCCTAAAACAGTGGTGTAAAATGCATCGCGCTCTGAGCATTTGTTCTTTCGGTCGGCCGGGCGGATGTTTTTATTCAGTTCGGGCCAGCGACCTTTTAGTTTGCGAAGAAAGTAAAGTTTGACCTCAGATGCTGTAAGCGAAGCTACAGGATTTTCCTTATTTACAATAACCGTAATGCCGCCACCGGCCACAGGCAGAGGCACTGTATTAAAAGAAGCTAATATGCAAACGGATAAGAACACTATGGGAGAGAGAAGAAAAAATCGTTTCATAAATAGTTAAGGTTTGAGCTCACAATATATGTCATGTTTATTTAAAATGGTTTAATGAGCTTGCTGCAATTTTAATAAATAGTTCTTTGAGTTTTTAGAAATAGTGTAAACATTATTTGGAATCAACAATATATAGTCACTCTATTTTTGGCAGATCAATATCATCACTCACAATGAATGATCCGGAAAAATCACCCGAAATTTTCTGGAGCAGTTTGTATGCTTCAAGTTTGGTGCGAAAATCTCCTACGCGAATTTTAAAATAAGGTTGTTGGTAGTCAAGATAGGAAGGAATATCATTATACTGAGTCATGAATTTTGACTTTACTTCCAGTGCTTTTGCTTTTTCTTGTCCGAAATGAATCTGTACCCTGTATCCCTTCATCTTTCCTTTTTGAGCTTGATTAATAAGAATATGTTTGAGCACAAGTTCTTTCACGCGCTTATCCTGAATGAGGTTGCTATCAGCAGGGGAGTCAGAAGACTGTGCATGTGCAGACAGCAGACAGCAGACAGCAGATAGCAGCAAAAGAATCTTTTTCATCAGATTACAAATGTAATAATTCTTGTTTGCACGAAGATACAAGAACCTCACAGCAACAGATAGCTTCAATCTCTCCGTTGGGATGCTCGATGTTTGGAACTTTGCTCAGTAAGTTAAGTAAGGTTAATTATCTGTTAACAACTATGTAAAAAAAGTGTATTTTTTTAAATAGGGATAAATAAATCTGTTACTTTTGCCACGCAATTGTCAGAACATTTTTTCTTTTTAATGACCAAAATCACATTATGAATTGTTTTATCTCAAGTATTCGGCAATTTTACTTAAAATCATTTTTCCTTTTCACATTCTTTCTTCTTGTTGTAAATTTTTGCTTTTCGCAAGCAGATGGAGAAAAAATATTTAAACAGAACTGCGCAGCTTGCCACCGCATAGATGGGCAAAAGCTTGTTGGTCCAGGATTAAAAGATGTGGCATCGCGTGTTCCTCAACCTGCAGATGAATGGCTGTTCAAATGGATAAAAAACAATGTAGCACTTCAGAAGGCAGGAGATGCATATGCAAATAAAGTATTCAATGATAATGCTAAATTGCCCATGCTTGTGTTTGAAGGTGTGTTGAGTGATGATGCGATTAAATCGGTCATTGCTTATATGAAAAATCCTCCGGCACCTGCATCAAATGTAACTGCCGCTGCTCAAAACGCGGCTCTTGTTACTCCGCAACAGAATACAGGAGAAAGCACTCCTTATATTCTTTTTATTGTTTCTGTTGTGCTGATAATGATTGTAATCATTCTAGGAGTCGTTCTTAGAAATCTTCAAACGGTTGCTAATGCCAAGAAAGGATTGCCGCCTCTTGCACGGCTTGGTGTCGTTAAATGGGCATCAAACCATAAACGTCTGCTTGCTTTAATCGGAATCCTCTGCCTTGTTTTAATAGCAGGAGCTACTTATCAGGCATTGATGGAAATTGGAGTTTATCAAACCTATAAGCCTGTTCAGCCAATATTATTTTCTCACCAGACGCATGCAGGTAAGTTGACTATTAACTGCGTGTATTGCCATTCTGATGCTGAGAAAGGAAAAACTGCAGGAGTACCTTCAGCGAATGTCTGTATGAATTGCCACAAAGCAATTTCTTCAGGCCCTTTAACGGGAAAGGTTGAGATAGCAAAAATTTATGATGCAGTGGGTTGGAATATTGAAACAGGGAAATACGACAAGCCGCAGCATCCGATTGAGTGGGTGCGAGTACATGCGCTCGCAGATTTTGCCTACTTCAATCACTCGCAGCACGTTGTGGTTGGCAAACAAGCATGTGCTAATTGCCATGGAGATATGGCGGCTACAGATGTTGCCTTGCAGAATTCTCCTCTCACCATGGGGTGGTGCATAGATTGTCATCGTAAAACGGAAGTGCCCGGAATGACTTCTAATCCTTATTATGCGGACTTACACAAGAAACTTGCAGAGAAATATAAAGGTCAGTCCATCACAGTAGAAAAAATGGGAGGATTGGATTGTATAAAGTGTCATTATTAATAGTGCCCCGGCCCTAAAGGGAGCAAATTTAAAGTCCCTTTAGGGATTTAGGGCTAAACATTATGGTGTATATGAAAAAGTATTGGCAATCGCTGGATGAACTCAAAGAAACTCCTGAGTTTCTTGATTCTAAGAAGAACGAGTTTGCCGAAGATGTACCTACAGAAGTGTTGGGAAGAAAATACCTCACCCCCAACCCCTCTCCCAATGGAGAGGGAAGCGAGGAGAAAAGTGGATTTTCTCGCAGGGATTTTTTGAAAGTGATGGGATTTTCTGTAGGAGCAGTCACACTTGCTGCCTGCGAAACTCCGGTTAATAAAACCATTCCATATCTTTTTAAACCGGAAGAAATCACTCCCGGAATTGCAAATTGGTACGCCTCCACTTATTTTGACGGACATGATTATTGCGCTGTTCTTGTAAAAACACGAGAAGGACGCCCAATCAAGATTGAAGGAAATAAATTATCAAAGATCACTCACGGAGGAGCCAGCGCCCGCGTACAAGCATCTGTACTTTCTCTCTATGATTCTGAAAGATTGAAAGGACCTGTTGCAAAAGGCAGCGAAACAACCTGGGAGAAAGTGGATCAGGAAATCACTGCAAAATTATCCGCAGGCAATGTGCGTATCCTTTCTTCAACCATTATCAGTCCTTCTGCAAAAAACATTATATCCAACTTTTCAGCGAAATATCCGAATACAAAACATGTCACCTATGATGCAGTTTCTTATTATGCAATATCGAAAGCGAATGAGGGCGTAATACCTTCTTTCAATTTTGATAAAGCAAATGTGATCGTAAGTTTTGGTGCGGATTTTTTGGTGAACTGGCTTTCGCCTGTTGAACATGCGTGGCAATATGCACAGGGAAGGAAATTAGATAACGGAAAAAAAACCTTATCCAAGCACGTTCAGTTTGAAACCATTCTTTCTTTGACAGGAAGTAACGCGGACTTACGTGTTCCAGTGAAACCCTCACAGATCGGAACAGCAGTTTTAAATCTTTATAACGCTCTTGCTTCGATGGCTGGAGAAACGAAATTGAATGCTTCGGGGAAAGTTGCTGAACAGGCAATTACTGACAGCGCTAAATGGCTTTGGGCTAACAAAGGAAAATCTCTTGTTGTGTGCGGAGTAAACGATGAAGCAATTCAAACGGTGGTTGCCGCAATCAATAAAATGCTCAGCAATTACGGTTCAACCATAGATGTTGAAAATTATTCTAACTGCCATCAGGGAAATGACGCACACTTTGCAGATCTTATGGACGATATGAAGAACGGAAAAGTGGCTGCGCTCATTGTATACAACAGCAACCCTGCTTATACTGCTCCCTGCTTTGCTGATGCAATAAAAAAGGTCGGACTGAAAATTTCTTTTTCCGGATCGATGGATGAAACTGCTTCTCTTTGCGATTATGTTTGTCCCGATCATCATTATCTGGAATCATGGAACGATGCCGAGCCAAAGCAAAATCAATTCTCCCTCACTCAGCCGACCATTGCTCCCATTTTTAACACACGCTGCGCACAAGAATCATTGATGAAATGGAGCGGAGTCGCGAATCCTAATTATCACGAGTATATTCAGTCTACATGGGAAAGACTTTTATTTCCTGCTGATCTTGGGTTCACTGAACATTGGAATGAGAGCTTGCATAATGGCGTTGCTGAAATAATTCCGGTGATAGCGACTCCTTCATCCCCAAGCCTTCCTCAAGGAAAGGGATTTAATCAGGCGAAAGCTGTTCATGAAGAACAACCGAAGGGTGAGGAGGAAGCTCATGGAGTAGTTAATAAAATGTCATTAAGTGAATGTGCTTCAATTATTGCAAAAGATAAAGGTGGAGACGTAGAACTTGTTCTCTATGAAAAAACCGGAATGGGAATAGGCAACCAAGCCAATAATCCATGGTTGCAGGAATTCCCTGATCCCATCTCAAAATGTACCTGGGATAATTACATTACCATGAATCCTACGGACATGAAAGATAAATATTCTCTTCTTGAAAGAGGGGATTATATGGGCGATGTGGTTGAGCTCACAGTGGGCGGACAAAAAATTTCAGCTCCTGTTTATCCACAGCCCGGACAAGCGCTTGGAACAATCGGGCTTGCTTATGGTTACGGCAGAACAAGTGCCGGTAAAGTTGCCAAAGGAGTAGGGGTGGATGCGTATCGATTTCTTCAGTGGAAGAATGGCACTGTTCAGAATTCTGTTTCAGGAGTGAAAGTGAGTGATGCGATTGGTGAAAAACACGAATTTGCCTGCACGCAAACGCACCATACCATGATGGGAAGAAATTCCATCGTGCAGGAAACAAATTTAGAGACATACACAAATAAACCCAAAGAAGAGTGGAATCCCATGGTTGCTGTTGCAATGCATGACAGCACTGCAAACTACCACGAAGGTCCGGCAGCTGAAGCCAATCTATGGGATGCTCACGATAAGCCGGGTTTCCGTTGGGGACTTTCACTGGATTTGAACTCATGCATTGGATGTGGTTCGTGCGTGATCAGTTGCTCTGCAGAAAATAATGTACCGGTTGTTGGAAAAACAGAAGTTCGCAAAACACGCGAAATGCACTGGATTCGAATTGATAGATATTATTCTTCTGATATGAATCTTGAAAAAGGAGATGAAGAAGGAAAAGGATTGATAGAATCATATCGCGAAATGGAATCTGCTTCGGAAAATCCCAAAGTAGTTTTCCAGCCGATCATGTGTCAGCATTGCAATCATGCACCCTGCGAAACCGTTTGTCCGGTACTTGCAACTACGCATAGCACAGAAGGAATCAATCAAATGATCTACAATCGTTGTATCGGAACAAGATATTGTGCAAACAACTGTCCTTATAAAGTAAGGCGTTTCAATTGGTTTGAATACGACAAGAATAATATGTTTGCAGATGTGAATCCGGCAACATGGGCAAATGATTTAGGTAGAATGGTATTGAATCCGGATGTAGTGGTTCGTTCACGCGGAGTGATGGAGAAATGCACTATGTGCGTTCAACGTATACAGGAAGGTAAACTTACAGCAAAAAAACTTGAGCGAAAATTAATGGATGGAGAAATTCAAACTGCTTGTCAGCAATCATGTCCTGCCAATGCAATTATATTCGGGGATCTGAATAATAAAGAGACACAAATCAGCAAGCATTATGATGACGAAAGGCGTTATTTACTTTTGGAAGAAGTAGGAGTGCAGCCAAACGTATTTTATCTTACAAAAGTTAGAAATGCATAATTTTTCTAAAATACATTAACACAATAGAAACTAGAAGAAAACCACATTTATGAATAAATGCCAGACAAATGAAAATACTAAATTCTTTATTTCGCAGAAAGTTCTCTAAACAAACTAGAGAAAGAGCTAGAATTCGAGTGGAGAGAGAGAGCCTCCGTGCCGAGAAAAACAGAATTCGTACTGAACGACATAAAATATGGGCAAAGAGCGTGAGCATTTATGCGCAGAGCGTTAGAACGCCAGAAGAGATAGAGAAAATTAGTGCAGAGAGAGAAACAATATGGAATGAGAGTATTAGAATTGTTGGATAGATGTTTGAGTTTCTATTTTTAAATGTGTAAATCTCTAGAAAAAATAATATTTGTCAATCAGTAGTTGAATAAAAGATAACGAAAAAACTTATGTTCAAAGAAGCATCCATACGTGAGCCGCTCATCCTCGGTGATTCCGTATCTTATCATCAGATTTCCGAAGATGTTGCGCGCTCGGTTGAAGGAAAAGCAAACAAAATGTGGTGGGGAGCATTCAGCATCGCATTTATCGCCATGCTTTGGGGATTCGGTTGCCTTGCGTATACAGTAGGAACAGGAATCGGAGCATGGGGTGCAAATAAGACAGTTGGATGGGCATGGGACATTACAAATTTCGTTTGGTGGATTGGTATCGGGCACGCGGGAACTCTTATATCTGCGGTACTTCTTTTATTTCGTCAGCGTTGGAGAATGGGAATTAATCGCTCTGCAGAAGCCATGACGATCTTTGCCGTTGTTTGCGCAGCAATTTTCCCTGTGTTTCATATGGGACGTGTATGGATGGCTTATTGGGTAATGCCGATTCCGAATCAGTTTGGTTCTTTGTGGGTGAACTTTAACTCACCGCTGTTGTGGGATGTATTTGCGATCTCAACCTACTTTACTGTTTCAGTTATTTTCTGGTATCTCGGTTTGATCCCTGACTTTGCAATGATCCGCGATCGTGCAAAAGTTGCCGGAAACAAAATGAATGAAATGATATACCGCATCCTCAGCTTCGGCTGGAGCGGAAGACTAAAAGATTGGGTTCGCTTCGAAGAAGTATCGCTTGTGCTTGCAGGACTTTCTACCCCGCTTGTGTTTTCGGTTCACTCCATTGTTAGTATGGACTTTGCTACCTCAATAGTTCCGGGCTGGCATACTACCATTTTTCCTCCTTACTTTGTTGCAGGAGCTATCTTTTCAGGATTTGCAATGGTGCTTACGCTCGTTCTCATCATGCGTAAAGTGCTGAACCTCGAAGCGTATGTAACCGTAAAGCATATAGAATACATGAATATTATCATCATGCTAACAGGCTCACTTGTTGGTATTGCGTATCTCACAGAACTTTTTATTTCATGGTATTCAGGAGTTGAATATGAATCATACGCGTTCATTAACCGCTTTTCCGGTCCATATTGGTGGGCATACTGGAGCATGATGACCTGCAACGTAGTTTCTCCACAGTTATTCTGGTTTAAGAAGATACGCACAAATCTTATGGCAACTTTTATTTTATCTATAGTTGTAAATACTGGAATGTGGTTTGAGCGTTTTGTGATCATTGTTACCTCACTTCACAGAGATTATCTTCCATCCAGTTGGACCATGTATTCTCCAACCTGGATCGAAGTGGGAATTTTTGTTGGAACAATCGGATTTTTCTTTACTGCGTTCCTTACATTTTCACGAGTATTCCCTGTAATTGCACAGAGTGAATTAAAGACGATCATGAAGATATCGAGCAAGATGTACAAAAACAAAACAGATAATCATCATCACTAAAAATATATGAGCACAAATACAATACATGCAATTTACGATGACGATGAGGTGCTGGTAAACGCAGCAAAAACCATTCATTCTGCAGGAATCAGTGTGAAAGAAGTTTTTACACCGTTTGCTGTACATGGTCTTCCTGAAGCGCTTCATACTCCGCGCACACGCATTGCAATTTGTTCTTTTATATATGGAGCAATAGCATGCAGTCTGGCATGTCTTACTATCTGGTATTTTACGGTGTATGATTGGCCACAGGACGTGGGCGGAAAACCTAGCTGGACCTTGTATCACAACATACCAGCTTTCATTCCCCCGATCTTTGAATTTACTGTATTTTGTTCCGCTCATTTTATGTTCTGGACGCTTCTTTTCAGAAGCTGGATTTTTCCCGGAGTAACACCCAAGAATCCTGATCCAAGAACAACAGATGATAAATTTTTAGTGTTGATAGAAACAGATTCTAATGAGGTCGATAAAATTTCGCGTATGCTGAAAGAAACAGGTGCAAGTGAGGTCAAAATAGTAAGCAATTAACAGTAGACAATTGACAAGAAAGGATTGTATATGAAACAAAATAAAAAAAATCAGTTATCGGTTATCAGTTTTCAGTCAGCAGTTTTTTTGTTTACTTTTTATTGTCTACTGTTTACTATAACTTCCTGCAACAACGTCCCCAATAGCCCCGGATGGGAGTACATGCCCGATATGTATCGTTCGCCTTCGTATGAAACAAATTCAAGCAACCCGAATTTTTCCGATAGCCTGACCGATCGCAAACCTGTTCCAGGAACTATTTCGCAAGGATGGATTCCTAACTCGGAATTTTCATCTCTGAAAGTTCCTTATCCGTATAAGAATGACAGTTTGGGTTATGAGCTGGCAGGACATAATTTGAAGGATCCTTTTCCTGCATCTGCTGAAATTATTGATCAGGGAAAGGTGCTATATGGAAAGTATTGTATTCATTGCCACGGTGCAACCGGGCAAGGCGATGGAGCTGTTGTGACTGTAGGAAACCATCCGCCTCCGCCAGCTTACAATGGTGCGCAGCTTAAAAATCTTCCGGAAGGAAAAATGTTTCATGCGCTTCAGTATGGAAAAAATATGATGGGATCTCACGCCTCGCAGCTTACGGTGGCAGATCGTTGGAAGATCATCCGCTTTGTTCAGACGTTGCAAAACCCCGGAGGAATTGTTGCTGCTACTGTTCAGATGGTCTCAGGAATGGATTCAACAAAAAAAGAAAACGTAGTAAAGAAAAAAATATAAAAAGGGCAGTATGAGTTTAATCTATACAATATCCGATAAAACAAAGAAGATACTCTTTGCCATGATGGCGATAGGTGTGTTTGCTTTTTTTTATGCGCTGGTAAGAGGAATTCCCGGGCAGCGCATATGGGCAAATCTGCTGGTAAATATTTTCTTTTTCATGTCCATCGGACTGGGCGCAACATTTTATATGGCGAAAAAATACGCTGCCGAGGCATCGTATGCAATCGTTTATAAAAGAGTGTACGAAGCCATCAGCGGATATCTTCCGGTTGGTGCGTTAATGTTGATTCTTTTTCTTGCAGCTGGATTTTTAGGATTACATCACATTTATCATTGGATGGATAAAAATGTATACATTGAAAAACTGGCAAACGGAGAAACTAATCCTTTATTCGATAAAGGGATTGCTCACAAAGCGGCCTATTTTAATCCAATGTTTTTTTGGGGAAGGATATTGGTTTTCTTTGGATTGTTTATTCTTGCTCAGCGCACGCTTCGCAAACGTTCACTCGAAGAAGATCTTACCGGAGATATTTCGCTCTACAAAAAAAGCATCACTACATCTGCATGGTTCCTAGTTGTCTTTGGCTTCACTGCACCTGTAATTGTTTGGGATGTCATCATGTCGGTGGATACGCATTGGTTCAGCACCATGTTTGGCTGGTATGTGCTGGCGGGCTTCTGGTGCACTACGATGATCACCATTCTGCTGCTCTCACTTTACCTCAAAGGCAAAGGGCATCTGGAGGAAATGAACGACAATCACTTTCATGATCTGGGTAAATGGGTATTTGCTCTCAGCGTTTTATGGACATACACTTTCTTCTGCCAGTTCATGCTTATCTGGTATGCCAACATTCCTGAAGAAGTAACTTATTTTCAGGACCGGCTCGGATCTTTTGGCTATCGCCCTTTGTTCTGGATAATGTTCTTTACCAATCTGATCTTGCCGCTAATAGTTTTAATGTCTCGCGATGCAAAACGTAATCCTAAATTTTTAATGATTGTGGGTGGTATTCTCATTCTCACTCACTGGCTGGATGTGTTTGTAATGGTGATGCCCGGAACAGTGGGGGCAAACTGGAAGATTGGTCCGATGGAACTTGGAATGTTCATTGGTTTTGCCGGATTGTTTTTGTTTGTTGTTCTAAATCAACTGGCAAAAGTGCCATTGGTGGTTCAAAAGCATCCTATGTTAGATGAAAGCAAACATCATCAGATATAAAACGATGTAAGAGGAGGGAGATGTGATAGATAGAAATATAAAATGAACTTTTAACTTTCAAATGGTTACTTTAACTCTTTCAATCGCAATCGTAATTTCTTCAATAGTTTCGATATCTCATCTGATTAGGATTTACAAACTCACCGCCCAAATGGAAGGAGGGAAGTAAGATATTGAAGTCTAAACTTATTTTCTTGACCTTGAGTTTAGTGTGTCAACAAGTTACAGCCTCTTAAATCGCTGTTGTTCATCCTTCCAAGCACTTCAAAAGAATTATTTTGGTGTATTTTCCCAATATCCTGCGTGGCAATGAAGGAGCAGGAGTTAATATTTGCCAGATCAATGATGTTAATGGCACCAGTAGTGGTTGTTTTTTTATTCATCACTCCAAATTCATAATTTGTAATTTGAAAGGGGTCGTTCACATCGCGCACAAACACTTTCATCCAGGGCGGGCAATTAAAAATCCCATCGCCTTTTGAATATGCCTGCGAGAGCAGTTCGGTCATTCCGTATTCGGAATGTATTTTTCTCATGCCAAATTTTTTGCAAAGGGTTTTGTGCAGTTCTTCTCGGGTGATTTCCTCGCGTCTGCCTTTCATGCCGCCTGTTTCGATGATGATCACCTCACCCCCTTCCCATCTCCCGCTGGAGAGGGGTGATAGCCCTGAGGCTGTCGGTGTGAAGTCTAATAATGCATACGAAACTCCGAATAGAATGACTTTCTTTTTTTCTGACAAAAGTTTTTGAAGTGCTTCTGTCGTTTGTTTCAAAGTATCCTCTAATGGAGAGGCTTCGATAACTATCGGGGTAGGGGAGGCATTATTTCTCAAGTCATTTACCATATACAGCAGCGAGGAGTTTTTATTCTCATAATAAGAAGGAAGAAAGGCAAGAATAGAGTATTGCTTCACATTTCCGTAAAAGAGTTCAAAGCATTTTCTGAAACTTTTTTCGTATAACCCAATGTCGGAAACAAAGTGCTTGCTTCGTTCCATTCCTGTAGTTCCACTGCTGAGAAAAAGTTGGGAGTTGAGTTTTTTTCGAACTCCTTTCTTTTCGATCTTTATCGTCTCTACTTTATGTGTTTTGAAAAACTCTATTGGCAAAAAAGGAATTTGGTTTGCTGCTTTTATTTGTTCAGGAACAATTCCAAGCTGTTGGATATAATTCTTGTAAACCGCATTATTCTTTGCCTGATGCCGGAAAATTTCAAGCGATCTTCTTTCAAACTCTCTTTTGCTTTTAATTGAAAAAATATCGGAAGGATTCACGGGAAGAAGATGCTTGTTCAGAAAGAGATACGATCAGACGCTACAATGTTGCTTTTGTGCATGGCTTTATCGTACATATAGATCTTATACTTAATTGTTTTGTGAGCGGAGGTTGGTCTGATAGAAATTCTCTTTAGTTTAGCGTAAATAATCCCTTTCATTGGCTGACTGATTTCGTTTTGAGCCAAAACAGGGGGAACGCGATACTGAATTTTCAGTGTATCAAATGGAGGCATAGGATTGTTCGTACCGTCCCATGCAGCAAAATAATTGGTATTTGCAGAATCATAATAATAGACCAAAAACAGATTTCCGTCTTTGACAATCCCGGTTGCTTCGGATGCCTCAAATCCAACATCGCCTTCTTCATCTTCAAAAGCAATAGCAACTTCTACTGAATCAGGATCCGAGTATTTTCCGTAGCGTAAAAAATCTTGATATTTGATCACAGGGATGGACGAATACTTGGGTTTCTTTACACAGGAATAAAAAAAAATTCCGACAAGAATCATAAAAGTCAATATGAATATAAATCTGTTTTTCATTGTAATCTACAACGGGCGGCTCTGATGGATATTTTCAAAAAAAACTCTAAACCTTCACGAGTGTTCCCACCTTCTCGCCCATTACTACTTTTTTCAGGTTGCCGGATTTGTTCATGTCAAATACAATGATGGGGATTTTATTTTCCTTGCAGAGGGTAAAGGCGGTAAGATCCATCACTTCCAGTTTTCTTTTATATACTTCATCAAACGAAATGGTGTCGAACTTAACAGCTTTCTTATCTTTTTCGGGATCGGAAGAATAAATGCCGTCCACACGGGTGCCTTTTAAAATTACATCGGCTTCAGTTTCTATGGCGCGAAGCGAAGCGGCAGTATCGGTGGTGAAATATGGATTTCCTGTTCCACCGCCAAAGATGACTACTCTTCCTTTTTCCAAGTGACGGATGGCACGTCTGCGAATGAATGGCTCAGCAATTTCTTCCATCTTGATGGCAGAAAGCAAACGTGTTGGAAGCCCTGTTTTTTCAAGAGACATCTGCAATGCCATACTGTTTATAACGGTGGCGAGCATGCCCATGTAGTCGCCCTGTACGCGGTCAAAATCTTCTTCTGTGTTTGCCTGTATACCCCTGAAAATATTTCCTCCTCCAATTACAATGGATATCTCTACTTTCTTATCTGCTATTTGTTTTATTTCTGCGGCATACTGATGAAGACGGCTATGGTCAATGCCAAATTGTTTATTCCCCATGAGGGATTCACCGCTAAGCTTAAGTAAAATTCGTTTGTACTTCACAAGTAAAAATCTATAGGTTCAAATGTACGAGAAATTATTACCCCTTTTTTTATTTTTTTCTCTAACTGCGATTTTTTTTTTCATAAATTCGCATTAATTATTGTCGCTGTATTTTTTAGCATATTCTTATAACTCTTGAGAAACCAATTCATGTCAAAAGAAATAGCCCATGCATTAGAGCTTCATCAGTATATGAACGAGAAGAATGTTATTATGTCGTTCATGGGTGAACTTAACCATCAGGTTACTACTTCTCTTTTGAAAAATCTGAAAAATGACATGAACGTGTCTCGTATAGACAAGGTTATCCAAAAGCGCTTATATGCGATTATAGTAGAATGTCTTGATAATATCTCAAAGCACTGGGCCGCACCCGATATTCAAAAACTTTTAGGAAGAATATCGCCTCCTATTTTCATGTTAAGTAGAAAAAATAATTTTTATTTTATTGTTACAGGGAATCACGTTGCTAACGCAGATGTTGATTTGCTGAAAAAAAAAATTGAGTTGGTGAATGCACTTGATAAGAAAGGTCTTCAGGATTATTATCTTCGGACACTTGCAGAAGAAACGCAAATAGAAACTGATAATGCCGGATTGGGAATCATTGATATTGCTCTGAAATCCGGAAACAAACTAGAGTATGAGTTTAAGCCAGTTACCAACGATGTTTCATTTTATGTAATACAAGCGATGATTCAAATATAAATATCAAAAAACTATGAATACACTTTTTATCGAATCAAGCGATTTTTCACCAAAGGTGATGTTTGATCCCACACAAAATCTTTTTGAGATTTCTGGTGAATCTCGTCCGGAAAACACAAGCAAATTTTATGTTCCCATCTTGCAATGGCTGGAGCAGTATCAGAATGTTTTATACTGGGAGAAAGATAAATTCGGTCAGGGAGTATCTCGCATATTTGAATTTAAGCTTGATTATTTTAATTCTACATCTGCAAAGTATATTATGGATGTACTGTTGCAATTGGATAGAATGGCTCAGGATGGGTACGATATCAAGGCTAAGTGGTATTACGACAAGCGCGATGAGGATATGAAAGAATCCGGTGAGGAGTTCTCAAAACTGCTGAAAAAGCTTCGGATAGAGTTTATTGAAACCTAAATTACTTTTTGTGATTGAGAAGGATAATATTTTCATGTGAAAATATTTTAGATTAGTCATTCATATTTGGTTATTTTTTTGCATAAATAAACGGCTAAGGGTATAAAAATTTCATGTGCGTGCTCGTGGCAACAGTCCTTTGTTCTTAGCGTTTGAAGTCAGTTTC
>JACRAL010000027.1 GCA_016213435.1 Bacteroidota bacterium
TATGAGCCGTCAACCGAGATACATTATGACTGCCATACCTTGGGGTATTACTCATTCCGCAAACTTACAAAATTGTGTAGCAACTGAAAGTCTTGCGCTGAAAGCGCATAGTTTCAACTAACGAACTGTAACAATGAAAACTTCTGAAGTTATTTACAAGGGCGAACTTAGTACTACAGCTGTTCACCTCAAATCAAAACAGGAAATCATAACCGATGCTCCAATAGATAATAACGGGAAAGGCGAGGCTTTTTCTCCTACTGATTTGCTCGCCACCTCTTTGGGATGCTGCATGCTTACGGTCATGGGAATTGTTGCGAAGAGGCACACCATTAACATGGACGGAACAAAAGTAGAAATCCTGAAAGTAATGGCGGATAGCCCAAGAAGAGTTTCTGAAATTCATATTGACATATTTTTCCCGAAAAACCATTATTCTCAAAAAGAAAAAGAGTTACTTGAGCGTACTGCCCTTGCCTGCCCGGTAGCAAAAAGTTTACATCCTGATATAAAGCAAAAAAACCGCTTTCATTTCTGAAAGCAGGTAAGTTATAAGGAAAAGAAGCTTTAAACTTGTTTCCCTGTAATTATCTTTACATCTGTTTTTCCATAAGCAGGACAAAGCTCATGGCTCTTACAAGAAGAAAGAATAACAGCAAATAGTGCGATGGTGGCGATAAGTGCGATAAGTTTTTTCATTTTTTCTGTTTTTATTATATGAAAGTATATTTCCGATTTAATTGCAATATACGTGCCACTTTTTAAAATTTATATCCAAAGGTAGTATTTTCTATAAAATGACCAAAAATAATTCACTTTATATACTGAGAAAAATCATATTCTTAATTTAACCAATACAATCATGAATTATGAGTGAAAATTCAACAATTAACCCCTCCATGGAGGAATCATGGAAAGAAGTTCTGACAAAAGAATTTCAAAGTAATTACTTTAAATCGCTAAAAACATTCCTGGTTGAAGAAAGGAAGAAACACATAATATATCCTCCTGCATCAAGGATTTTCGCTTCTTTCAATTATACGCCATTTAAAAAAGTAAAAGTTGTATTGCTTGGACAAGACCCCTATCACGGACAAGGACAGGCAAACGGATTATGTTTTTCCGTAAGCGATGGAATCCCTCACCCCCCCTCCCTTCAAAATATTTTCAAAGAACTGAACAGCGATTTAGGAATTCCGATTCCAAAAACCGGAAACCTTGAACCTTGGACAAAGCAAGGTGTGCTTCTTCTTAACGCAACTTTAACGGTGAGAGCCAACCAAGCGGGTTCACATCAAAAACATGGTTGGGAAGAATTTACAGATGCAGCCATTCGCGCTCTATCAGAACAAAGAAAAGGATTGGTCTTCCTTCTTTGGGGAAAGTTCGCTCAGGCAAAAGAAGTATTAATAGATAAAACTAAACATCATATTCTGAAAGCGCCTCACCCCTCGCCTTTCTCGGTGCATACAGGTTATTTTGGATGCAAGCATTTTTCAAAGACAAATGAATTGCTGAAGAAGGAGGGGGTGGCAGAAATTAATTGGAACATCAGCCCCTCCTAAATCCTCCCCATTGGGGAGGATTTGAATACTCCTTGTCTCCCTCCCTAACGGGGAGGGCTGGGGATGGGCTTCACATCTCCAGCGCTACATCAATATACCGGTACAAATCAGCAGGATGACCATTTATTAAAGTGCGATCGCGTTTTTTTCCAAGCCGAACAACGATCATTTTCAAATCAGGAATCATGATGATGTATTGACCAAGAATTCCTCGCGCGTAAAAAATGTTGTGTCCTTTATAATTAGGAACAAGCCACCACGAATATCCATAGCGATTATTCTTTGATTGCTCGTCTTTATCCAATGTTGGTGCCGGCTGAATGGATTCAAGAACATATTTTTCGGGAACTACCTGTTTGCCGTTCCATCTTCCGCTGTCGAGATATAACTTACCGATACGCGCAAAATCACGCACGTTGGAATTAAAACAGCAATACGCTTTTTCATCTCCATCCTTGTGATCCAGACTCCAGTATGCATCGTGCTCCGCTTCAATCGGCTTCCATAATTTTTCAGAAGCATAATCACTCACACTCATTCCTGTGGCTTTTCTCAAAACAAAACCAAGCAACTGCGTGTTGCCGCTTTTATATTCAAAAACTTTTCCGGGCTCATCAGTTGCATCGTACTTAAAAATCAGCTTACGCAGATCGCTTCCGTAATACGCTTCTGCTGCAAAACCAATGGGGTTGATATAACTCTCGTCAAAATTAATTCCCGAACTCATGCTGAGCAAATGGCGGATGGTGATCTTGCATTTGTTTCCTTCTTTATATTCAGGGATGAAATCACCAACGGGTTCGTCAATGGATTTTATTTTTCCTTCTTCAATGGCAATGCCGACCAATATGCTGATGAAGGTTTTTGCCATGGAAAAAGAACTGGTATGCGAAGTATCGCTGTACCCTCCCCAGTATTCCTCGTGCCGAATGGAATCTTCTTTAACAATAAGGTAAGCGATGGTTTGCATCTTTGCCATATCACCCATATACTGCGAAGGAATTTTGGTGCTGTTGTAATCTTTCCGGAGCGCCCACTCACTGTGCTGTATGCCGGCCTTTACTACGCGATTGTCAAAAATCTTATACTCATCAATGTCCGCAGTCGATCGGCCTTTCATGTAGGTATTCACAAAGCCTTTGTAGATGTAGGTCTTACCGGAAACAAGAATGAGAACATTCAACACCACAAGCAGGATGAGAAGCCACTTGAGAAGTTTTTTTAGGATATTTAGGAAACGTTTCATCTACGAATACGAATTATTACGAATGTACAAATATGAATTCGCAAAATTTAGCCAAAGGTAAACAAACCGAACAACTCCCAAACACTCAAATAGTTAAGAGGAAGACCAATTAGGTGGGGTCAGATGCCTTTAGGTGGCATTTGAGGTTTTTTGTTACCCCCTTGTTACCCGCAATTTTCTCAAAGGTTCACGAAGGTTCAAGTACCAAACGAAACCCTTTCGCGCAATATATTATTGCAACGTGAAGGGAAATGTCAAACCCTTTAAAACCTAAAAACAATGGGAGTTTATTTGAGAGAGAAAAAACTGGGAGGCGGACAAGTATCCTACTACTTGGATATTTACCACAACAAAGCCCGCTGGTACGAATTCTTAGAAATCCGTATCAACAAAGCACATCCTACCGCACAGGACAAAGAAAAGAAACGGCTCGTGCAGGAAATCAGAATCAAGCGGGAGAATGAACTGATTGTTCAGGAAAACGGATTAGTGGATAAGAGCAGGCGCAAGGCAGATTTTTTAGTTTGGTTTGAAAAGTATGTCAAAGAAAAGAATTGCTTTAATACTCACAATCAGGCAACTATTTCCAACCTAAAAAAATATTTAGGAAAGAAACCATTGCCTTTCTCAGCCATCACACCTGAATGGATTAAAGGTTGGACAAACTGGTTATTGGGAAGGGTGCAAAATAATACCGCGAGGAATTACCTGATAGATATGTTCACCGGGCTTGAAGACGCAGTCAGGTTGGATATAATTCCTGTCAATCCTTTCAGAAAGATTCCAAGAAAGGACAGGATAAAACAGCAGGACACATTCAGAAGGGCATATACGCTGGAAGAATTGCAACTTTTAGTTGAAACAACCTGCAATATTCATCCGCAAATAAAACAAGCATATTTATTCAGTTGTTTCACAGGATTAAGATGGAGCGATGTAAACCAACTAAGGTGGGCGGAAGTCATCGTCAAGCAAATTGATGACAATGAAGAATGGTTCATTTATTTTGAGCAGGCGAAAACAGAAGGTATAGAATACATGCCTCTTGCCGACCAAGCGGTTGAAATCCTAAAGAACATGAAAAAAGACGCTCAGGAATATTCCGACAAAAGTCCTTTCGTATTTCCCTGCGTGAAGGAATTCGATGATAAAAACAAGCTGATGAACAAAATTGTGAACCGAGCACTAAAGAAATGGGCAAAGAAAGCCGGACTTGACGAGAAGCTGATGCACTTTCACACAAGCCGACATACATTTGCAACCAACATCCTTGAACACAGCCCCGATGCAGATTTATGGACGGTGTCAAAACTATTGGGACATAAAACCA
The DNA here is from genome assembly GCA_016213435.1 of Bacteroidota bacterium. GTDB lineage: Bacteria > Bacteroidota > Bacteroidia > Palsa-948 > Palsa-948 > Palsa-948. The sequence continues at coordinate 4,142 of JACRAL010000027.1, forward strand.
TTAACGCAACGCAGATTTACACGAAGGTGCGCGATAAGAAGAAATCGGCAGCGGTAAAGGGATTGCCGAAGCTGAAAATGAAGGTCATTTATGCTAAGGTTGCGTGATAATAGCAATAGAAAAGTAGTTTATTAATTCTACTTTCATACTTTTGTTGATCTTTTGAAACCTAAGTAAAATGTTCAACCGCCATAAGTTTTTCGCCAGCTACCTGCAAAACTTTTCAAAGGATTACGAAAAATCCCTTGAAGGATTTTTACCTGATGAGCAGATACATCTTACCGACACCCTGCTTGCCATCTTGGAATGCTACAAGCAGAACCCGATTGATTACAAGCAGGCGCAGAAGATACAGGGTGAACTATTAAAAGAATACCGCAAGAGATTGAACAATTATAATAAAATGGCTCCAAGCGAATATTTTGGGGAGGAATCCATGAAGCATCTTGATTTGCAATACGACCTGGACGTAGAGAATAAAGGAGAAGCAGAAAACTTTTTTACAGAGTATGAGCGCAAGAATTTTCTTACCCGCGCAGAAATACTTCTCAGGAATCACAAGCGAATGCTATACCTGCAAACAGAACCAAAAACAGAAAGCAACGAAGATGGGGTTGGCAGTTCAGTTAAAACAAAGGGTAAAACCAAGCGCGGAGCAGAAGATAATGTAACCGCGCTTAACCAAGAGCAAACTGCTTTACTGATTCATTTTCTCCAACAAACGAAAATAATTTTTAAAGATGAAGACCTGAACAACAAAGAAGCAGGGCAGGCATTTTCTCTTTTAACCGGATATAGTGCCGATACGTTGCGCCAAACACTCAGTAAAACAGAAATAGAACGCATCGCCACCAAGAAAAATCTCACCGAACTGCATAACGTCCTTACCCGCCTCGGCATATTGATTGACAATAAGATACGGGGAAAAAAGTAATCTTCTCCCGCCTTACACGAACCTTCAAGAACCCAAAAGACCCCTCACCTTCGACCTACATTTGTGAAATAATTATCGCCTGCGCTATGCGCGGACGAATAAAACATATTTCACATGGCACTCTCATTTTTAACAAACCTCGATGAAAAGGAGTTCAAGGAATTCCTTAAAGAAGCACTTAAAGAAATCCTAAGTGATAACCTTAGCGAATTAAAACCGCAGCCTGCGGAAATTCTCAACGTACAGCAGGCAGCCGATTTTCTGAAATTGAAAATCACCACCCTGTATGAAAAAACTTCACGCAAGCTGATCCCTCATTTTAAAAAGGGAAACAAGCTTTATTTCCACCGTACAGAATTAGAAGAATGGATTAAGCAGGGGAAAGTAAAAACCTATGATGAAGTCGAGGGCGAAGTCCTCACTTATTTACTTAGCGGAAAACCATGAAAATAATTTAATGAATCAATAAAAATAAATCGAAACAAACAATAACAATTAAAACCCAAACAACAATGAGAAAAGCAGAATTTGAAGTGCCTCAAGAGGCAATGACCGAGTTTGCCGATGAACTGGTAAGCCGTAACCTGAACAATACCGTTACCGGAACCACCGAAGACGGAGAAATAATCATCGAGGTCGAGTATGATAAAGACGAGAGCGATGAAGTTGATGAGTTGGAATCCATCCTCGAAAAAATCCTTGTTGAGCAAGAAGAAGAAAACGAGGAA
>JACRAL010000025.1 GCA_016213435.1 Bacteroidota bacterium
AACTTAATGGTGTTAGCAAAAATGATGGAATAAAATAAAAAATGAAAATGAGATTCAGCAAAATGAAAAACAAAAATGGATGCAGAGAATATTCTTACTATTCAAATGTCTAAAAATCCTTTTTTACACGCGAACTAATTAAGGAATTAAAGGGAGATGAAACCGCAATTGTAAGCCGGCTTGATGTTAGTCCTGGTGCTTACTATACACTGAAATCGCGTCTTTACGGCAAGTTGCAGGATTTCTTTGCTCACAATGCGCCTGATACTGAAATTGATTTGCTGAGAAATGTAGCAAACATTCCCAATCTTATTTTCAACTCTCCGCATGATATAGCCATCACTCAGCTTTTAAAAATGGAAAAGGATTTGGCCGAATACGATATCCCTCATGCACTTACTACCGTTTACAGTGCCTTGAAAAAACTTCATCGTTATTCTAAAAAATATTACGACTATTCCCAGAAGTACAATAAACACCTTGCTTATACCATTGCACTGGATAAAGTAAAAGAACTTCTTTTTGATTTTAATAAAACACTTGGAGAGTACTTGATGTCGCGCGATGTCATCATGCTGGAACTTCTTGCCATGCTGAAACAGGAAATGCACAACCATGCACAGTTATATGAATCGCATCACTTAACTGTTTACCGGAATATTTTAGATATTAAATTCGCGCTTTTCGTTCCATTACAAACGGCAACAGAAGAGGACCCACCGGTGGATGAAATGCTGGAAAAAACAGCTGAGATTATAAGGTCATACCCCAAGGATTTGCTTTATAAAAATTTATCGCATGTTATTAATTTTTTATGGTTCCAATATTATCACCGGCATAAATTGCATAAGAAAGGATCGGATCATTTTGATTCTGTAAATGCAAACCTTCATCTTCTGCTACTTCATAATTTTTGTTGTTATCCTTCGGCTTTTTTACTTTCAAAAATTGAAAGAGCACTTAACAAGAATGAGCAGGAAAAATTATATGAAGAAAGTAAAGCTCTTGCTGCTTTATTTACACCCGATCCAGCCGATGTTCCCAATTATATTAACTACGTTAAGTTTAATGCTGCCACAGCATTTTATTCAAAAAAATATAATGAATCCATTGCGCTTCTGAATGACCTGCTTAATACTATCAGTTTCCGCAATTTTCCTCATGCCGAAATAGAAGTGAAATTGTTTTTAGCATTGTGCTATTTGCTGGCAAGCAAATTCGAACTTGCAGATAATCTTATTAAAAATGTTCAGCGGAAACTGCGCGACATGAGATCGAATGAATCACTAAAAAATCAAAATAACTACTCTTATGAAAATGCCCAGGTATTTGCTAAAATACTTGCTATGCAAATGGATTCAGCAGAAAAATGTGCAGATAAAAAAACACTTTTCCTTAGAGATAAATTTCTTTCCCTCAATCAGGGAAACACTCAAATGCTTGAGTTCATCCGCATGGATGATGCTTTGATAAAAAAGCTCTCCAAAGCTATGAAATGATTATAAGATAGAATTAAGCAATGTTTCCGTGAGCGGCTTATTAACATACTTTTCTATTCGTGGATATTTTTTTAATTTTTCAAAATCATTTGGATTCATGGAGGAAGTTAGGACGAAAACCTTTGTGTTATCTTTAAATGGATTGGATATTTTTTCAAATTCATTAATGAACTGATACCCATCCATAATGGGCATGTTAAGATCGAGAAAAATCACCTTAGGAAATAGGGGCTTTCCGGCTTCGCCCATTTTCTCAATATTTATAAGAAACTCCAAAGCGCTCTTGCTGCTGGAGTGAACATAGATACGATCAGAAAAATTGCATCCTTCCAGCATTTTATGGTTGATGAAATTGTCAATCTCGTTATCATCAATCAACATTACTGTTGAAACTTTGGCTGTCATTTTTTTTATCGTCATGGTAAAATATTTTTATGTATGGTTACTCATATGAATAATCAATACCCTAAGATAGAGCTCCTTGCTTTATTTCCTCCACTACACTCGGGTCAAGCAATGTGGAGGTATCTCCAAGATTAGAAGTATCTCCTTCCGAAATCTTTTTCAGAATCCTTCTCATAATTTTGCCCGAACGTGTTTTAGGAAGTCCTTTTACAATTTGAATTTTATCGGGTTTAGCAATGGATCCCATGAACTTAGTTACAGTGGCAATAATTTCTTTTTTCAGTTCATCCGTATCTTTTCTGTTGTGGTCATCAATCACAAAAGCATAAATGCCCCATCCTTTTATCGGGTGAGGAAAACCCACCACGGCTGATTCAACAATATCGGGATGCCGGTTGATGGCGTTTTCAATTTCAGCGGTGCCGAGCAAATGTCCGGAAACTTTTATCACATCGTCCACGCGCCCGGTGATTCGGTAATATCCATCTTCGTCACGCTTGCAGCCATCCCCCGAAAAATAATATCCTTTGTACTGAGAAAAATAAACATTAAAACAACGTTTATGATTTTTATACGTGGTGCGGATAATTCCGGGCCAGGGGAATTTAAAACATAATTTTCCTTCCACGTTATTTCCAAAAAGCTCTTCCCCTTTTTCATCCAGCAATGCCGGCTGAATTCCCGGAAGCGGAAGTGTTGCATAACCCGGTTTTGTTTTTGTGATTCCTGCCAGAGGAGAAATCATAATTCCGCCTGTTTCAGTTTGCCACCAGGTGTCAACAATGGGGCATTTTTTCTTCCCGATAGTTTCGTTGTACCATTTCCACGCTTCTTCGTTTATCGGTTCACCAACTGTGCCAAGCACACGAAGCGAATCTAATTTGTATGGCTTCACAAAATTGTCTCCTGCCGCCATCAACGAACGAATTGCCGTTGGCGCGGTGTAAAAAATATTCACTTTGTATTTATCGATCACTTGCCAGAATCTTCCTGCATCGGGATAAGTGGGAATTCCTTCAAACATTAATGTTGTAGCACCAGCGAGCAGAGGTCCGTAAACCAAATAGCTGTGTCCTGTGATCCATCCGATATCCGCAGTACACCAATATACCTCCGGCTGTTGGCTCCCCTCTCCTATGGGAGAGGGGCTGTGGGTGAGGTGATACTGAAAAACATTTTCAAAAGTATATTTAGTAAAAACCATATATCCGGCAGTTGTGTGTACCACTCCTTTTGGTTTTCCGGTGGAGCCGGAAGTGTATAAAATAAATAGCATGTCTTCCGAATCCATTTCTTCGACAGGACACTCAGCAGAAACTTTTTTTACCTCATCACTCCACCAAACATCTCGTTCGTTCTGCATTTTCACTTCGCAGTTTGTTCTTTTCAGAACTATAACTTTTTTTACGGACGGACAGGTCTGAAGCGCTTCATCCACAACAGATTTCAGGGGAATATCTTTTGCTCCTCGGAATGCGCCATCTGCAGTTATTACAATATTGCAATCCGCATCGTGGATACGGTCTGAAAGAGATTGGAAAGAAAATCCTCCGAACACAACGGAATGGATTGCACCGATTCTTGCACACGCTAAAAGCGCAATCGCAAGTTCAGGAACCATGGGCATATAAATACAGATGCGGTCGCCTTTTTTCGCTCCGTTGTTTTTCAGAACATTGGCGAAACGGCAGGCCTCAGTATGAAGTTCTTTGTAAGAAAGTTTTCTCCCTTCTTCTTTGGGGTTATTGGGTTCCCAAAGAATGGCGGTTTGATCTCCTCGTTCGGCAAGATGACGATCTAAACAATTTTCTGTGATGTTGAGTTTCCCTCCGATGAACCATTTTACATTGGGTTCAGTAAAATTCCATTCAAGGACCTTGTCCCATTTTTTTCTCCAGACAAATCCCTCCGCTTGTGCTGCCCAGAACTGTTCGGGATCATCTACACTTTTTTTGTATTCGGAAAGATATTGCTCGAAGGAAATGATACGATTCATTGTGATGCAAATAACATCCCGTTAGTTATCGAGAGGAGAATGCGAATTTACAAAAAGAAAATTTGTCTGCTGCTTACTGTGAAATTGCACTGAGCGGAATCATTTGTTGTGTGTCAGGATCCCATATTTTAAGGCGAAGACATTTAATAATGTCTGAAGGATTCAGCGTGGTAATCTTTGCCTGTTGAAGTTCAGGAACTGCTTTCATCGCTTCAGGCAAACGATAGAAAGGAATTTTGGCATTCATGTGATGAATGTGATGAAAGCCGATGTTCGCAGTAACCCACTGCCAGAATGGATTCATCTTCATATAGCTGGATGATTCCAGCGCAGCATGTTCGTAGCTCCACTCAATATTATTTTTAAAAGTAACTCCGGGGAAATTATGCTGGGCATAAAAAAGATAAGCGCCAAACCCGCACGCAATCGAAAAAGGAATCAGGATGGCAAGTATCCATGTTATCCAACCGAAAAAATAGATGACCGTAACAATAAAGGTTATGTGAAGGATGAGAGCGATGAGCGAATCATAGTGCCTGCGCGGACTGGAAAGAAAAGAAAGGATGCACATTCCGAAACTAAAAAGAGTAAAATAACCGAAAAGCATATTTAACGGATGCCTCACAGCCAAATATTCCCTGCGGTCGCTTTTACTGGCAGCAAGAAATTTTTGCTTGGAAAAAATAGGATAAGAGCCAATGCTTGCACTGAAAAGTTTTGAGTTATTGTTGTGATGATAATCATGCGAGCGCTTCCAAATACTCGTTGGAGCAAGCATATACAACCCAAAGATTGAAAAAATGATTTTTGCCGGAATGGATTTATACAGAATCGTATGATGCGCGTAATCATGATAGATTACAAACATTCTGGAAATTACAAGTCCGCACATGATGCTGGAAAAAATCCTTACTGCAAAATGTATATGCAAAAATGTTACCGCATGACATAAAATCAAAAGAAACAAAGTGGAAAGAGTGAAATACCAACTCTTCCATCTGATCTCAGATGCGAATGGTTTTGTAGCCAGAATTAAATCTTTTCCTGTTCTCACAAATAATAAAATGTCGGCAAAGATAAAAATAATCTTGAATTATAAAATGATGAGAATCAGCGTTTATGCTTCCAGCGCCTGTGCGACCATAACCAAGTCTCAGGATTTTTACGGATTTCCTCTTCTAATTTTTTCGTGTGCATCTGTGTAATTTCTCCTTCAGAAGTTGAGGAAGGATTTTCGCAAAGCGTCTCAGCAATCATTTCATACTTTCCACGGCTGATTCTGATCACATTTATAAATACAACCGGATAATTCAGTTTACGGGCAATTTTTTCAGTTCCCTGAAAAACGGGTGTATCTTGATTCATAAAAGTTGTCCAGTAAGCATTTTCAGGTGGAGGAGTTTGATCGGCTATGAAAGCAGTAATGTTGATCTCATTTTTCTTTTCAACCATATCACGAAAAGCGTTTTGCATTTTAATAAGTTTTGTACCAAACCTTGTTCGCATCCGGATAACCAAGTTATTAAAATAATTATTTTCCAGAGGATGATAAAGCACATAGAGCTGCTGTTTGCATTCTAAACTAAAAGTATTTCCGCCCCATTCCCAGTTTCCTAAATGCCCGAGAACAAGGACTACGCTCTTCTTCTCTTCATAATAATTTTGAAAAAGTTTTTTAGAATCTTCGTTCATGGTGCAATGTTTCAGCATGGATGATTTGCTGATGCTGAGCGTTTTGAAAGTTTCCAGCAACAGATCGCAGAGATAACAGTAAAACTTTCTTCTTAATTCAGAAATTTCTTTCTCTGATTTTTCTACGAAGGAATTGCGGAGGTTTTCGGTTACTACATTTCTGCGATACCCGATTACATAATAAATAAGTACAAAAACAAAATCGGAGAGCAAATACAAAACAGGAAAGGGAAGAATGGAAATAAGATAAATAAAAGGAAGCACGAGATAAAATCCGATTGCCTTCATGATTCAGTTTCTATCAAACAATAAACGTTTCCCTTTTACTGTTTCATCAAACTTTCCATTTTCATAGACCACATGTCCGTTCACGAAAGTATGAGTGACTTTTGAATGAAAAGTTGTTCCTTCAAATGGAGACCAGCCGCATTTGGAAAGAATAGGCAGCCCATCCCAACCTTCCCAAAGGGAAGGAGATTTAGTTTTTTTCTCTCCCCCTTCAGGGGAGATAAGAGAGGGGGCTTCCACCAAAACCAGATCCGCACAATATCCTTCGCGGATGTAACCACGTTTTTGAATTTGAAAACAATCTGCCAGCGCATGAGACATTTTCTCGACTACTTTTTCTATTGATATTTTCTTTTGATGAACAAACTCGAGCATCGCAACGAGTGAATGTTGAATAAGCGGTCCGCCAGAAGGAGCTTTGAAATAGGATTGTTTTTTTTCTTCAAGCGTATGCGGAGCATGATCTGTGCAAATCACATCAATTTTATTTTCCAGCACTCCTTTCAGCAAAGCATCGCGATCATTTTTTGTTTTGATGGCAGGATTCCATTTGATGAAATTGCCTTTTGTTTTATAATCTTCATCCGAAAACCAAAGGTGATGCACGCAAACTTCGGCAGTAATTCTTTTTTCTTTCAGCGGAATTTTATTGTCGAACAACTCTAATTCTTTCGCTGTGGAAAGATGAAGAATATGCAAGCGCGTATTATATTTTTTTGCCAGTTCAACAGCAAGCGAAGAGGATTTGTAGCACGCTTCTGCACTGCGGATCAAGGGATGACATTCAACAGGAATATTTTCTCCGTATTTTACTTTGAATTTTTCCATGTTCGCCCGAACGGTCGCTTCATCTTCGCAGTGAGTTGCTATAAGCATTTTGCATTTGAAAAAAATGTTTTCAAGAGTTGTTCTGTTATCCACCAGCATATTCCCGGTGGAAGAACCCATGAACACTTTCACTCCGCAGACATTTTGCGGATTTGTTTTCAGCACTTCATCAATATTTTCGTTGGAAGCACCCATAAAAAATGAATAATTCGATAGAGAAACTTCTGACGCCCGCTGATATTTTTCTTCCAGCAATTTTTGAGTCAGCGTGTTTGGAATGGTGTTGGGCATATCCATGAAAGAAGTAACTCCTCCTGCTACAGCCGCTTTTGCTTCGGTATAAATTTCTGCTTTGTGTGTAAGTCCGGGTTCGCGGAAATGAACCTGATCGTCAATCACTCCGGGAAGAAGATATTTCCCTGAGGCATCAATTACCTCACCCCCCAACCCCCTCTCCCAAGAGAGAGGGGGAGAAGGCGCATCAGAAATCCCTTTGATAATTTCCCCCTCGATTAAAACATGTCCTTTGAATATCTTTCCTTCGTTGACAATATTTGCATTTTTAATGAGGATAGTTCGCATTCAACTTTTAACTTTTAACTTTCTGACGCTGTATTTTCTTGAACTTCATCTGCAGCACTCCCCAGAACGCTTCCTTGAAAATTTTTGAGCTCATCTTGGAAACACCTTCCACACGGTCTGTGAATGTGATCGGCACTTCAATAACTTTAAATCCCAGACGCACCGCGGTATATTTCATTTCTATCTGGAAAGCGTATCCTACAAATTTTATTTTATCAAAATCAATCGCTTCAAGCACTCTTCTGCGATAGCATTTGAAACCCGCAGTAGTATCATGAATGTTTACCCACAAAATAGTTCGTACATACACAGAGGCAAAATACGACATCATGATCCTGTCAAGGGGCCAGTTCTTGATTTTTCCTCCCTTCACATAACGCGAGCCCACTGCCACATCTGCTCCTTTTACACATGCTTCGCGCAAACGAATGAGATCTTCCGGATTGTGAGAGAAGTCGGCATCCATTTCAAAAATAAATTCATATGCTTTTTGTAAAGCCCAATTGAATCCATGAATATAAGCTGTGCCAAGCCCCTGCTTTCCTTTTCTTTCTTCTATGAAAAGTTTTGCGGGAAATCCATTCTGAAGATTTTTTACAATTTCCGGAGTTCCGTCAGGCGAGCCGTCATCCACAATGAGAATGTGAAAAGAAACGGAAAGAGAAAAAACTTTCCGGATCATCTTTTCGATGTTCTCCTTTTCGTTGTAGGTCGGTATGATAACTAAAGAGTCGGACACTGTTGTAAAGATAAAATAATGCAAACCTGCGAATGTATGCGAATGATGCGAAATTTATTCGCTGTATTCGCATGTGTTCATATCATTTGCATTATGTTGTGCGAAGCACAATGCAATAATAACGAAATAAAACATGGTTAGTTTAAGCCAGTTGTTAAAAATTGTGAAGATAAATTACAGCGAAGCAAGAAGGTTTCTCAAACTCACTTTCTCTTCTACGATTTTTGCAACACTGTCAATCGGAATTCTTTCCTGTTTCATTGAATCTCTGTGACGAAGCGTAACGCAGTTGTCTTTCAGAGATTCATGATCCACCGTGATGCAGAAAGGTGTTCCAATGGCATCTTGTCTGCGGTAACGCTTGCCGATGGTGTCTTTTTCCTCGTAATAGCAACGGCATATCTGTTTCAAATTGTTGAATATCTCCATTGCTTTTTCAGGAAGTCCGTCTTTTTTTATGAGAGGGAACACCGCCACTTTCACGGGAGCAAGGGCAGGAGGAATATGCAATACAATGCGGTCGGTTCCTTCTTCTCCGGCAACGGCAGCGTCAAGTTTTTCAACTTCAAAAGCCGAAGCCAGTACGGCAAGGAACATTCTGTCCAATCCGATGGAGGTTTCAATTACATAGGGAACGTAATTCTTGTTCAATTCAGAATCGAAGTACTGCAATTTCTTTCCTGAATGTTTTTCATGAGAGCTCAGATCAAAATCGGTGCGCGAGTGAATGCCTTCAATCTCTTTGAAACCAAAAGGGAACTGGAATTCAATATCGCAGGCGGCATTTGCATAGTGCGCAAGTTTTATGTGATCGTGAAAACGGTATTTGTTTTCTCCAAAGCCCATGGCGTGATGCCATTTAATTCTTTTTTCTTTCCATGTATTATACCATTGCATTTCTTCTCCCGGGCGCACGAAGAACTGCATTTCCATCTGCTCAAATTCTTTCATGCGGAACAAGAACTGTCTTGCAACAATTTCGTTCCGGAATGCTTTTCCTGTCTGTGCAATGCCGAAAGGAATTTTCATCCGTGCCGAGCGCTGCACATTTAAGAAGTTCACAAAGATTCCCTGCGCAGTTTCGGGACGGAGGTAAATGATATTTGAATCTTCCGAAACTGAACCCATCTGTGTGGAGAACATCAGGTTGAACTGGCGAACATCCGTCCAGTTTCGCGTTCCGGAAACAGGGCAAACAATTTCGCAGTCAACAATTATCTGTTTTACTTCCGTCAGATCATTTTTCTCAAGCGCATTTTTGAAGCGCGCATTTATATCATCCGTTTTTTTCTTGTATTCCAGCACACGTGGATTTGTGTGGCGATACATTTTCTCGTCAAATGTTTCCCCGAATCGTTTGGATGCTTTGTCCACTTCTTTTTCAATCTTATCCTCGATCTTCTGAATATGTTCTTCGATCAAAACATCCGCACGATAACGTTTCTTGGAATCTTTATTGTCAATGAGCGGATCGCTGAAGGCATCCACGTGTCCGCTTGCTTTCCAAACTGTCGGATGCATGAAGATAGATGCATCCAGCCCAACAATGTTGTCGTTCATCTGCACCATAGATTTCCACCAGTATTCGCGGATGTTGTTTTTCAGTTCAACGCCAAATGGACCGTAATCATACACGGCACCCAGCCCGTCATAAATTTCTGATGATGGAAATACAAATCCGTATTCCTTGCAGTGAGAGATGATGTTCTTGAAAAGTTCTTCTTGTGTCATAATGTTCCTGTATGCCCGAGAGTTTGCGAAGGCAAAAATGGCAATAATTTGTTAATGAGTCAGGGCTTATGCAAGAATGTTACACGATGTATTAGCAGCCCCCTCTAACGAGCTTCGCTGACACCCTGCGGTTGTCCCTACAGTGGAGACTTTATGTTGACTTAAAAACCCACTGCCTTTGACCTGCTTTTGAAGGTGCTAATGTAAGTTTGGCTATGCCGTAAAGTCTGCAATTAGTCATACAAAAAAATAAATAAACACAAATATGATAGTCATAATTTTACACTTGTATTCCTTTAGAGTTGTATTTTATAAATTCACCTGCTCCGCAGATGCTAGTTTAAAGATTTGGCTCCTTGACCTGCAGCTTTCACTCCATGACCTAAAGCTTTGACTTCACTATCTAAAGCTTTAACTCCATCACCTAAAGCTTTGGCTTCACGACCTAAAGCGTTCACTCCATTACCTAAAGCTTTAACTTCATCACCTAAAGCTTTGACTCCATTACCAAAAGCTTTCACTCCACGACCTAAAGCTTTGGCTTCACGACCTAAAGCTTTAACTCCATCACCTAAAGCTTTAGCTTCAAGACCTAAAGCTTTGGCTTCACAATCTAAAGCTTTAACTCCATCACCTAAAGCTTTAGCTTCAAGACCTAAAGCTTTGGCTTCACAACCTAAAGCTTTAGCTCCCTGACCTAAATATTTGACTAAAAACAATGTTTTGAGCTTATTGAGTAGAAGGAATGTGGCTTGGCTCTTCTTGTTCCTTGTGTAGTTTTTTGCCTAAGCCCTAAAGGCCTGTCATTTCTTCGAATCAGGACTTACGCAAAAAAACGATAAAATGCTTTTTTTGTTAAAATTTCGCACTTAAAAGTCTGCAATTTCCAACTTTTGCGTAAGTCCTGCGAATAACATTTTCTCAATAAATCTTACATGTGACAGATTGAGCCGCATCATGCTTATTTTATTCCCTCGCTTTACAATAGGTTTGTATTAGAAAGACGATGAAGCAATAACCGAAAAAAAATGAAAACGCAACTCTCCTCCAAAATACTTTTCTTCACAAGTGCAATTGTTTTTTTGTCGTTACCTGTTATTGCCAAAACAAACAGTATAAAAATAAAAATTTCAAAAGGAAGTTATTCCGATGAGGCGGTTATCCGGTTTATGCCCGATGCTACAGAAAATTTTGACGGATGCTGCGATGCACGAAAAATGTTTTCGCCCAAGGGAAGCGTGCCAAACATTTTTACAAAAATAGCTAATGAAGATAAACTTACCATAAACACATTACCGCCTCTTTCCACCTCATTTGCCATCGGTTTATTTATAGGCGTATCAGAAAGCGGGGATTATTCATTCAAATCTTCGGAACCGAATTCCTTTGATCCCGGAGTTTGTATTATGATGTTTGATCAGGAAACTGGCAACATTTACAATCTCCGTGATGTTGGTGCTGTCAATACCATCTCTCTTCCGGTAATTTCTAAAGATGATGAAGCGCGTTTCATTCTGATCTTTTCATTGCCTACTTCTGTTAGCGTTACAGAGCCCACTTGCACAGATTGTAAAGATGGGGAGGCAAGTGTTAAAAAAGCAGGGTGGTCAAACTGGCAATACGCTATAAAGGATTCTTCAGGAATAGTTCTTGAATCCGGCACAGCATCAACCGACAATGTTGAAATAAAGGGTTATTACCCCGGATTATATGTAGCAGTTGTAGAATCGCAGTTTTTTACCTGCTCCGATTCTATAAGTTTTCGTGTTCCTGAGTTTCATAACACGCTTGGCATAAACAATAATTTATTTGCCCAAGAGTGTAAGTTCAATTACTATGGGGGTTCCTTTCAGCTTGAAACAAACTTTAGCGAGGAGAAAGATTTTACAGCTCAAATTATTGATATAACAGGAAAAAGAATATGGGAAAAAGATTTTTCAGATGTAAAACAGCTTAACAATACAATTCAAATTGGCAATCTTGCTTCCGGTGTTTATGTAGGAATAATACAGGGGAACGATTTTTCAGCAGTAAGAAAAATAATGATATCCCGTTAAAAGCAACAACAAAAAACAATTAGTATGAAAACTAATAAAGTACTCATCGCAGCTCTAATCACACTCTTTTTTGCAGCAAACGTAAATGCACAATTAACCGTGAGCATAGAGCAGAATGGTCATAAAATTCTTTTGAAACAGGATACTTCTTCAGAATTGACGGCTTTTTCAGGAAAATATAATTCAGGAAATATTTACTTGAATTGGAAGATTACAAACTTGCATAAAGATGGTGTATTTTTAATCTACCGTTCAGATGACGGAATTAATTATGAAGTTATCGGGAAGAAACAAGGTATTGGTGTTCCTAATTCAATAGCGATATCGTATTATTTTACCGATGCGCATCCTACAGAGGGAGGTATGTACTATAAGTTGTTACTGGTAGAAAAAAATAATGATTACCTTATGAGCGATAAGATCATTATTCCATCACAATCACCTGCGTTTGCAGAAAAAGGCAAGTACTAAAATTAATTGCTCTGAGGTTTTTTGGGTAAAGTGATTGTGAAAGTGCATCCTTTACCAAGTTCGCTTTCAAGAGAAATAATTCCTCCTAATTTTTCTACGCCAGTACGTACCAAGTAAAGTCCTAACCCAGAACCGGTTGAACGGTTTGTTCCCCGGTAATACATATCAAATATATTATCTTGAATGGATTTGTCAATTCCAATGCCATTGTCTTCCATTACAATTTTAACCTCCTTGTCATTGCCTAAAACCTGAATGTTTAAAAATGAATTTGCTTTTTTATGGTCTTGATATTTTACAGAGTTTTCGATCAAGTTCTGCAAAAGAGATTGCATAATCATTTTACTGGAAACAAATGAAAATGTTTGTAACACGTTGGTGGTAATCTGTAATCGTGCAAACCCGGATGCATGTTCCAGTTTTGCCAATGTTTCCATAATCATCCATTTAAAATCAATTTCATCCATAAACTTCTTCGTGTCTTTGATAAAAACACTTTGAACCAGCATGGATAGAGTAGCGTCTAATTTTTTTGCGGAGTATTCAATCATCCGGATATACTCTATGGTTTTTGCTTCTTTGGTTTCAGTACTGCTCAGGCTTGTCAGACCGAGAATAGAAGCCAGCGGACCTCTCAGATCGTGCGATGCTTTGTAGATAAATAGTTCTAATTCTTTATTTGTTGCTTTTAGGATTGATTCCGCTTTTTTTCTCTCGGTAATATCCTGACAGGTGCCTATAGCTTTCAATGGCTTCCCTTTATCGTCATGTATAATCTGCCAGCACTCTTCTACAAATTTTATTTGACCTTTTGGTGTTATAATCCGATGCTCGATGGAGTTGTTTGAACGTTTATTAAATGATTCTATAAATGCCTCGTCCACTTTCACCCGATCTTCGGGATGAACATATGTTAAAAAATTTGGATGAGATACTTGAAAACCTTCAGGATCAATCTCAAAAATATGATAGGTTTCTCTTGACCATATTACATTAAAAGTTAACAGGTTGGTTTCCCAACTGCCAATTTTCGCCACTGCCTGTGCCATAATTAGTCGTGTTTCGCTCTCCCTCAATCTATTCTCTATCTTTTTACGTTCTGTGATGTTCGTATGAATGCCGATGGAACCAATTACTTTCCCGTTCTTATCAAAATAAGGCGCACCACTTATTATTATCCATTTTTTTTCTTCCGATTTTGTTTTAAATGAAACCTCATATTGACTTGTTTTTTTACGTTTTCTTTCTTCAATCAATTGTTTAATTTGCTTCGCATCATCTAAAAATAATTCACCTGCTAACTTTCCTTTTATCTCCTCAAAATTATACCCTGATAGTTTGCAAAATGGTTGATTCGCATACACAATCTGATCGTTGTTATCTACAATTAATATTCCTTCACTCATTGATTCTGCAATTTGGTTCCATTGGTACTTGGGTGAGAAATTCAGAAATTTATATTTTGTTAGTGCCATCAGTGTTGTAATGGAAAAAACAGTAACAAGGGGAGCAGCAATGGGAATATCATTCAAGCCGAAGACAAGCGGAAAAATAATCTCAACAGCAATTCCTATAATAACAGGTATTGTAAATCCCAAGGCAATCCATAAAGATTGTTTCTTTTTCAATTCGTCTTTTTTTGCTTTCACATAAAATAACCATAGCAGCGTAAGTATTAATGAGGAACAAATCATAATCCAACCGTAAAGCAGCAGGTTGTCGCGTGTAGGGGTAGGGTTTGCAATCCAATGCCAAAATTTTGATTCTACCATAATTCCTTTGTCCATTCTTTCAATAACAAACAATAAAAAAAAAGAAAGTTGGTGCGAAAAGCAGTAGAAATAAGAAATTACTTGAAATCTTTTTTTGCCATTTTGAAAAATACAGAATGAAAACTATTCCTAATGGGAACATCAGCAACAAAAATATTCCAGATATTTTCGCCCACTCAAATGCTGTTTCTGCTGTATGGCTCATCCTCATAAATCCCTCAGCTATCTGCCATAAACCAATCATAAGAACAAAAATTGAAAAAGAGTTATTGGTTTTCTTTTGTGGCAAAAAAATGGAGATATACAGGAATATTCCAACATTAATTAATGCTGGAATTGAAAACATAAAAATATCATTCCATCGGGTGTAATCCAAATCAAATAAATTTTCCATCATGCTATATTATTATAATTTTTCCAGTTTAGTTGTAATTGTTAGCGCCTAAAGGTACTACCTTATTTTTTAATTGCATCATGTATGTATATTGAAGAAACCTGCTTGCCAAAGACATCTTTTATAATGTGAGTTTGGGATCAAGCCTGCAAAAAAGTTTAAAAACCGCATGTTTTTATTCTTGTATGGAAATGCTAAAGGGATTCTAATTTTCAATAAATTTGTTTGACAAGTGAGGGTTCAGTCCTTAAAGCATTGAACAACAAAACCTGACTCTTTGTCATGAGTTCTATTATGAATATTCAGGATATAAAAAACCGTTTTGCAATCATCGGCAGTTCACCATTGCTGGAACGTGCTATTGATATTGCGATGCAGGTGGCGCCAACCGATCTGAGTGTGCTTATCACAGGCGAGAGCGGAACCGGTAAGGAAGTTTTTCCGCAGATCATTCATCAGCTGAGCGCGCGCAAACATGGACCTTACATTGCGGTGAACTGCGGTGCCATTCCTGAAGGAACGATTGATTCCGAATTGTTCGGACATGAAAAAGGTTCGTTCACAGGAGCGAATGAAATGCGCAAAGGATATTTTGAAGTGGCAAATGGGGGAACAATTTTTATGGATGAAGTGGCGGAAATGCCGCATGCAACCCAGGCGAGATTGCTTCGTGTGCTGGAAACAGGAGAGTTCATTAAAGTGGGTTCATCCAAATCCCAGAAAACAAATGTGCGTGTGGTGGCTGCCACAAATGTAAATTTATCGGATGCTATTTCCAAGGGAAAATTCCGTGAAGATTTGTATTATCGCCTCAATACAGTTCCAATAATTATTCCTTCGCTCCGCGAACGCAAGGATGATATCCCTTTGCTGTTCCGGAAATTTGCTGTTGACTTTGCTTCCAAGTACAGAATGCCATCTATTAAATTAAATGCGGAAGCAGAAAAAATTCTGACGAACTATTACTGGCAGGGAAATGTGCGCCAGTTGAAAAACACTACGGAACAAATCTCTATTATAGAAAAAACGCGTGACATCAATGCAGAAACGTTGCAAAAATATCTTCCGGAAAATTCCGGTTCAAAACTGCCTATGATTTTCAAAGGAGAACACGAAGGGGAATTGTCGGAGCGAGACCTCCTCTACAAAGTATTATTCGACATGCGCAAAGATGTGGGAGATTTAAAGCGAATCGTATTTGGAATTTTACAGGGAAGACAGGAATCCAACCCCTTTCCTCCCGATCTTGCTTCACCAGAGCGTTTTGCAGAGGCAAGAGGGAGGGAGAATGTTTTTATCACGCCTTCTATGCCCGAGAAACCGATAACTTTTCACACTCCACCTTCGGAAGAAGAAGGGGCTCCTATTCAGGCGCACGAAGAAGTGCAGGAAACCTATTCCATAGAGGACAAAGAAATTGAACTCATCAAGAAAGCGCTGCAGAAATATAAAGGCAGGCGCAATAAAGCGGCAAAGGAACTTGGAATTTCTGAGCGTACGCTTTACAGGAAGATTACGCGATACGGACTGGAAGAGTAGACCTCACCCCAGCCCCTGAGTTAGGCTCCCAATCTTCGTTTTTCGCTCGGTTGTCAGAGGAGAGGGGGCAATTTACTTAGTGGGTCTAGTGTCCACAAAATCCTTCAAATAAAACGGCTCGAAGTAAGCAAGGTCTTCAAACTTTTTTTCCGAGAAATATTTTTCTGCAAGAGGCAGCATGAATCTTGCAGAAGGATGAATATCATTGATAAAAATTGCGTTAGGGTGAGAAATTTTTAATCTGCATTTTTCAGCACCATCACCCAAAAAAATGATCTTATGTTTTAATAATAAATCAGCAAATGAATTCTCGTCAATAATATCTGCAGAAGTTTTTCGTATTTCATTCAAATACTCATCAAATACAGCGCAATAAACTTCCATGCGTCTGGCATCTATCATGGGGCAGAATACATGTTTCTGGTTTCTGGTTTCTGGTTTCTGGTTGATAAAGCTAACAGCCATTGCCTCTAAAGTATTTATTGCGATCAGCGGTTTTTCAAGGGCATAACACAATCCTTTTGCGGTAGAAACTCCGATTCGTAGTCCCGTGAATGACCCGGGACCTTTGCTGACTGCAATTGCATCTACTTTCTGTAAAGGAAGTTTGGCCTGTTTGCAAACTTCTTCAATGTAAAGTGTGAGATTTTCAGCATGAGAATATCTTTCGTCAAGAGATTCTTGCAGCGCAAGCACTCTCCCGTTTTGTCCGAGCGAAACAGAGCAAGATTTTGTTGCCGTTTCTAGACATAAGATTAAAGACATAAATTTTCAAATTAACTCATTAATGGATTTGTATTATTCTTTCTTCCATTTCTTAGCAATTTCCGCCTTATCTGTTTTTTTTACTTCCATTCCATTCTTCAAAAGTTTTGCAACAACATTGTAAGGGCCATTTACAACTTCATCACCTTCTTTGAGTCCTGCGGTTATCTCGATTGACCTGTTATCCTGAATTCCTGTTTTTATTTTTTGCAGGCGTACTTTGCCATTGTCAAAAACAAAAACGCATTCCTGCGGTTTAAAATCTTTCATCTCAAGTTTTTCTTTTTTTTCATTCACTACTTTTGTATCGTAATCTTCTTGTTTTTTCTTTTCGTCTTTTCCTTTCATTGTGCTGTCGCTTCGTGTGGTTATTGCCTGGAGGGGAAGAGAAAGGACATTCACTGCGCGTTTGGTATGAATGTCCACCGTGGCAGACATCCCGGGTCGGAAAGGAGAATTATTATTCACAATCAGCTCTTTGTATGAATCCTGGAGTACGCGTATCTTCACGCTAAAATTTGTAACCTGATCAGCTGTACCGCCTGTAGTGTTTGCAGAATTCGCAATTTCAGTTACAGTGCCTTTGAATTTTCTATCGAGGTAAGCATCCACCTGAATGTCTGCAGTGTCGTTCAAATGAACGCGCACAATATCATTTTCATTTACATCAACGTGTACTTCCATTTCGTTCAGATTGGCAAGAATTAGAATTTCGGTTCCTTCTGAGAATTGATTTCCCGCCACACGCTCTCCTTTTTTCTTGCTGAGTTTGGAAACCGTTCCACTCACGGGAGCATAGATGGATGTTTTATTCAGGTTTTCCTGAGCTTCACTCACGGAAGCTTGGGCGCTTGTTATATTAAAAGCAGAAGCTTTAATATTTTCTTCCGCTGCTTCCACCTGTGCTTTAACCGTTTCATATTGAGATTTTGCATTGTCAAAATCTGACTGTGAAATAGCTCCCTGATCAAATAATTTTTTATTGCGGTTAAAAGATGATTCTGCATTGGAAAACTGGGCTTTGATCTGTGTGAGCTGCGCTTTGGAGTTTGCGAGATTCGCCTGCATGGTATTCATCGCAGCCATGGATCGTTCCAGAGCGGACTGATAGGTATTCGGTTTTATTTTTACAATCAAGTCTCCTTTGTTCACACGGTCTCCTTCTTTCACATTCAGGTCCACAATTTCCCCGGATACATCCGAACTGATCTTCAGTTCTACTTCTGGCTGAATTTTCCCGTTTGCCGAAACAGTTTCAATGATGGTGCTGCGCTGAACCTTTTCTGTAAAAACTTCTATAGCACCGTTGTTAGAGCAACTTTTTATTGCGAGAAGAGTTGCAATAATTATTATTCCAATTCCTATAAGTATGAGTGGATTTTTCATAGTTGTCATTTTTTTTCCTCACTCCTTCATTCCGATTTATCGAAATTGGGGAGATGTTTTATAATATAATCGGTTTCCCCTGGTAAAAATCCAACACTTTCATTTTGAAAACGCAATCATATTTTGACTGAAGCAAATCCGATTTTGCTTTGATAAGCTTATTTTTTGAATCATTGTACTCTGTGGATGTTGCTGCACCCACTGTAAATTTTTGTTCCATGTATTTAAAGGATTCTTCCATTGCACTTACTGCTTTTTGAGTTGCCTGATATTTTTTCAGAGAAGACATGGCATCGTTGTATGCCTGTTGAATTATCTTTCTGAGATTATCTTTCTGCAGCTGTAAAGAAAGTTCAGCATCCTCTCTCGATATTTTTGCGCGCTCCACAGAAGTGTGCGTTTGCAGATTGTTGAAAAGCGGAACAGAAAGATAAAATCCCACACTTTTATTTATATTATTGTTGTATTGTGTTGAAAAAGGAATCGGCTGATAATCATAGAGAAAATGCGGAACGAGCACAGACTGTCCTCCTGTGGTGATACCGGTGGTGTCATATCCGGCAGGAGTAATGGTTTGTAATTCCTGACTTGCACCTGAATACCCTGTCCCGTAAGCCGCATTCAGGCTCAGTCGTGGAAACATCCCTGCTCTTGCAATAGAGATTCCTTTTTCAGAACTTTTGAGTTTAAATTCTGCGCTTTTTATTTCCGGCTGTCGGGGAAGAGCAGCATCGTAAACTTGTCCGGGAGTAGTATTCAGAACAACATCAGCCGGTAAAGTGATTTCTGGTTTTGCGATGGAAAAATTTGTAATTGTATCTAAATTCAGCATCTGAACTAAATTGAGTGAGGCGAGAGACAAATTATTTTCCGCATTAACCATATTTACTTCTTCACTTGCAGCTTGTGCTTGTATGTCGAGCAGATTCCCTTTTGGAAGATTGCCTACATCCACTAATTTTTTTGTGCGGTCCACCTGAAGTTTTGTTATGTCGGATTGATTTCGTGCCACAGCCAGCAGTTCTTCCGCCATTAGGATCTGAAGGTATGCTGATGCGATCTGCAATGAAATGTCGTTTTGCATTTTCTGAACGTCCAACCGGCTTGCCATTAGATTGTATTGATTTTGTTTAATGGTATTTAGGTTCTGAAATCCTCCGAAAACAGTTACGCTGGTGCTAAGAGAAAAATTTTGTGAGAGCGTGAATGCACCGCTGGTAAACTGGTTTGTGAAAGGATCAACCTTTTTTCCGCTATTGTAGGAATTGGAAGCATTTCCGCTGAGATTAGGTAGTACCTGTGCTTTGCTTTGAAGCAGTATTATTTCCGATTTTTTTTCATTCAGCATATTCTGCTTCATCTGGATGTTATTTTTCAAAGCGTGTTCAATGCATTTCTGAAGTGTCCATGGTTGTGAGTTCCTCTGAGAGAAACCAAAAGTGGAAAGAAGAAATAGAATGAAGAGGAAGTTTTTCATGGAGGCTTCTAACGAGTGGTAAATATACAAAAGTTGTTTTTATATGTTTTATCCGTAAAGTTGAGAAGTCAGAAAGAGACAATAAAAAAAACCCGGATGATTTCACCCGGGTTTAAAAAGAAATTATTTCAATTTATTCTTTGAATGTTCGTGGAACAGTTGGGTCTGTAGCAATGATGTAATCGCCCAGATTTTTAAGCCCATTCCAATCAATGTTTGGGAATGAGTCATCTGAAATTGATGTAACAATAAGTATTTTTGTTTTCGGTCTGTACTTTTTTAGTTGTGTTACAGCAGCAAATCCTTCTTCACTGTGAAACCGTCCGTTGACTTGCAACACTTTTTTATTTTTATTTTTTGCCAGGTATTGTGAAATGGAATATGCCATAGTTGCATCCCAAAGCGATTGCCCCATTATTAAATTCATTTGAGGCATAGGAGGCATAGAGGGCGCTTTTTTGATAGTATCTGTAACGGAGGGCGTACTGGTATGACTCGGCCCTGAACCGAAGAGTGTCTGAAGTTTTTCATAATACTTTCCGGATGCTGTATCATAAGGAAGCGGGGCAAAATTATTTTTTGATTCATTTGGCAGCACCATTAATCCTTTTAGTCCTTTTCTTACAGCAAGATTAGAGTATCGGGCTGCGGCATTAGCACAAATTACATCCAGCTTATTGCTCTTTGCAAACTCAACCATGGGTTTGTAATCTCTATAATTACTCCAGACCCGTGCATCTTTAGTGAAATTTTTTTCCCGAATTGACCCCTGAAGATATTCATTCATTACGGTCTGTACATCTCTTTCGAACATTTCCATTGAAAGTGCAGTATTGCCGGCAAATTTCTGATAAAACATTTCAAGTATTTTGGCTTCAAGATAGTGAGCCACAGAATCATTATGTCCTTCCCCAAAGAAAAGAACATCATTATTCTTCATGTCTTCAAGAATGTCGTTAAGGGGTACTTCTTTATTGGCTTTCGTTGAATATATTTTATAATTTTTTTCGGTGATCTGTCCAAACGATTGAGAGCCAATAATTAAGATGGAACAGATTAAAATCGTTTTGAAAAAACTCATTTTGTTTGGATTAGTTTGATGGTGTGTCATATTTGTTTTTTTTAACTGTTTGTGTTGTTCTATTTTCTTGCAACGTCAGTTGCTAACTAAGGTAACGAATATAATAATTACATAGATACTTGCTACAAGAACTCCAGGTTTTACGCATTATAATTTAATAGTGTTTTCAAGTATGCAGTATCGTAGTTGGCTCTTAGTTTTTTATGGGTCATTGAGAGTTTGGATTCTATTTCTTGGTTTAACAGATTGATTGCAATTTTATTTGTGAGTGCA
>JACRAL010000024.1 GCA_016213435.1 Bacteroidota bacterium
CAATATGAGCCGTCAACCGAGATACATTATGACTGCCATACCTTGGGGTATTACTCATTCCGCAAACTTACAAAATTGTGTAGCAACTGAAAGTCTTGCGCTGAAAGCGCATAGTTTCAACTAACGAACTGTAACAATGAAGTATCCGCGGAACAACCGTTAATATCCGTCACCTCTACAGTATAAGTTGATATTGAAGGAGGTGTTACATAAATTAATTGTGATATTGCTCCTGTGTTCCACAAGTAAGAAAGACCTCCTGAAGCAAGAAGCGTTGTGATAGTACCTGGACAGATAGTTTTATCCCCAGTGACTGAAGGTACAGGAAGCTGATTTACAACAACACTTACGGAAGTTGTATTACTGCAACTGTTAGTATCCGTAACTATAACTGAATAAGAAGTTGCGGAAGTAGGATTCACTGGAGCAGAAACAGTAGTTGCACCTGTGTTCCATGAATAATGTATGCCGCCTGATGCAGTGAGTGTAGTAATATCACCAATGCAAATACTGTTGTTGCCCGAAATAGCCGGAGCTGGTAAAGAATTTACTTTTACCGATGCCGTAGTTGTATCACTGCATCCGTTGGCAGCAGTGGCAAGAAGAGTATAGGAAGCAGTTGCAACAGGAGAAACGGAAATAGAAGAAGTAGTTGCATTCGTACTCCATGAATAAGATACGCCTCCGGATGCATTGAGCGTTGTTGATTTGCCGAGACAAATAGTCGTATTGCCGGAAATTGTTGCAATGGGACTCGGAATAACATTTACAGTGATGCTCGTATCTCCTGTACAGGTTCCGTCACATACAAGGAGCGTATAAGTAGTGGCAGTTGTCGGATTAACTGAGATGGAAGTGGAAGTTGAACCGGTACTCCAGACACAGGATGAATTACCTACGGATGAAAGAGTAGCGTTCTGCTTGGAACAAACAATTCCATTGCCAGCTACCTTTGCGCTTATTTTACACGAAGTGGTATCACAAGTCCATTTTGCCATAAAAGAAAAACTTTTAGCGAAAAAACTAGGGTTAAGTGTATCATTTCCAAAAACAGTGGAAGATGATAATAAAGAAGAAGCATAAACATTCGGAGCAATTGGGTCAGCCGCTACAAATTGATTCAACCCATTGGGTGTTACATCACTACTTGTGGCACAAATTACATTTGCACTCGTATCAAGTTTCAAAAGAAAAAAACCACCCAGGAATGCTTTAAGCGTGGTAGTGTTATAGATAAATAAGCCGCCCATAAAACCACCCCAATAAAGGTGTCCCCATTTATCTGCCGAAATGGAACGCCCAAATGTTCCACTAACACTGTTTACTTGATCTGATTTTGCCCAAACTACTTTGCCGGATGGATCATACTTTACAAGAAATGCGCGATACCCGTTTTGAGCGAGTGTATAAGAACCAAATCCAATCGTACCATTATAACCACCTGTAATATATATATTATTTGCCGGATCAATGGTCATTGCAATCCTTTCTTCGCCTTCCCCTGTAAGTTGAGTTATGTAATCATTTATGCTTGACAATATTCCGCTGGTTGCCCATTGCAAGTTACCTCCTGAATCATATTTGACAAGAAAAATATTATTACTATTCTTCCCGCCACTGTGTAAAATAGTAGAGCCAAAGACAACAGTGTCTACAAAAACACCGGCTACATAAATATTGTTCAGTGCATCGGTACTGACAAATGATTCCTGGGAGAACATATTTTTAGTTATATCCTGCGTAACGGCATGATTCGCCCACATAACATTTCCATTTGCATCATATTTAGCAACAAAAAAATAGGAAGAAGAACCGGGCGGGCAAGTTGGAAGCGCAAAAGAATCCAATGAAACCTGTCCATTGTATTTACCGCTGACACATATATTTCCTGCTTTATCTACTGCAACGCCTCTTCCATAGCAGTAGCCGAAAGTTGCAGCAGCATTTTTCAGCCATAAAATATTTCCATTAGGATCGAATTTTGCAAGAAAAAAACCGCCATTACCCACATTAAAATTTGAAGAACCAAAACTTAATGTACTGGTGCATACCCCGGTGATATATGAATTTCCTATAGAATCAGAAGCAACCCATTCTACTTTAATATTTTCAGAAGGCTTAGGGTTATTGGTAAGCGCCCATTGAACATTTCCATTAGGAGAATATTTTACAAGGTAAGAACTCATGTAAGAGGCAGTACGCACTGTGTCATTGCCAAACACAACAGTGTTTTGAAATTCTCCTACCTGAAATACATTGCCTAAGCCATCAGTTGAAATACCCCAAGGAATACAACGTGCTCCTTTTGCCCCTTTAGCCCATACCCATTTTTGCCCCTGTGCAGAACATGAAAACAAAAAAAGAAATAATGCAGTAAAAAAAACAAACCTTCTCATTTAGGTGCAATTAGAAACAACAAAGGTAGTAAGTAAAAAAAAGAGAAAAAGTTTTTACATAATACCATTTATGAATATAAAATATACCAAACCTCCCTCTCCTTTAGAGAGGGTTGGGGTGAGACGAGAAAAAAGGACTATTTTATATTTATAAATGGTATAAGCGATTCCCCTGAGCAATAAAAAAAAGCAAAACATTTTCTTTGGTCGCCTTTAAAAAATTATCGTTTTGTATTTTTTAGGTGATGTTTTGGAAGACTACCAGAAATCCGAGCTTTTATTATTCTTTTAATTTAAGCTCTTGGGGTACTCCTAATTCTTCCCGCTTTTGTAAATATTCTTCTTTTTGAAAAGGACCGTAAACATTGGAATATTTTTTTGTTGCTTCGTCAAATACGGATTCTTTTGTTTTATCAATTATCCAATATTGCCTAAAAGTGCTTTTTTCAAATACCTCATCATATTTATCATGAGTCATCGTTTCTATGCCCGGAACACTATCTCTTGGACGTTGTGCAGCAAGTATAAACGTTGAATCAAATGCATAGCTTAAAATATGGACGTGTATTGCCACTTCGTTATATTCTTTAACAATTACCATATCAATAAAATTAGCTGAATGAATTAGCCTGTATTTGCCTCCAAGGTCAACATTTCCTCTCTCACTACAACTTGTAATTAACATTACTGATAATATTAAACAGAATAATATTTTAATTCTCATAGTCTATTAATTTTTATTTAGGAATAGTGGCTGTGCCATTAAAATTAACCCAATATGAACCTCCAAAAATTAACGGCACTAATGCAGAACCAGGACTCAACCACAAATTATAATTAACAGCACCTCCTAACATCGTTCCAGCATTCCTTTGCCAAGATGCGTCAGGTTGATAATCAAAATCAAATTTATTAGGCGCGATTGAAAATTGAGTTTCCGAAACCCTTGTCATTGATAATCTACCAAATGCTAAAGAATTGGAATTAATTCCTGCATTAAATAAATTAACAGGGTCTAATGTTTTTCCTATACCAATTTTATCTAACCCTAATTGCCTTTGATTCGTTCCACTAAAATCTATGGATGATGCGTTAATAGTCATTGGATTTCCGCCACCAAATTGGAAGTGTATATACATTGCCGCCAATGAAAAATCAACACCTCCGCTACTTAGAGCAAGATCCGGGTGCCCATTTAAACTTGCATATAAGTTTGACTGTTGTGCTGCCTGTTGCTTCTGTGCTTCCGCTTGTGCTGCCTTAATTCCTGCAAGCACTTGCTTCGCCTCTGCCTTAGAGTTATATGTTCCTATCACCTTCCCACCCACTGACACTTCATACAAAACATCCGGAGCTTCTGCTGCGTGTGCTGTTTGAGCGTTCTAATCTGAAAATCCGGCATCTAAACTATCTGGTTATTTTCTAATTTGCATTGACTTTATTAATTTGTCAAATTCCTTTCCTCTGTAATATTCTATGCAACTAACAAACACACCTCTTTTGCCAGAATAATTTGATACGGGTATTTCGCCCACTACTTGTTTTGCAAGATGTTTTACTCTTTGAATGTCGCTGTAGTCATAATCTAACATCTCAGTGTAAACAGTCAAACTATGGTCTTTAAAAAACAAACTATCTCCTTTAAAACCATAATCAATACAAGAACACAAGAAATAATCTTTTAACATTTGTTGCTGCTTTGCAGATGTGCTATCTGTTTTTTGTTCAGCAGATTTACTAGTGGTGCTTTGTCCACAAACTGTTAAACTCACACTTACGAAAAACATGATCGAAAGTGAAAAATAATTTATTTTAGTATCCATAAGTTAATTTGATAAACGCCTCCTGTTGCGTTATAATAGTTATGATTTCCTATAGCATTTGATCCATCAAATAATGTTGCATGTCCTGATGCTCCAAACTTTCCAGGATAATTTGGTATCATGATATAAATGCCCTGATTTCCCTGAAGGCTTGATTCAAAATTACTTCTAACAGAAAGATTAGGAGATCCAAAATAACTTGTCATCCAAGAATTTAATTTACTTGCGGATAGAAAATAGTTTCCGCCATCACCCCCTGTAAATGTACCTGAAGCATCCGGTATAGAAACTCCAGATTTATTTAGAGCATAAGAAACTCTAAGCGCACAAGCATTCGCATAACTTGAAGGGTCAGATAAATACATATTATAAATTTGACCTCCAACCATTTCATATACATCGGATGCCGGCATATCCCCACCTTCTGAATTTTTAGGATAGTTTGTACTCATACTTGACCATGATGGTAGTATACCCCCTACATCAAGCCCACCCCCATTTAAACTTGCATATAAGTTTGACTGTTGTGCCGCCCGTGCTGCCGCAATTCCTGAAGCTACTTGTTCAGCCTCTTCCTTAGAGTTGTATGTACCCACTACCTTATCACCTACTTTCACATCATAATAAGTAGTAAATCTTTGCGCATCTTCTATCGCTTCTGCTGCGTGTGCTGCTTGAGCGTTCCAATCTGAAAATGCAGCATCTAATCCCCCTGGAATATCATCCTTTTCATAATCAAACGAACCTCCACTACCACCACGGGTCATTAAAGCCGCTATCTGCTGATTATACGCTTGATAGTCAAAAGCAAACAAATCTCCTGGTCCATCTGCACCGTTATCTGTCGAAATATTACCCCTATAATACGCCATCCCTGATGGATCAGTATATTTCAGCGGGTTGTTCATTACATAACTATATTTATTATAGCTCTGAGTAAAATCCGCTGCCTGCACCTGATTATCAGGACTTAACATCCTGCCAAGGAGCGGATCATACATTCTGCCGTTCATGTTTATCAAGCCGAATTCTTTGTGGTGTTCGTGTCCGGTGTAGCCGCGTATTAACCAGTCGGGAGGCCCCCCTCCGGCTCCCCCCAACGGGGGGAGAGACCAATCAGCAGGGTCACGCTCTTTTCCCCATGCGTCAAAACTTTGTTCGTATACTTTGGTTTTTGTTGCATCAAATATACTGTTTATGCTTCCTAAGTGGTCTGTGTAAACATATTTCATTTCATCGGTGGCGCTTCCGTTTGTGCGCACATCGATGGCGGCTAATCCATCGGGTGTGCTTATGTAATGCACTTCATACTTATCAGTTGGAGTAACTATTTTTTCGTAATTACCCACTGAAATCACGGTGCGAGGTACAGAACTGCCGGTACCCGGAGGACTGTATGTGAGCACGGATTTTTTTCTTGTTTCATCGGGTCCGTAGCTGAATTGCAAACTATAAGCGTCCTGAGTAATACGATCTGCTTTGTGAAAGGGAGTGTAAGTAATGATTTGATCTGCAGGCTGCAGGCTTGTATTTATTGCAGATACTGCATGAGGGCGGAATGGAACGCTTGCATAAACATAGCTTCCCACATCGCCCTTCGCGCCAATGTTGCCGCTGCCATCGGGAGTATAATTTGTGCTCTGAGTTGAGCTTGCGCTTCCGTTGAGGTAAATATCGGTTAAACGGTCTAAATTATCGTAGCTGAATGTTTCGCTTTGTGTTAGAGAATTAACAGTGCGCGTTCTGCCGGAAAGATCTCCGGTGCTGGGATCAAAGGTATAGCCCATGCTCCACACATTGGTGCTGCCGTTTAATACATCCGTGCTTTGAAGATAGCCAAGCGGAGAATATCCATGCGTAACACCCAAGGTATTTGCTCCATAGCCGGATGTTGCAGTTGTTACCTGCCCGCGCACGTTCATGGTGTTGCAATGCCAGATGGAATTATCATTCACGTCTTTAATTGTTTCCAGATATCCGTATGGGTTATAATCATTCTTAACAATAAATCCGCTGGGATATGTTTCTGTTGTGAGGCGGCTTAAGGCATCGTATGTATATTGGCTTGTGTAATCCACTGCCATTTCTGTTTCGTCAATAATATGTTCTGTCTTGGTCTTCAGTCTGTTGTAATTATCATAGGTGTATGAGTAGGTTATGCCGTTATACAAATCAGGGGTACCGGTGATTTGATCAAGCAGTCCCGGTTTTGATGCATTGTATGTATAGGATACCTCACCAATTACACCAATTGCCGGAGGAGTTGCTGCAGTGGTGCATCGTTTAGCAGTCAGGCGCCCCAGCACATCGTATTCCATATCATATACATTTCCTTTGGCATCGGTTTGCTTGGTGAATTCTCCAAGCGCATCGTATTGATATTGTGTTATGCCTGCATCAGGGTCAGCTAATGTTTTTTGTCTTCCAAAAACATCATACTCCATACTAGTCGGAGTGCTGCCCGGCACTGTGATTGTTTTTGGTTTTCCGCTGCTATGGTATGTGTAAGTTATGGTTCCTCCATCGTCTTGAGAAGAAATTAACGCTCCGGATTCGTCTAAGGTTTTGGTAACCGTTTTTGTGATAGCTCCCTGAGTAATAACTGCGGTGTTTGAGTTTCCGGTATAGGTATAATCTGTATAGCTGCCGCTTGGCAAAGTTACCTTGCTTAACCTGTTAAAAAGATCGCCATAGGTATAGTTGGTAAAAAGAGTAGCCGCGCTGCCTGAAAAGGGTTCGCTTTGGCTTGTAACTTGCCCCAGTACGTTATAGGTCTTATCTGCTTTCACATCCGTGCCGTCAAAGCCGATGGTTTGAGCGCGCAGCGATCTGCCGAGTTTATCAAAATATTCTGTGGAGCTGGCTGTGCCGGGTGTGGAGGTTTGTGTTTTAAACGCTCCATTTGTAACAGTATTATCCCACGAACGTGCAACAAAAATCTGCTGATTGGTTGGCGTGGTGGTGATTTTTAATCTTCCGAACCCATCGTAAGTATGATTTGTTACTAAGCCGTTGATATCTGCTTCTGAGGTAACATTACCGTAAGCGTCATCATATACCTTCAATATACTTGTCACACCAACAGTTTGTGAACCGCTGTTTTGTGCATATACAAAACGTGCGTAAGGCTGATTGCTGTAATCGTAATAGGTAGTGCGCGGTGTTGTTATAGCGCTGCCTCTTGCCGTGGTGCTTAACACATTGCCATAAGGATCATATGTTAAATTCGTAATGGCTCCTGTAGTTCCATCATCTCCATACTGAGTAATGTTGGTTGCCTGACCTATGTTATTGTTAATAAAGATTGTAGTTTGAGTAAAAGAGGTGCCGCTTACCGGAGGGCGTTTTGTAGTGGTGCTGGTGGTACACAACCGTGATTTTATCCATTCGTCTTTTTTCTCAAAAGTATTGGTAACAGTAGTGGTAACAGCAGCATTGCTTGAAGTTTGAGAAGTAGTGTTTCCAAATATATCCTGCTCAACCGTTGAGTGGGTGGTAATATTGCCATGCAAAAAATCCGTGTCATATATATCGGTTGCGTAAAAATAATATCTCAAACCGGTAGGAAGGTTCAAGGGCAAAGCGCTTCCCTGCTTAAATGGTTCTATATATGTTCTGATGTGTTAGTGTTGTTACTTTTTTGATTTTTTTCCGAAGTTGCCGGAACTGTTACAAAAGGAGAATTGAGAAGATCCAAGATCAACTTTGCAACCTTAGCATCTTTGTATCCTGCTTTAGCAAGTACGTTGAGATACCTTCCTCTTTGCATCTTTAGCACCAGTAGTTCCTCTTGCCACTGCCCTTCCGCCAGTAAATCATTTTTGTGGGCATAAACAGTCACTTTTGATAACCCTGTTTTAGCAGCAACCTCTAATACTGTAGGCATTCGACCCAGCTCTACGGTTAAAGTTTCGTAAGCTTCGATCACATGTGACCGATTTTTCATTGTTACAGTTCGTTAGTTGAAACTATGCGCTTTCAGCGCAAGACTTTCAGTTGCTACACAATTTTGTAAGTTTGCGGAATGAGTAATACCCCAAGGTATGGCAGTCATAATGTATCTCGGTTGACGGCTCATA
>JACRAL010000034.1 GCA_016213435.1 Bacteroidota bacterium
GAAACTGACTTCAAACGCTAAGAACAAAGGACTGTTGCCACGAGCACGCACATGAAATTTTTATACCCTTAGCCGTTTATTTATGCAAAAAAATAACCAAATATGAATGACTAATCTAAAATATTTTCACATGAAAAAAATAATTTATTCTCTTTTTTCTGCTTTTACATTTATATTTACAACACACATTACTACCGCACAAACATTCAGAGCAGGAGTTACCATAGGTGCAACCGGAACGGATATTAATGGCATGGATTCACGTGATGGCGAT
Source organism: Bacteroidota bacterium (assembly GCA_016213435.1). Taxonomy (GTDB): domain Bacteria; phylum Bacteroidota; class Bacteroidia; order Palsa-948; family Palsa-948; genus Palsa-948. Next base: position 275 of record JACRAL010000034.1, read on the forward strand.
AATGATTTTAACAAGTTAGGATACCAGCTGGGCGGGATCGTAAATACTTCCTTAGACAAAAAGAATATGTTCCAGATGGAAATAAATTATATCAAAAAAGGAACCATGCAGAAGCCCGATTCCTTGAATAATGATTACTACAAACTTGCCTTAGACTATATAGAAGTGCCGCTGATGCTCAGACATCGTATGCATTTTAACATTGGCAAAACACCCATTGACCGATTTGACTGGGAGATGGGCGCATCTGTCGGAAGGATGGTGAGGCACACATGGATGAAAGACGGACAACCTGCCCCTCTTAACTTAAATAGTTTGAACAAAACAGATGTGAGTGTTTTTCTCGGCTTGAATTATAATTTTTCTTCCAACTCATGTTTATCTTTACGATACAGCAACTCTGTCATTCCTGCGGTAAAACACAATGCCTATCCCGGTTATTTTTTTTTCTACGCTTTTAATACCGGAAACAACATGGTTTTTCAGATCTCATTAAAATTTATTTTTGGAGGAAGTGCTGAAAAGGCTGCAACCAAATAATTATTTCTGCATAATTCTCAGGTTAAATCCAGATGCTATTGATGAATAAAAAGGGCTGTCCAAAGTGCGACTTTGAACAGCCCATAAAACACAAACAAACAACACCCAATTGCTAATAATTTCCCAAACCGCTCCGCGTTTCTATTTCTATAAAGGCTCCGGTTGCATCCCCATACTTAGCTGGAACTCCACCGAGGGTGACTGACATCTGCTGAATGGCTCCCAAAGGAACTCCAAGGGTACCTGATACCGGTTGACCATCAACAATATAAACAACACTTGAAGAACGCGCACCTCTGAAATAAGGAGTAGTTCCTTCCCCTTTCTGAACAGAACCAGAAACAGTAGACATAAAATCATTTACATTACTATAAGGACTTCTTTGTATCTCATCATACGTAAAGGTTGTCTTAATAGAGGTGTTCGGATCAATCAGAGGTTTTACATAATCAATGACAACAAATTCATTCATGATGTTTTGTGATGAAAGCTTGACATACAAATACGTGGTCTCATTATTTTTCACCAGTACTGCGGCAATCATTTTTTTCTGATACCCTGTATAAATCGCTTTCACATCATACCTGCCGGAATAAAGGTTTTTAAATACAATATTTCCGTCCTTATCTGTCATACCTGTACAGGTAGTTATACCTGCGCTTGCAACAGCCACACTTACCATTTCAAGTGCCTCTCTATTTGAACTATCAGATACCTCGATTTTCAATACACATTCCTGGGAAAATAACATTGTGCTTCCTTGAAACACAATGGCAACAAGTATTTTTTTTAACATGGGTTATAGGTTTCGTGAATGTTTAGAATCTGATGCATACACAAAGAGAAGGAGAGAAAAATGAATACACAAGCAGTAATTAGGAAGTGGCGGTATTTTTTTAGCAGTCGGTATGAAAACAAAGAAAAACGGAAAGGTAATAATGATATTCTTCTTTCAATTCCGGGTAGTTACTAGGATTAATCTTATATTCTTCTGACATATAACGAAGAATCCTTCGTATCTAGGAGAAAAAGCCTAGCAACTTTAGATTTTTCAGAGTCGATAGAACTCCTCCTTCCCTCTCTCAAATTCGCCAATAATTTCCTGCCTCATCGTTATGAGACGGGAAATTAACACAGAGCGTTTCATGAAAATATTGAATACAAGCCATTTCCCCCTCAAGGTCTTGAACTTCCGACTATAGGAATAGGCGAAATAGCCCGTTAAGGGAAGAAATATAAAATACGCAAACGTCAGGATTGAATCATGAAACAGCCTCTGCACCACATAAATCTGCAAGGAATAGAAAATAATAAAAGTGAATACACCCAAACTCACAAACAAAGCCCCATGCCAGTCTTTTTCTTTAGTAAACAGCCCGTGCAATATAATACGGAAGTTTATAGGGAAGATAATTATTAATGAACCCGAATATCCAAAAAGGAAAACCCATGATCAGATAGGCAAGCGTGTAAGCCGAGCGAAAAAACACAGAACGCGATTTAGAAAAATCCTTCAAAAGATAATCTTTCAGGCTCAAACGGTCAAGCGAAGTAAAATAATCATCGGCTAATTTCGAGATGCGCTGCACCCGTTCCGGCTGATTCTCTTTGAAATAATTTACTGCATCTACAATGCGTTTAGTCATAATGAAATCTTCTTCTTTCGTTGGTTTGTCCTGCAGCAGTTTTGATTTGTAAACGGTTTCAATGTTCTTCACTAATCTGTCCGTATCAGTATCATCAATAGCAATGATGTGATGTTCCATTCTCTGGCGTATCAGGTCAGTGAGGGCATGTGCGGCTTTGAACGTATCATTCTTATGCTGCTCGGAAAAATCAAGCACTTCGATAGGCGTGTCCATATTGATGAATAGTTCGCTTTGGAAACGGTGAGGGTTGGAATAGTTCAATCCCACGGTCAGAATTTTAACTCCTAGCTTATAATCGTTTGCAGCTTCTGCACCCAACGCGATGCGGGCTGCTCCGGTCTTTATCTTCTCCAGTTTTCGCTGAGTAAGGCTCACACCTTCTGGAAAGATCATGATCGTTCCTTTATTTAACAAATGCTCGTAACATTTATCAAATGTTTCTTCATTCCTGTGCATCTGCGAGGGATTATCCTGCTTGCGATAGACCGGAATCATGTTAAACTTAGGGAGCAACCATTTTGCTAAAGGAGACCGGAAAACTTCGGCTTTGGCAAGAAAGAAAAGTTTCTGCTTCATCTGCAGGCCAATGACAATCGGATCCATGAACGTATTGGGATGATTGGACAGAATAATCATAGGTCCTTCATCAGGCAGGGCAGATGCCTTTTTTACCGTGATCTTTTTAAAATAAACCCGTACGGCAATGCGAAGAACAAAGGATAGAAAGTTATATATCAAGAAAAATGGTTGTGGGGTTTCTGTAAATGTAAAAAAGAAAATTGCTTGTCATCTCGGTTGATTATGACATAAGTCAGTACTTTAAAATTGCATACGCAATATATTTACAACAAAAATTTAAAACTCTCACCCCTATCAAGCCAATCCTAAATAAAAAAACTTAACATAAAAACACTATGACAACAGTAGATTTCTCAACAGCACGTTTCAAACATCTAAATTGGAAATTCAGAATTCGAAATTTCTTGGATGGAAAAGAAACCTTAACAGCCGAACAAGCTGTATCGCATCATCATTGCGATTTAGGAAAATGGTTTTATGCCGAAGGAAAAGTCAAGTATGGGCATTTACCTTCAATGCAGGCATTTGAAGTTGAACACGAAAAGCTTCATACCACAGTAAAAGAAATACAACAAGCAAAGACAAAAGGAGAATTAGCCAAGGCAGAAGGTCTTTATAAGGATTTAACTAAAATGTCAGACAAAATTGTCGGCTATTTAACCGAAGCGGAGAAGGCTATCAACGGGTAACTTCTACTAATTCACATCCCGATCTCTGGCGAGAACTGGCGTACAAATACAGGCCATATAGATTCTACATTTTCTTGAATACAAACTGAACTCCTATACCAGTTGTGCCTGCGGCACACGAGATTATTGCGCTTCTCTGAACAAAATCTTATGTCTTAATGTTTGAACGAATGATATTCAGCGCACCACCGGCTTTGAACCATTCTATCTGCTGTGCATTGTAAGAATGATTAACATTGATAGTTTCGCTGTCTCCTGCTTTATGATGAAGCAATAATTGAAGTTGTTTCGCAGGAGCAAATTCTTTCAAACCAATAATATCAATTGTATCGTCCTCCTGAATTTTATTATACTCTTCTTTGTTCGCAAAAGTAAGAGCAAGCATTCCCTGCTTCTTTAAATTTGTTTCGTGAATGCGGGCAAAAGATTTTACCAGCACCGCGCGTACTCCTAAAAATCGTGGCTCCATCGCAGCATGTTCGCGGGAAGAACCTTCGCCATAATTTTCATCTCCCACTACCATGGAACCGATATGTGCTGCTTTGTACGCACGCTGAACTTTTGGAACTTCATCATACGTTCCATCAAGTTGATTCTTGACAGAATTGGTTTTTTCACTGAAGGCATTCACCGCACCAATCAGCATATTGTTGGAAATATTATCCAAATGTCCGCGGTATTTCAGCCATGGACCAGCCATTGAAATATGATCGGTAGTACATTTTCCTTTTGCTTTGATGAGAAGTTTCAACCCTTTCAGATCAGCACCTTCCCAAGGAGGAAACGGATCGAGCAATTGCAAGCGGTCTGAAGAAGGAGAAACCAGAATTGATACTGCGCTTCCGTCTTTTGCCGGCTCCTGATAGCCTGCATCTTTCACAGAAAAACCATTTTTCGGAAGTTCATCACCGCTTGGTGCATCTAATTTTACCTGCTTTCCATCTGCGTTTGTAAGTGTATCTGTAAGCGGATTAAAGGTCAGATCTCCGGCAATCGCAAGAGCCGTAACCAATTCAGGAGAAGCGACAAATGCAAGTGTGTTTGGATTTCCATCGGCACGTTTTGCAAAATTCCGGTTGAATGAATGCACAATGGTATTGCGTTCTTGTTTCTCTGCTCCTACTCTATCCCACATTCCGATACAAGGGCCGCAGGCATTTGCAAAAACCGTTGCACCCATGCTGTTGAAGGTATTGATGAAACCATCGCGCTCAATCGTGAAACGAACCTGTTCCGAACCAGGAGTAATGGTAAAATGCGATTTCGCTTTCAGTTTTTTATCCACCGCTTGTTTGGCAATAGAAACCGAACGCGAAATGTCTTCATAGGAAGAATTGGTGCAGGAACCGATCAAACCGAATTCGATTTTCGTGGGCCAGTTATTTTTCTGCGCCATCTCCTTCATTTTAGAAATAGGAGTAGCAAGGTCAGGAGTAAAGGGACCATTGAGATGTGGCTCAAGTTCTGATAAATTAATTTCAATTAGTTCATCAAAGTATTTTTGCGGATCGGCATATACTTCTGCATCTGCCGTGAGGTGTTCTTTGATCTTGTTTGCGAGTTCCGCAACATCTGCACGACCGGTTGCTTTCAAATATCTTTCCATTGATGCATCGTAACCAAACGTTGAAGTGGTTGCGCCAATTTCCGCGCCCATGTTGCAGATGGTTCCTTTGCCAGTGCAGGAAAGTGACTGAGCGCCTTCTCCGAAATACTCCACAATCTTATCTGTTCCGCCTTTTACGGTGAGAATTCCGGCAACTTTCAGGATCACATCTTTCGCAGATGTCCAGCCATTAAGTTTTCCTGTAAGTTTTATTCCGATAAGTTTCGGCATTTTTAATTCCCATGGGAGACCTGCCATCACATCGCAGGCATCCGCTCCTCCTACACCGATGGCGATCATTCCTAATCCACCTGCATTTACTGTGTGCGAATCTGTTCCGATCATCATTCCTCCAGGAAAAGCGTAGTTTTCTAAAACAACCTGATGAATAATTCCTGCTCCGGGTTTCCAAAAACCTATGCCGTATTTATTTGAAACCGAAGACAGAAAATTATAGACTTCTTCATTTACTTTTACAGCACGATCCAAATCTTTTTGCGAACTGTCTTTTGCCGTGATTAAATGATCGCAATGAACGGTGGATGGCACCGCAACCTTTTTTCTTCCCGCCTGCATAAATTGCAGAAGCGCCATTTGCGCGGTGGCATCCTGCATGGCTACTCTGTCAGGGTTGAAATCAACATAAAACCCACCCCTAACTCCTCCCGAAGGGAGGGGGACAGCAAAATGCGCATAAAGGATTTTCTCAGTTAAAGTGAGTGGTCTGCCCACAAGTTTTCGTGCAGCGGTAATTCTGTTTGGAAATTCGGAGTACATTTTGCGGATCATTTCAATGTCGAATGCCATAGTTTAGGGAGTTATAAATTGAGAATTATAAATTTGAAATTTAAGCCGAAGCGAATTTACTAAAATAACGTGAATTCGGGAACAAATTAACAGCAAGCGTTTGATAAAGAGATAAGAAAAGCGAAAAAGAAAAGGACTTGAGAGAAAAATTTGAGGAAAAAAGAAACCTCAAAACTCCCAAGTCCCATGAACGAAGCAAAATTGGTA
>JACRAL010000032.1 GCA_016213435.1 Bacteroidota bacterium
AAAAGGGAAAAAAGATTGAGGCGGCTCAGACAAGCTTATTGGCATAGGGGGTCTTTAAGTCATCATGGCTGTTTAAGGATGTTATAAGGTTGATGGAGAAAAGGCTGCAGAAGGAATACGGGAAGTGTCCCGCTTATTCCCAAAATATCAAAAAGGCACGGAATAAACTTGGCCTGACCCAAGACGATTTAGTGAGAAAATCCGGCGTAAAGCACACTACCCTTACAAAAATAGAGAGCAATGTGGTTATCAAGCCAAGTGTGCAAACAGTTGCCAAGATCGCCAAAGCGTTGGGAGTTCCAATGGAAGATTTAGTAAAATAAAGCATCTATGAATAAAAATTGGCATAACAAAAATATTTTGGGACAAAATGCATCTCTAAGAAAAAGAATTGCTTGGCATATTACACATCAGGAAAATTGCGGTTGTCGTTCTATACCTGAAACAGTCCAACGAGAAATCAGAAAAAGTAAATTGACAACTCCTAAAACTAAATCAAAAAAATTATGAAAAACTACGATAATTTTTTCTTACCAGTAAGCAATTTAGAAAAAGCAAAAGAGTATTATCAAAAACTCGGCCTTTCTATTAAGTTTGACTTTTCAAATAATGGAATGATTGCTTTCAAAGTTGGCAACCAAGAACCATCTATTATTTTAAAAGATACAAAAAAGTTTCCTAATGCCAAGCCGACAATTTGGTTTGTTGTTGATGATGTTCGTACAGAATATAAGAAACTAAAAGACAGCGACATTATTTTTCTGTCAGAACCGTTTGAAATTTATACCGGCTTGGCAGCAGAATTTGAAGATCCATTTGGGAATAGATTGGGAATTACAGATTATTCAAAACAAAAAGGGAAATAAAGAATTAACCGCCAAAGCGTTAGGTGTCCCGATGGAAGATTTGGCAAGATAATCATATGAAAAAATCTTGGTTCAAAGAATGGGGTTTGATTTATTATCCAATTGGCTGGCAAGGATTTATTCTGTCAATTCTCGCGCTGGCCTTTTGTATCCAAGTGTTTTTGGCTGTTGATAGAAACTCTCATTCTGTCAGCGATACTCTATATGGCGTATTTCCTTTTATAGTTCCGACGCTTCTCGTTCTTGGTTGGGTTGCGTCAAAAACAAGCAATCAGAGGGAATAGAATAATTTTAAAGAATTTGCCGCCAAAAAACGAAAATGAAAAGTAAACCCAAAAAGCAAAAAGTCTGTAGCCGAGGTCATACGTTTGTAGGAAACGGCCCATGTCCAGTTTGCTGGCCCGGGCATAAGAAAAGAAAAAGAACTAAATAAATTAACTATGAAACTAAAAAGAGTAGTGTTAACAATTGTTGGTATCGTTGCAGTGCTTCTTGGTCTTTTATGGTTTTTGCAAGGCTCTGACATTGTTCATCTCCAACCCATATTGTGCTTTGCAGACTGCGAGCCCATAACTGGAAAGTCGTCATTATGGCAAGTAATAGGAGCGAGTGTCTTTATAGTAGGACTTGTCATTTTTATTAAAAGCGTAAGAGGAAGAAATAAACCTTGAAAATTTATGAATAGACGCC
>JACRAL010000033.1 GCA_016213435.1 Bacteroidota bacterium
ACCACGCGCAAGAGAAGTATTTAGTTTTCACAGACCTGAAACGTTGAGAGATTGGGTTAAGCGGGATAAATCGCTTCGTAAAAGATTATTGGATTTACCTGCCTTGCAAACTCAGGGGTTGAGAGATTGCCAAATCAAAGCTATAAACAGACTGGAAACCTCTTTTAAAGAAAACCGGCCAATGGCATTAATACAAATGGCAACCGGTTCAGGAAAAACCTTTACTGCCATTACGTTTATTTATCGCTTGCTGAAATTCGCAAAGGCAAAACGGGTTTTGTTTTTGGTTGATACCAGAAACCTGGGCGAACAAGCTGAGCAGGAATTTATGTCTTTCGTTCCGAATGATGACAATCGAAAGTTTACCGAACTATACAGCGTTCAACGACTGAAATCAAGTTACATAGCCACTGATAGTCAGGTTTGCATCAGCACCATTCAACGTTTATATTCCATTCTAAAAGGAACGGAGTTGGAGGAAAGCGCAGAAGAAGAAAACCCGAACGAACGGAAATGGCAACCCAAAGAAATTCCACCGGTTGAATACGATGGGAAAATGCCGATTGAGTTTTTTGATTTCATTGTGATTGATGAATGCCACCGCAGCATTTACAACCTATGGAAACAAGTATTGGAATATTACGATGCCTTTGAAATTGGCTTAACGGCTACTCCTGATAAACGCACTATCGGTTACTTTAACCAAAATTTAGTAAGTGAATATTCGCACGAAATGGCTGTTGCCGATGGCGTGAACGTGGGTTATGAAGTATTTATCATCGACACCAGGATTACGCAGCAAGGCGCAACGCTTTGGAAAGGCCAATACATTGAACACCGTGAACGCCTGAGCCGAAAGAAGCGCATGGAATTGCAGGATGAAGATGAAAATTACTCAAAACAGCAATTGGATAAAGATGTGGTAAATCCCAACCAGATAAGAACCATCATCCGAACATTCAAAGAAAACCTGCCGAACATTTTCAAAGAACGCTACGATAAAAACGGAAACTTTGAGGTGCCTAAAACGTTGATCTTCGCCAAAACCGACTGCCATGCCAACGATATTATTGACATTGTAAGAGAAGAATTTGCGGAGGAAAATAAATTCTGCAAAAAAATAACGTACAAGACGGATGAAGACCCAAAATCAGTCTTATCCCAATTCAGAAACGACTATCACCCACGGATTGCCGTAACGGTAGATATGATTGCCACAGGCACGGACGTGAAGCCTTTGGAGTGTTTGCTTTTTATGCGAGACGTGAAAAGCATCAACTATTTTGAGCAAATGAAAGGCAGGGGCACACGAACCATTCCCTTGGATGATTTGAAGAAGGTAACGCCTACCGCAAAATTCACCAAAGACCATTTTGTAATTGTAGACGCCATTGGCGTAACCAAAAGTTTGAAAACCGACAGCCGTCCACTGGAGAAAAAGCCCGGTGTGCCGTTGAAAGATTTGTTACAAGCCGTTGCCGTAGGCGCAAGAGAAGAAGAGCTGTTTACTTCATTAGCCAACCGCTTAACACGATTAGACAAACAAATAACCGAAAAAGAGAAAAGGCAATTTGCTGAAAAAGCAAACGGTAAAAGCGTTTCGCAGGTGGTGAAAGAATTGTTGAATGCCTTTAACCCCGATGTGCTGGAAGACATTGAAACCAAAGTAAGAACCGAAAAAGCAGGTGCAGCGCCCATAGAAATAGAATCCGAAATAAAAGCAGAAACCGAAATATTACAGAACGAAGCCGTCGAAGTATTTACCGGCGAACTGAACGAATACATTGAAAATGTGCGCAAGGCACACGAACAACGCATTGACTTAACCAACCCCGATGAAGTAATAAAAGTGGGTTGGGACAAAGACAACAAAGACAAAGCAAACGAACTGGTAAACGGTTTTACCGAATGGATGCGGCAACATAAAGATGAATTGACGGCCTTGCAGATTTTTTATAACCAACCTTTCCGCAGGCGTGAACTCACTTACACGATGATAAAAGAGGTGCTGGAAAAACTGCTGCACGACAAACCCATACTTGCCCCAATGAATGTGTGGCGGGCTTACGAGGCCTTGGAGCAATGCAACGGCTCACCACGCAACGAGCTTACCGCCATTGTTTCACTCATCCGCAAAGTAAGCGGATTGGATATTACCCTAACTGCTTTTGACAAAACGGTGAACAAAAACTTTCAGGATTGGGTGTTTAAAAAACAAGCGGGTGTTACCAAATTTAATGAAGAACGAATGCAATGGCTACGGATGATAAAAGATTATGTGATTAACAGTTTTCATATTGATAAAGATGATTTTGATTTAAACCCTTTCAATGCACAAGGCGGTTTAGGAAAAATGTGGCAGTTATTTGGAGAGAAGACAGAGGAAATTATTAACGAATTAAACGAAGCGTTGGCGGCTTAAAATGACAGAACAAGAACTAAATAAAATAATTGAACGATTACTTAAACTCCCAAAAGAGTGTGAATGGGCGGAGTTTAAACTCAACTTAAAATCAGAAGAAGAAATAGGTAAATATATTTCGGCATTAAGTAATGGTGCTTGTTTGCAAAACGAACATTTTGGTTATTTGGTTTTTGGAATAAATGACACTACACTATTAATTGAAGGCACAACATTTAAACCATCATTGCATAAAATAGGCAATGAAGAATTAGAAAATTGGTTATTGCAAAGAGTATCGCCACGAGTTGAAGTGCAAATTATTGAAGTAACGTATCACGAAAAGAAATTAGCAATATTTCAGATACAAGCTGCAAGCGGACAACCAACGTGCTTTTCACATCACGATTATGTCAGAGTTGGAAGTATTACACGTTCATTAAAAGATTTCCCTGAAAAGGAGCGTAAAATATGGGCGAATAAACCAAAAGAATTTTTTGAAAACGGAATTGCTCTTGAAGTAGAATCCGCATCAGATGTTATAAAATTGCTAGATACACAATGTTATTTCGACCTTTTAAAAACGCCTTATCCAAGCAATCGCGATGCAGTAATTGAAAAATTTACTTCCGAAAAATTTATCAAGTACCATCACAATGGATATGCAATAACCAATTTGGGTGCATTGTTGTTTGCAAAAGACTTAGACGAATTTGAAGCATTAACATATCGTGCTCCTCGTGTAATTCAATACGAAGGAAAAAATAAATTAAAAACAATAAGAGACCAAGACGGTAAGTTTGGCTATGTACTTGGCTTTGATAGATTAATAAAATACATCAATTCCCTATTACCAAGCAATGAAGTAATAGGCGTGGCATTAAGAGAAACCAAATTAATGTATCCTGAATTGGCAATAAGAGAATTGGTGGCAAATGCTCTGGTGCATCAAGATTTTTACGAAAAAGGGTCATCGCCATTGATTGAAATATATAGCGATAGAATTGAAATTTCCAATCCCGGAATTCCTTTGATTTCACCCAACCGCTTTATTGACGAATACCAATCACGTAACGAGTTACTTTCGTCTGTAATGCGAAGATTAGGTATTTGCGAAAAGAAAGGAAGCGGTATGGACAAAGTTGTTATTAATATTGAGTTGTATCAATTACCTGCTTATGATGTGCAGGTGCAAGAAAAACACACTAAAGTAATTTTGTATGCCTATCAAAAATTTGGCGAAATGGATAAAAAAGACAGAATTAGAGCTTGCTACCAACACGCCTGTTTAAAATACATTACCAATGATAAAATGACCAATACAACTTTACGTGAAAGATTTAAAATTGCCAATGAAAATGCAGCAATGGTTTCAAGGATTATTAAAGACACGTATGAGGCAGGTTTAATTAAGGAAGAGAATCCCGATAATAAATCGAGAAAGTTTGTAAAGTACATCCCCATTTGGGCTTAATCTTATTTGATTGAAGGAGCAAAAAAAACACAAAACAATCATAAGTAACTGTATTTCAACGCTTTGCTTATTTGACGGTTATTTGACTGGACTAATAATATATCAACAATTTGACTTAAAGCTTTATTTGACTGGAAATACTTTTTTACCTCAAAAATGAAGCTAAACTATTGAAAAACAAGTGCAATTTCATTTGATGGTTATTTGACTGAAAGAAAAAGATGAGCGAAGAAAAAAATATACCGAAGCATTGGGAGATAAAGAAGCTGGGAGACATATGCGATAAAATGTCTAATGGTGCTAATGTTAAGCAGAGTGAGGAGAAGATCGGCTATCCAATTTCAAGGATTGAGACCATTTGGAATGAAACAATTGATTTAGATAGAGTAAAATATATTGCTGAAAACAATTCTGAGTTCAAAGAGAAATATGCTCTTAAGAAAGGTGATATATTATTCAGTCACATAAACAGTGATTTACATCTTGGCAAAACTGCCATCTATAAGAATCAAACAGACGTGCTAATACACGGAATAAATCTTTTGTTGATCAGGCTCAAAAAAGATGTATCAACTGATTTCTTAAATTATCAATTCAAATTGAAAAGAAGCAGGGGCGAATTTATTA
>JACRAL010000026.1 GCA_016213435.1 Bacteroidota bacterium
CACCGAAGACGGAGAAATAATCATCGAGGTCGAGTATGATAAAGACGAGAGCGATGAAGTTGATGAGTTGGAATCCATCCTCGAAAAAATCCTTGTTGAGCAAGAAGAAGAAAACGAGGAAGAAGACGAAGATTAATTATCAGCAATGAGTAAAGCGGTGCTGCAAATTCACAGCACCGCTTTTTTAAAAACCATAAAATAGACGTCTAAAGACGTTTGTTTTACACAAAACCACATTAAAAATGGAAGTAAAGAAATGTCAGTATTGCAACGGTGAGATCACAGGAAAAAGAGATGATGCCAAATTTTGCAGTAGTACCTGTAAAGCAAAACATTGGGAAGAAAAAAAACTTTCCCTGCCAGTACAGGAAGAAAAGAATGTTGCCAGTCAACTCAGAGGAGTATTGAATGGTGCTGATGCAAATAGTGTTCCTGAAACAACCAATGTGCCGGAACCTGTTTTTAAAACGGTGGAAATCCAAGTCCCATTATTTAACCTTCACCGTTTGCCTTTAGAGTGTTTAAATTGTACGTATATATTTTATAAAAAGTCGTTTAACATTTTTTCTTTTTTACTTATAATTTCATACACTAATATTTTTTCTTCCAACAAAAGCTGATGCGTTTTTATCAAAGTGCGTTGCATTTCAATGGGAGGAATTTCAACTTCTAACAGTTCAACATCTTTTTTCCCTATATGAGTTACTGTTCCGGCTTTGGTATGAACATCAAAATATCGTTTGGCTTTTTTTGAATTCAAGAAAAGAGAAAGGTATTCCGGTAAAACAAAATCTACCTTTACAGAAAGAATAATAAATGTACCTGTTGCAATTACGTTTGAAACCTGACCTTGCCAAACAGTAGAAAATATTTTCCCCTTTGTAGAAAATAAAATATCACCTGCATTAAGATAATGAGCGTATTTTAAAGCACTCTCTTTTACGAATTGAATTTCTTTGTTGATATAAATACCATCCTCGTTAAAATCACGCCCCTGAACACAGGCGACATCGCCAACAGAACTTACCGAGGTACTGGTTCCGAAGCGGAAATCGCAAAGCTGGTTAAGAATGTATATTTTTTTCATTTTAATAAGATGATGCAAATATACGAATAAGTTTTATAATATTGCAATTATATTTTATTTCAGACAATATGAAAAATATTATTAATATAATTATTCGTTTAAATATGTTTTTCATAATTGAAAATTATTAATAAATATATATTATTGATATATAAGTAGTTATATTATATTTATGTTACTTAAATTTCTAAAAAGGTAACAAAAATGCTTTGAATAATTAATTTTTTATACTTTTGTAAAATGGATGTAGTACATAAGGAAATTGAACGGAGGCTGGCTAAAAGCAGAAAAGGACAATTAATCTTCTTATCTGATTTTAGAGATATTGGATCACAGGCTGCTATTAAAATGGCTCTGTCCCGGTTAAGCGCAGAAGGAAAAATTAAAAGGATTGCGCATGGTATTTATTTAATTCCAAAGTCCGATCCGGTCTTGGGAGAGGTGTATCCATCAATGGAAGAAATAGCAGAAGCGGTAGCAAAGAAAGAACAGGTAAAAATAAAACCTGCCGGAGCTTATGCTCTGCATAAACTTGGGCTAACAACACAAGTTCCCATGAGGTTGGTTTATATAACCGATGGCACACCCCGGCAGATAAAAATAGGAAAGACCACTATTAAATTTAAAGCAACCACTCGAAAAAAACTTGCGCTTGAAGGCGAAATAAGCAGCCTGATCGTACAAGCACTGGAAGAACTTGGCACTAAAAATATTGAGCCGGGTACGAAACAAAGAATAAAAGAATTATTGCTAAAAGAAGATCAAAAAAAATTAATGAGCGACATTAAACTGGCTCCGGTACAAATCAGCGACTACCTTTATTCACTTTTAAAAGAACAATAAATGACAGAATGGTTAAAGCTCAATGAAGCACAGAGAAAAACTTCTTTAGAACAAGCTGCATTAAAAGCAGGGATGCAAGTTAAGGCAGTAGAAAAAGACTGGTGGGTAACGCTCACGCTGAAAGCTCTTTTTAACAGCAAGTACAATGCACACTTGCTTTTTAAGGGAGGAACATCATTAAGTAAAGGTTGGAAATTAATAGAACGATTTTCAGAAGACATTGATATTGCTTTGGCAGCAGAAGCATTTGGTATAATCAATCAGGAGAATCCGTCAAAAACTTTTGTTGAAAAGCTGAGAAAAAAAGGATGTGAATTTACAAGCAATGAATTAAAGAAGGAACTTGAACTTCAATTCGCAGCCATTGGCGTACCGGAAGGAATGATAAGCGTAGAGGCAGCACCCGTTAAGCCAAACATGCCGGACACAGATCCTCAATCTTTATTTGTAAAATACCCTTCATTATTCGACACCAATCCATACTTGGCAGAACAGATTAAGGTTGAAGTAAGTGTGCGCTCCATGAAAGAGCCATTTTCAAAAATAAAAATCGAATCAATACTAAATGAGCATTTTCCTAACCCTGTTGTGTACCCGGAAATACCATTTGATGTTGTTGCTGTCGAAGCTCACAGAACATTTTTAGAAAAGGCATTTCTGTTACACGAAGAATTTTTGAGACCGGAAAAAATCAAAATCAGAGCAGAAAGAATGTCAAGGCATTTGTATGATTTGGAACGCATGATGGATAGCGGTTCGGGTACACAAGCTCTGTCAAACGATAAATTGTATAGTGCAATCATTTTACACAGGCAGAATTATTCGAGATTGTCGTGGGTGGATTACACCACGCTTGAAAGGGATAAGGTTTCATTTTTACCGCCAAAGGAATTTATGGAATCATATAGAAAAGATTACGAGGTGATGAAGGAACAAATGATTTATGGAGAAACGCCCAGCTTTGATGAGTTGATAAAAAGATTGAACACGTTACTTGAAAGATTTAGGAATAAAGCATAAATTTTTTTCTATTACGCATACAGTGAAAAATAATTAGCATATTTGCTTTGTGTTTCTTTGAAATATTGCCGAGTACACAAGGGGCTAATCTAACATAGCCAACTCAAAAGAAACCTAAAAAGTTTCTCGGTAACAATTCAGGTATGATTATGCAGAACTTGTTACCTGTTTGTTACCAATCCCACCTCAAAACCCTTGTAACTGTTTGAGTGTTAAAGAGTGTCGGCAATTTTGCGAATTCACTAATAAGGACTTAATCCCTAACCTTGAACCAAGTTTGATCTCGAAAGCAGAAATAAAGCAGGTGAAACTTCTTCATCAAAAGAAATACCGCGAAGAGAAACAATTGTTTGTAGCGGAAGGACCAAAAGTGGTGAAAGAACTTTTGCAATCAAAATATAATGCAAAGGAGATTTTTGCGACAGATGAGTTTCAAGTTTCAATACCCAATATCCAAGTCCGGAAAGTTAATGAGAAAGAATTAAAAACCATATCAACCCTTACAACGCCCAATCAGGTACTGGCTGTTTTTGAAATTCCATCTCCTCTTGTACTTCAACCATCCTCTCTTTCGGCTCAACTTCTTCTTGCTCTTGATGACATCCGAGACCCGGGCAATCTCGGAACCATTATTCGCATAGCAGATTGGTTTGGAATAAAAAATCTTCTCTGCTCCGAAAGCTGTGTGGATCTATTTAATCCCAAAGTGGTACAGGCAAGCATGGGTTCTATCGCCCGCGTGAATGTGTACTACGAAAATCTTGAAAGCACTTTATTGAAGACGAAATCTTTTCTCCCTGTCTACGGAGCTACGATGGACGGAGAAAACATCTATTCTCAAGGTTTATCTTCCTGCGGCATTATTTTGATTGGAAACGAATCTAAAGGTGTTTCCAAAAATTTATTAACACTTGTATCGCAAAAAATTTCAATCCCTAAGTTTTCTCATGGAGCCGACTCCCTCAATGCGGCAGTTGCCACTGCGGTGATTTGTTCTGAATTCAGGAGGAGGAGTTAATCTGGTTTCGGTATTTCTTAAAAATTATTTCTTGCAAAATATCGCCTTCGCATTTTTACTCCCCCTCTCTTATATATTTTTTACGAACAAAATATGCGGATAATCATGATATTTTTAGGTCCGGGGAAAGAATAAAAACAATAATTTCGGCTTCAACCGAAACGAAAGGCGTTGTAAATAAAATGAACCAGATAAGTCTTACCCATATTCTCTTTGTAAGTTTCGCGCTCTTCTTTATTGGAGCATACGGATTTCTCACACGCAGGAATATGATTACCATGCTGATGGCAGTGGAACTCATGCTGAATGCTGTGAACATAAATTTTGTGGCGTTCAACAAATTTCTCTTTCCTGAAAAAGGAGACGGAGTTTTCTTTACAATTTTTATTATCACCATCGCTGCTGCTGAAGCGGCTGTGGCGATCGCAATAATTATAAATATATACCGTAAATTCAGGTCAATTGATTCTGAAGATGCTGATACATTAAAATGGTAGTTAATAACGAACAATGAATCAATAATTATTGATGCCGATACTAAAAGAAAATAATAAGATGGTTGAGGGTAATGTGCCTTTTTCTAACTCCCGTGAAACAGATGACACAACTACCCTTATTGACGAGGTCGTTTCAAGTTGGTTGAAATATTGTCCGAAAATTATAACTGTTGGTAAAAGCAAACAGAATATAAAAGAATCTGACAAGTCTCTTTCATCAGCAGAAGTGGATTTATTTCTTAATAGTTATTATGAATATTTGAAAAATATATGGAGCAGCACATTACGAGAAGAAGGACGGAAACTGCTTAACAATCCGGATGAAAGTTTGATTTTTGGAGGGGATAAACTTCATCTTTCTAATACTTATCGTGAAGAACATGTAACTGCATGGCTATGTTGGATTTTGAGAGGCGATATTTTGGAAGACACCATGAGGGAAAAAATTGTGAATTATATTTTTTCAAATATTATTAAATCTGAAAATTATAAGCAATATGTGTCTGGGACAGAAAAGGAATTCAATTTGCCAATTAGTGGAGCAAAAATTACTCTTGAATACCCGCTGAAAGGGAAATACATAGACCTTCTGATAGAATCATCCCATTCTGTGGTTGCAATTGAAAACAAAATCGGTGATTTGAATTTCAAAAAAAACAAGAAATATAAGGAGGATTTGGATAAACAATTTTCAGGAAAAAATATATTTGGTTTTCTTCTTCTTCCTAAAAATGATTTAGATAATTATCTTGATGAGGAACCGGGAGAGAAAAATGAAGAAAAAAAAAATTCAAAGCAGGAAACAGAAAAACAAAATATCCTACATGCTTTCCCACCTGTAACATGGGAAGAGTTTCTGATGATATTGCGCTCAGCAATAAATCATTTTAATAATGATCATCAACGTTGGAAACACTGGAAATCTCTATCTCTTGCATTTATTAGTTTTGTGGAAGGCAATGTGTTAGGATATAATTTTGAAGAAATCAATAAAGCGCTTTTATATGATAAAAGCACTCCAGATTACAACATTATTCGTCAAATCAATAATTACTTAAACTATAGAAAAGATGGATTCCAATGAATTGAAATATCTTGAAGAAAATTTTAAGAAGTTAGGTTCTTTAAATACGGTAATTAAGAAAATAGAAGAATCGCAAAAAGTATGGGTTGAAGAAGAAGGGAATAAAATTCTTTATAGATACCCTAAGTTGCTTTCTGTAAATACAATAAATTCACGTGGCAGCTCAAAAAACTATATTTATGTTAGTTCTAAGATTAAGGATATAGAACTTAAGAAATTATTTTCAGATTTAGAATTTGGAATTATGTATGATGAAAACTTCAAATGCGATCAATATTTAAGCTATTTTCCTTATGCAGGTGTTCATCTTAAAAACAAAAGTCAATTATCTTCCTTGAAAGATTATTTTGAAAAGAATATTAGTAAAACTATCGATAGAGATTTCGCGAGTAAAAAAGATAATTGCGTGTGGACTGGAGAGGGAGGAGTGTGGATTTGTTTTGGAGAAGATTGTTTTAATCGAGATTCAGGCAATTTGAGTGCTTTTCCAAAAAATCTAAATGAGCTTTCGGAACAATTAAATAAACTATGCAATGAAGTAATTAGATTGATAAAAAATTATAAATAGTAAAGCAGAATAGATTTTTTGAATGTCCGCAATAGACTATGACTGATTATTCTTACATATCGCTTGTTCTGATAATTCCGATTGCGGTATTTGTCATTACAGGATTATTCGGTAAAAAGTTTTCTGCTTTCTCTGGAATACTCGGAACAGTTGGGATGTTAGTTACTGCATGTCTTGCATATTATACTGCTTATCAATATTTCATTGTTGGGGGAAGAACAGATGGAGCTTATCCAACCATCATCGCATTCAAGCAAACATGGCTTCAGTTCTCACCTTCACTTAGCATTGATTTTGGGATCATGTTAGATCCGATCTCCGTAATGATGTTGGTGGTAGTTACAACAGTTTCGCTGATGGTGCATTTTTACAGCATCGGCTACATGCACGGAGAAGAAAGATACGCCACATACTATTCTTTCCTTTCTCTGTTCAGCTTCTCCATGCTCGGATTGGTTGTTTCCACAAATATTTTCCAGATGTATATGTTTTGGGAACTTGTGGGTGTTTCTTCATTCCTGCTTATCGGACATTATTTTGAAAAACCATCGGCAGTTTCCGCAGCAAAAAAAGCATTCATCGTTACACGTTTTGCCGATCTTGGTTTCCTTGCGGGCATATTAGTCCTTTCTTTCTACAGCGAGTCGCTTGATTTCCAAACCATCATTCACCGGATGACGGATCATAATGGAGTTATTTTTCTGAATGCGAATGCAGCTTCTTTCATGGGATTGTCTGCACTCACTTGGGCATTATGTTTAATTTTTATCGGTGGCGCAGGAAAATCTGCCATGTTCCCGCTGCACATCTGGTTGCCCGATGCAATGGAAGGACCAACACCGGTATCTGCACTCATCCATGCTGCTACCATGGTGGTTGCCGGAGTATTTCTTGTTGCGCGATTGTTCCCCGTTTATGCACAAATTCCAATCACACTGGATGTGGTTGCATATGTAGGAATATTTTCCGCATTCTTTGCTGCTATTATTGCTTGCACACAAACAGATATTAAACGTGTGCTTGCATTTTCCACCATGTCTCAGATCGGCTACATGATGTTTTCTCTTGGTGTTGCCGGTGGATTCTGGAGAGAAAAGGGACTTGGCTATACTGCATCGATGTTTCATTTGTTCACGCATGCAATGTTCAAAGCATTGTTGTTTCTTGGAGCGGGTGCAGTGATCCATTATGTTCATTCAAACGAGATGGGCGACATGGGCGGACTGAGAAAAAAAATGCCGATCACCAATATTGTTTTCTTTATTGCTTGTCTTGCGATCTCCGGTGTTCCTCCGCTTTCAGGATTCTTTAGTAAGGAGGAAATTCTCACAGCTGCCTTCAATCACAATAAAATAATTTACGCTGTTGGAATTTTAACAGCCTGCCTCACTGCATTCTATATGTTCCGTTTGTATTTTATGATCTTCTGGAACAAATCTTCGATTTCTCATCACGAAGGAGAAGTGCATCATGGAGAAGCTCCTTTCACAATGAAACTTCCACTCATTCTACTTGCAATTGCAACAGTTGTTGTTGGATTTATTCCTTTTGGAAAATATATCTCTGCAGATGGCTTTGCCCTTGAATCTGAATTTCACGTCAATCTTCTTATGATTATTGCTGTATTGTCCGGGCTGTTGGGTATTACAATCGCTACTGTATTTTATATGAAGCCGAGCGAAATGCCGGCTAAGATTTCTTCTTCACTTGGAAGTATTTACAGTTCTATTCATCAGAAATTCTTTATTGACGAGATATGTTTTTTCGTGACTAAAAAAATAATTTTCAATCTGGTTTCTGCTCCATCGGCATGGTTTGATAAAAACGTTGTGGACGAAATGATGAATTTTATTTCGGTGGTGACTGAAAATACTTCAGATGGAATTAAATCTTTTCAGTCTGGAAAAATTGCTGATTATGTATTATGGTTTTTTGCTAGTGTAATAGTATTATCGGTATTAATTGTATTCTATCTCTCCTAAATCCTCTCCTCCAGAGAGGATTTTGAGAGTGGTGGTGTTTTGATAAAATGAATATGAATAAAAAAAATAATGCTAATATTTCTCCCTCCCTGAAGGGGAGGGTTGGGGAGGGGCATATATGAACTTGTCGTTTTTTATATTGATTCCTCTGCTGACCTTGATAGGCATTATGCTTGTCAATGGTAAAACAGCACGTGTTGTAGCGTTTGTCGGCTCTCTCTTGCAATTAGGATTGGCAATTTTCCTTTTGTTTGCTTACATGCAGGAAAGAGGAACGGGTAATGTGTCATCTGTTTTGTTTGAAGAAACTCACCCTTGGTTCTCTCAATGGAATATAAATTACCACATTGGCGTAGATGGAATTTCTATTGCGATGATTCTGCTTACATCCGTGGTGTTGGTGGGTGGAGTTCTTGTTTCCTGGAAAATGGAATATCAGCCAAAAGAATTTTTCTTCCTTTTAGTATTGCTTGCAACAGGGGCTTTCGGATTCTTTATTTCATTGGATCTGTTCACTCAGTTTTTCTTTTTCGAATTAGCAGTCGTTCCAAAATATCTTCTGATCTCTGTTTGGGGAAGTGGTAAGAAGGAGTATGCCGCGATGAAACTTGTGTTGATGTTGATGGGCGGATCGTCATTAGTGCTGATTAGTATTCTCGGAGTATATTATTATTCTGCAGTGGGTGGAGTAGTCACTTTTGATCTGCAGAAACTTGCTGCGCTTGGATTTTCGCACGAGATACAAATGTTTTTGTTCCCTATGATGTTTGTAGGATTCGGAGTGTTGAGCGCGTTGTTTCCTTTTCATACTTGGGCACCTGACGGACACTCATCGGCACCAACTGCTGCATCCATGTTCCTTGCAGGAATTTCTATGAAACTTGGCGGGTACGGATGCTTGCGTGTTGCCATGGTTCTTTTCCCTGAAGCGGCTCATGAATATGCTCCTTATATCATCATCCTTGCCTGCATCGGAATTTTATACGGAGCACTTGTGACAGTGAAACAGCATGACATTAAAATGATGAACGCGTATTCATCGGTGAGTCACTGCGGATTTGTAATTCTTGGTATTGCGATGATGACTAAGACTGCAATTGTCGGTGCTGTGCTTCAAATGGTTTCTCATGGAGTGATGACAGCCCTTTTCTTCGCTGTGATCGGAATGATGTACGAACGCACACACACGCGTATGGGTGATCAGATGGGCGGACTCTTAAAAGTGATGCCGTTTATCGGAACTGTTTTCATTATCGCGGGATTAACTTCTCTCGGACTTCCTGGCTTTAGCGGCTTTGTTGCAGAGATGACAGTATTTGTTGGTGCGTTTCAGGTGCAGGATCTTTTTCATCGCTCGGCAACCATTGTTGCAACGATGTCGCTGGTGGTAACGGCAGTTTATATTCTGAGAGCAGTTGGAATTTCATTGTGGGGGCCGATAAAAAATAAAGAATTTGAATTATTGCCCGATGCAACTTGGAATGAAAAACTTGCGGCTATCATTTTGATCGCTTCGATAATAATTATTGGGACAATGCCTTTTTGGATATCGGATATGATTGCGAAAACAACGGAAACTTTATTTAGTGCTGTAATAAAATAATATGTCATTGCTCAACTACATATCCATGATGCGTTTCGAACTGTTTGCACTGGGTGTGATCATATTTCTTTTGCTTGTTAAAATTTTCTCTGAGAAATTAAATACTTCTTTTATTCTTGGGTTGATAAATTTTTCTCTTGTTGTTTTACTGGCAGCTAGCTTTATCGGACATCCTCATGGAAGTGTTTTTGGAGGAATGTTTCTGAATGACGGAACAATAATTTTGGAGAAACAAATAATCACATTCGCTACCCTACTGATTTTTCTTCAGGCAAATTTCTGGCTGAAGAAACAAGAGAACTGTCTTGAGTTTTGCCTTTTACTTTTTTCTGTACTAATAGGAATGTATTTTCTCGTCTCTTCGGGAAACTTCCTGATGTTTTATCTTGGACTGGAAATGGCAACCATTCCTCTTGCAGCGCTTGCGGCATTTGAGTTTGGCAGGATGCGTTCGGCAGAAGCTGCGGGTAAAATGATTCTGTCATCTGCGTTTTCTTCTGCGATTCTGCTTTTCGGTTTGTCACTTATCTACGGAACAACAGGTTCTCTTGATTTTAATGAAGTGAGTTTAGTCTTTTCTTCTTCTTCGGCATTGCAACTATTTACTCTTGCATTTGTTTTTGTTGGCTTTGCGTTTAAAATATCAATCGTCCCTTTCCATCTGTGGACTGCCGATGTGTATGAAGGTTCGCCCGTTGCAGTCACTTCTTTTCTTTCCGTTGTCTCTAAAGGCGCTTCCCTGTTTATTTTCATGACGGTTCTTTATAGGGTCTTCCCTATTGCACAGGAAACCTGGGTTCACATTTTAGTTCTGCTTTCTGCCATTACAATGACGATTGGAAATCTTTTTGCAATGCGCCAGACCAACATAAAACGCTTCCTTGCTTTTTCTTCCATTACACAAGCTGGGTATATTCTAATTGGTGTTACATCAGCCTCTGCACTGTCAATGGCATCAGTCATCTATTTTATTCTAATTTATACTTTCTCAAATATCTGTGCATTCACCGTGGTTTCCATCATTGCAAATAGAAATGGCAAAGAAGACATTGGCGATTATAAAGGTCTTTACAAAACGAATCCATTACTCAGCATTGCCATGATGCTTGCTGTTTTTTCTCTTGCCGGAATTCCTCCTACCGCAGGATTTTTTGGAAAACTTTTCCTACTTACATCAGGAGCTTCAGCTGGATTGATCGTACTGCTTATCATCGCTTCATTGAACATGGTCGTTTCATTGTATTATTATTTAAGAATTGTAAAGGCGATGTTTGTAGATAAAAACGAAAACCCAGTTGAAAAAATATCAACGGATGTATCTGCGAAAGCAGTTTTAGTAATTTGTATAGCCGGTATTTTAGTGATTGGCTTTATCAGTTTTGTTTTTGAATACATCCACTCTTTAAGTTTTGGAATATGAACCGACTGTCAAGCGAAGCACATGTGGTAGAAGAGATAAATGGTGTTCGCTGCTCCATTGTAGAGAAAAATGTTTCTCCTGAAAGAGTAGAGTTTCTTGAAAAGCTACTTCAGCATAATGGATATACGGTGATGACTGCTCCAACGCCTCCGCCTCCGGTAAAAAAACCTATTGTCTCCCCCCAAGCTCCTCCTTCAGAGGGGGACTCTGTTACATCCTCCGCTATAGTGGGAGATTTAGAGGGGGTTATACCTGCTCCCTCAACCTCTATCGTTGGAGTGACGCACATTGCTTTTCATCCAATGCTTGCTGTCTACGAACGTTCTTTATTAACTCCTGATGGAAAAACCGTTTCAATTGCTTATTGGAATCAGGAATCCGAAAAAGAAGGCGAAGTATATTGGCAAAGAAGGGTAGAATAGCAAGGCAATCGGGTTAAACGGCATTGATTTCTATTAACATAGGAGTGATGAAAAAAAGAGAAGGGCGGCAAAATAAATAATTGTAACAAGTAGGTTCTTCGCATAAAAATTAAAATGCTATGAATCCACTAACAACCTCTTTTGCCGGGTTAACAGACCCACGGATAGAACAGAGAAAACTCTATCCATTAGAATCACTCATATTCATTACTATATCTGCTACAGTCGCAGGAGCAGATA
>JACRAL010000031.1 GCA_016213435.1 Bacteroidota bacterium
TCACGGGCTTGAGATAAATCATCAATGGAGCAAAAGTGAAGAGTTTGAGATGTTCTTCAGGGCTTATGTAAACGACTTCATCACGCCGGATGTAACCTATTTTTCCCTTCTGCGCCCTCTTACTGAGTTGAAAATCGTTGAACTTTTTTCAAAATATCACCAGTATTTTCCTCACTTTTCAAGTTGTAATAAAAATTTTACTGTATTTAAGAGATCCCTCGGCTCCCCTTACAGGGTAAACGCTCGGGATGACAAAAAATCGTTCGGGAAGACGGGCGGGGGGGCGAGGTGGTGTGGGAAGTGTGCAAAATGTGCTTTTATGTTTCTGATGTTGAGCACATTTCTGTCCAAGGAAGAAGTGACAGGTATATTCGGTCAAAATCTTTTTGCCGACATCACTCTTATCCCTCTCTATCAACAACTGTTGGGTATCAAAGACATCAAGCCATTTGACTGTGTCGGGACATTTGAAGAGGTGGCGATTGCGTTTTACCTCGTACATGAAAAAAGAGAGTTCAATGATGAACCGGTCGTCAAAATGTTTGAGAGGTTGGTGCTTCCCGGGATGAAAGATATTTCGAAACTTAAAAAACATATATTCCAGGTGGGGGATATATACACCATACCTGATGAATTTAAGACGATTTTAAACGTATGAAAATCGAAGAATTAAACAATAAGAGAATACTTATCTTAGGATATGGAAAAGAGGGGCGGTCGACTGAGCAATATTTTAAAGCAACTCTCACCGGTTCATCCATCGATCATGCCGATAAAAAAAGTGACCCTGATTATCTTGAGCAACAAAAAAATTATGATCTGATCATCAAAACACCGGGCATTCCAAAAGCACTCATTACTCAGCAATACACAACGGCTACAAATATTTTTTTTGCAAACTGTAAAGGTACTATTATTGGAGTTACCGGAACCAAGGGGAAAAGTACGACAAGCAGTCTGATTTACCATATTTTAAAAACAGGGGGGAAACAGGTGCACTTAGTCGGCAACATAGGTAATCCGGCATTGTCAGAGCTTTTGAA
>JACRAL010000035.1 GCA_016213435.1 Bacteroidota bacterium
AGAAAAGTAAAGACCATTGCCGGGCGATTAGTCAGAGAATTAGAAAGAAAACTACCGTCAGAAAATAATTATAGTTCTTCTTTAACCTTATTCAAAAAAGTTCTCGCACAAAAAAGAAACGACACGCAAAAGATATATTCGCTTCACGAATCGCATGTGCAGTGTATCAGCAAAGGCAAAGAACACAAGAAATATGAATTTGGCAGTAAAGTATCTATCATCAAAACGAAAAGTACAGGCGTAATTATCGGAGCTATCAACATTGAAAAAAACGATTACGATGGACATACGCTTCATCCCGCTTTAGAGCAACAGCAACGATTGACAGGACATATTCTGAAAAATAATTTTGTAGACCGAGGGTATCGCGGAGTGACCACCGTACTGGGCACTAACATACTCACTCCCAAGAATTATTCTCATCTGAACAATTATCAGAAACAAAAAATTCGCAGAGGATTCAGGCGTAGAGCAGCCATCGAACCGGTCATCGGTCATCTTAAATCTGATTATCGTTTATCGAGAAACTTTTATAAGGGAGTTTTTGGCGACAACATCAATGTAATGCTTGCTGCTTCTGCCATGAACTTTAAGCGAATGATGAACAAGTGGAAGAAGAATCCTACACTTTTTATTTTTCTCCGATGGATATTTCGGTTTTTATATCCATTAAACGAGTTATCAGTAAAAATTTAACTGAAAATTACTTTTTGAGGTGCGACTAGCTATGGGGAGTTCGCTAACTAAAAAACCCCTCTGCCATTTGGCGAACGGGTTTTTCGGAGAACCAGTATAAATTACGATACTACAAAAGTAACCGGATCAGAAAAATCGCCATGCACGTTTCTGCTGATGACCGCCACCCGGAACCAGTAACAGGTGTGAGCCCTCTGATCTCGAAAGTGACTAAGTTGCCTTCACCGGCATTGGTCCGGCTTTTTTCATTGTGTTGTGTTTTGTGCCCCGGCTGTTAAGCCAAGACTGGTTAATGTTACTGTACATGAAAAAAGTAGTTTTATCTCATTATTTAATGGTTTGGGTAATGCTGTTAAGGTTATGCCATACTCTGTTAAGAGTTGTGTATACTCTGTTCGGATTATGCCATACTCTGTTAAGAGTTGTGTAGTGTTTGTGCAAGGGATTGCATCAAAAATAAAGTGGAGATTAGCGATAGTGCGATGATTGTTTTTTCATTAGTATTGGTTTTATATTGTAAGGTGTTATTGTTATCGGTTGGTTAAGAAAGCAATGTAACAAAGAAACGAAAACAGGTGAAATATTTTAAATCTCAACAATGATATTGCTCATAAAAACAGCCTTCATGTACTGAACAGTTTAAAAATAAAAAAATTCGATCCGGTTTTTCCGGAGCGGATTTTAATCGTGTTTGCAATTTTTATCTATTCAATAATCAACTTGCTTCTGGAAGAAGCATTATTGATGTTGAGATCAACAATGTAAATTCCTTTTGCTAAATCCCGCACATTCATTTCCTCTGTATAGGTTCCTGCGTTCAGGTTTTGCCGGTTTTCTGTTTTAACCTTTGTACCTAAAACAGTATAGAATGAAATTGTAACATCTGAGTTTGTTTCAGTCACAGTATAAGAAAGAGTTGTTTTCTCATTTGCTGGACTAGGATAAATTTTGAATTGGTTTTCTGAAGCGGATAATCCGGGAACACCCATGCCTGCCGTAATATTAGGTCCGGATGCAAAAGTCAACACTTTACTTATAACTCCATAATTCTCAATAATTCTTAAAACAGGTTGTTTGTGTACTCCGTCATACCAATCATGGTATGTTACATCCGACCAAAGTGCTCCGGAAGCAGTTTCATAAAACACATCTCTATATTTTACACGTAAAACATTATTATATGTTACAGAAGAAGGAAGTTTAAGTGTACCCCATCCATCGGCAACAACAGTGGAAGTTCCGTTGCCATCCATATCCTGATAAGTATCCGTTTGAGAAGTACCATAAGCAAATGGGTACGTGATCATTTTCTGTAAATTTCCATCACCCCTGATCAGGAAACCGGGAGAAACATATCCTGTTTTGTAAAACGTATTTCCAGACAAGGCATAATAATAAATAAAATTTAAATTAATATCTTGCAGAGCCATGGTTGCATTTAATTGATTTGTTCCGTTTACAAAAACAGAAGATGCGCAACCTGCGCTGCCGCATGCAGCGCCATCAAGTGAAGCAGGAGATACATAACTTTCAACTTTCGTATTTGAGGATATAGATAATGAAGAATAGTCCCATATTTTGTTTGCTCCTATGCTTGTATCCAGACTGGATGCAGTAGCGGTATAAAAAGTAAATACATCTCCAAGAGCGGGAGCACAACCTGTTGTTAAAGCAGATGCCTGCGCAAAAATAAGATTGTAATTGAGGGATAAGAAAAGCAGAGCTAAAAGTGTAGTTTTTGTTTTCATAACGATTTGTTTTTAGGATAAAATATATAATGAACGGGGTATAAAAGTAGTAAATACAGGATAACCTGAAACTCCCCTAAACGTATAATTTATTCTTCCACTATCAGCTGTATCCACACATCTTCATATCCTGCTACTTTAGCATTATTTGCTTGTTTAAACGCTTCTTCTTTAGTGTCCACTCTTTTAATAAATACATAATTGAAATCTCCAGGTTCAAAATATATCCAGTTAGTTTCTTTTAATCCTTCGATAATCAGGCGTTTAACTTCTGCTTGAGCAAACTCTCTGGTGTGGAAACTGCCTATAACAACATAAAATCCTTTTTTCGGAGATTGGTTGCCGGCATCTTTAAAATCCCTAACCTTATTTGTGGCAATCCATACTGTATTATCCATTGTTTTGCTGGCATTGTTCTGAATAGCTTCGGAATTCTTATTCTTTGCATCTTGCTGATTTTGCTTTAGCTTATCCTGTTCCTCTTGCAACCTTAACTGATTCAAACTGTCGGATATGTGTTTTCTGTAAGCTGCGTCATCAAATAGAGGTTTGGTTTCTACTTCAGGAGTTTTAGTGTCAGTAACAGGTGGAATCTTATTTTCAATTTTTGGAGGCTGCTGAACAACAATAGGTTCCGGTTCGGGTGCTTTAGTTTCAACTTTAGGAGATTCTTCTTCAACCGGTTTGGGTTCATCCTTTTTGTTCTTTCCAAATTTTATATTCAACATGATCTCATGACTTATACCTGAATACTTGCCAAGGCTTCCGGTGATTATATCGTAGGAATAGCCAATGGCAAAAAGTTTATGAATACACAAACCCACATGGGCTGCTATGGCATAATTACTTTTATAAGTTGCTCCGATCCAAAATTTATCGTTCCAGTTAAAATTGATATTGCCGTCATACTGCAGAGGCGTATTGGGAACAAAACGAACCAAGACCTGAGGAGCAATGTACATGCCTTTGTCTTCTGAAAGAAAGATTTTGTATTTGAGCGAACCCATGTAATGACGCACCTGAGCATACTTTGTACTATCGGCATACTTTATTTTATTCGCAAACAGCTGAGGAATCGCCAATCCGAATTCCAATCCTTTGGCAAAAAATGCAAGACCCGCATTTCCGTCATACGTTGTTTTGTGCCGGGAGTCGGAAAATAAAGCCGGATCCACAGCAGTTTCAACCACAGCTTTTGAATAATTCAGGGTCTGATTGATAATTCCAAAAGACAGCCCCAAGGCTAAATGCGTATTATCATTGAAGCTTATCTTATAAGAATAAAATAAATTACCTGCTATCGTATTATTGATTCCCTTTTTGTCGCTTGTTAATCCCATACCCAAGCCCACTTTTTTATTCATAAAATTATTATCCAGCGTAAGAATATCGAATTGAGGAGCACCTTTGAAATCTGCCCATTGGGTGCGATGAACCAACAGGATATTTGCCCCATCGCCATTACCCGTAAAAGCAGGGTTGTAAATCATCGGCTTATAGAAATAATGATTATACATTCCTATTTGCTGCGCGAAAGCTCCTGAAGCAAGCAGTAAGAAGCAAAATGGAATAATTATTTTTTTCATCCGATACC
Source organism: Bacteroidota bacterium (assembly GCA_016213435.1). Classification (GTDB taxonomy): domain Bacteria; phylum Bacteroidota; class Bacteroidia; order Palsa-948; family Palsa-948; genus Palsa-948. Next base: position 4,039 of record JACRAL010000035.1, read on the forward strand.
TACTATATATCATTGATCGTTTGCGCTTTGTTTTTTTAATGTATCGAGTTTCTTAATGTCCCTGAAATAAGTATCCGGCATTCCTTCGGATTCCACAGCATTATAAATATTTTTCTCTGCATTCTGTTTATGAATCTCTTAGATTAATTTTTCTGCCATCATGTTTAACCTATCACTTATTTTTTTGTTTTGTGCCGGAGTGATGGTGCCTTTCTTTGATAGTATGATTTATTTATTTTTAAAAATATCCAATGACCCTTTAAAAATTTCTGATGTATTATTGAATTTTAAAATATAATAATAGGACCCATCGGGCAACTCAGAACCGTTGTATGTTCCTTTCCAATCGTTTGCATAATTTTTTTTATGAAACACTTCATTTCCGTAAATGTTAAATACGAATACCTCATTATCCGGAAACTCCTGAATAGCCTGTATGTACCATGTATCATTGATGCCATCTCCATTAGGAGTAAACAGATTGGATATGACACCGTTAAATGTTCCTTGTATAACTGTTATCAATACAGCATCTGAATTAATGCAGCTGTTGGAATCAGTAACAGCAAGTATATAATTTGTGGTAACACTTGGAGTGGCGGTTGGTTGAAACAGAGTATCATTGTTCAAACTTGCTGATGGCGACCACAAAGGTTTTCCGGTACCGTTGCCGCTAAGCGTCAAGGATTGTCCTTTCATAATGGATGTATCAGTACCTGCATTGACCGGAATGGGCGGTAACACCTTAATTATTGCGAAATAAGTTGTATCCGTATCACAAACATTGTTTTGAACTACTGCTGCATACCAAGTGGTTTGAGTTAATCCTTTATACTTTTTTATATTGGTGGTGTCGGGCAATATATTCCAGGTAGTACCGCTATCGGTTGAAGACAACCAATGAATAACATCACCGACATTTCCGGATAATATCAAACTGTCGTTATTCGCTCCATAACATACGGTATCGCTGCCGGAAATAGTTCCTGCAACGGTAGCCGAATCAATAATAAAATATGCTTGTGAGGAAGTATCGGTAGGACAACCCGGACCATTTTGCACTATAGCTCGGTAAATGGTGGTTTGCGTGATGGTTGAAAAAGGCAAGGCTGTTGTTGTGTTCGCAACATTTATCCAAGATATGCCGTTTGTTGAATATTCCCAATTCAGCACATTGCCTACGCTGCCTGTTAAATGCATTGTGTCTCCTTCGAGTGAATCACAAAATTCTCCTCCTGCAGAAATTGTTCCACCTACACTTGCCGGATAAATATCAACACAAGCAATGGTCGAAGTATCCGGTGGAAACACTCCATTTTGAACAATTATTCTGTAGCAGGTGGTTTGCTGGATAGCATAATAGGAAAATTGGAAGGGCTGATTAGCATCGCTGCTCGCATCAATCCATGTAGTGCCGCCATCGGTTGTTTTTTGCCATCCGACAGGAGTTCCGGTATATCCGGTTAATGTTAAGAATCCTGAAAAACTATTTTGCGGACAAAGTATTATGGCACCTCCAAGCGTACCTCCCACAGATTGGGCATTCGCATTTAACCCTGCAAGAAGAAATATAAAAACGGGAAAGTATTTTTTAGTAAAAATGTTCACTACAGTTTTTTTGGTCTTTTATTTTTACGATAGACCATTTTTTAAATAAAATATTTAACCCAAATTTAGAAAATTTACGACCAGCTCATGAGGATGTTCTCTTAAATGATTTTATAATTACATAGCACTATGAAGCATGTCAAAGCCATATCTTATGTACGACAACGTCACAATAGAAAAAGTACTCCTACTTGAAACGCGGTTTAAACAAAGATTTTCCTTTTATGCCAGTGAGTATAATAGAAAATTCAAACGCTCCTCTCCCATTGGTATAGCTGTTTAAATAAGATGTGTTCACATCATAGCTGAAAGTAAAGAGGTGTCGGTCATATTTCATTCCTAACTGTATAATGACTGCATCTTTATTCCTGTAATTTAATCCGCCCAGGATAGAATAATTAGTTTCTTTCAGATGATAACTTCCTGTCGCTCCAACATTCAGTTCATTTGCTTTTGCCTGAAGCATATATTGAATCGTAGGTGTTATGTTGATATCTTCATTGATTTTACAATCAGCACCTATTGTGCTAACCCATCGCATCGGAAGTTTATCTTTTACTATTCCGGTAAATGACTGATTGGGTCTTGTAACATGATAAACGGAATAGCCCACCCATGGATGTACGCTCCAATCTGATTTTTTGTATTTATAGAACACGCCCATTCCGGCATCAGGTTTTAATAAACTTGTTTTTTCAAAACTCTCCCCACTGAGAATGGTTGGATCAAAAACGGTTGTAGCATCGGGGCTGTATTGTTTTTCAAAGGTGAAATGATTCGGATCAAAACTTTTGTAAATGATTCCCAATTGCGTGCCAACCGAAAGATTGTGCGGTCCGTTTGCATCGTTCGTGATTTTATAAGATGCAGTAAGCATACCATTAATTGTATTCATTCCTCCTGCGCCATTCCGGTTGCTGATTAAATAGCCTCCTACCCCAAATTGTTTAATGGACATGTCGTAAGCAAGATAATAAGTTGAAAATGGTTTTACTCCCAGCGCGCTCCATTGGTTGCGGTAATCCGAATAAATCCGGTAGTCCGCTTTGTCGTCAAAATAAATTCCGGTGAGTGCCGGATTATTATAATGCGGTGCCGCAGCGTATTGAGAAAAATGAAAATCCTGCGCGGACATGCTTCCAAGCATCAGCGCAGTGGCGAGTGTTGTAAGAAAATATTTTTTCATCGTATTGTTTTTTTTTAATTACCTGATAATTGTAACATCTCCATTCATGTCTATTGTTTCGTCCGAGAGAGTTATCCCTTTTAATATGTAAACATATCTGCCCGCGGGCTGGTTAGTTCCCTTGTAAGTTCCATCCCATCCAATTCTTTGGTCGGTAGAATGGAAAATTTCATTTCCCCATTCATTGTAAATCCTCCAGTTCATTTCTTTTAATTTTCCCATTACATGCAGAATGTCATTTATTCCATCTCCGTTCGGAGTAAAGGCACTTGGAATTCCGACTGTTCTTGGAATAATATTAAATGCATGAATTGCTGTATCCGGGCAACCGCTGCTGTTCATTACGATTAACATCACATTCATAGGTGTGCTTTGCTGATACGTATGCGATGTGTTTTGAACGGAATCTGTATTACCATCACCAAAATCCCACGCCCACGAAATCGGATTAATTGAAAGGTCAGTAAAGTTTATCAGCTCCCCCTGAAAATACGTACTTGCTGAAGTAGAGAAGTCAGCGGATGCTGCCGGAACAAGTTTTAATGTATCCGCAATAGTATCAGAACATCCTCCTGACGTTGTTACGCTGAGATTGATAGTATAGGTTCCTGCAACTGTGTATTGATGAACTGGATTTTTAAGAGTATCAGTTTTGCCGTCTCCAAAATTCCAGTTCCATGAAATAATACTGTCGCTTGTAGAAAGCACAGAAGCATCCGTAAATGTTGTGTTGAATCGGCAATCGGCATTTTTAGTGAATGCAGCAACGACTCCTTTTGCATAATTAACATTACCTGCAAAAGTAGAACTGCAACTGAAATTTGATGCGACTGTGAGCGAAACAACGTAAGTACCTGTTACACTATAGGCATGGACAGGATTCGGCAAAGTGTCAGTGAATCCATCGCCAAAATTCCAGTTCCATGAAGTAATATTTTCGCTTGCAATTGTTGACGTATTTGTAAAGTGCACGGAATCAGCAAGGCAACTCATCGTATAAGTATATGCAGCCACAGGAGAAGGATAGATAGTTATTACCTGTGTTGTAGTATCGGAGCATCCGATATTGCTTGTTGCAATCAGAATCACAGAGTCTGTGCCTGATACAGAATAAGTGTGTGATGGGTTTTGTGTAGTGTAATTTCCACCATCAATCGTCCAGTTCCATGAAACAATAGAATCATTCACGCCTCCAACTGTTGATGCATCCGTAAATATGATTGACTGTCCTGAGCAGATTTTTAAATTAGAAAATGCGGCAATTGGTTTTTTTCCTATGGTAATTTTCATTGTGTCGGTGACTGCAAGACATTGACCATTTCCGGTAGAAGTGAGAACAAGAGTTACGCTTGTGGTATCATTGCTTCCCGGAGTATACGTTGCATTCAAAGTAGAATTATTTGGAGTAAAAGTTCCGTTGCCGGAAGATGTCCATGATCCTCCCGTTGCGGCTGAAGAGACAAGTCCATTCAGTGTCACGGTGGTTACGGTGCTGCAGATAGAAACATCCGTCCCTGCATTTACATAGGGAGCCGGAGTGATCGTGACAACCAGCGAATCGGCAACAGCACGACACCCAAATGTTGATGTAAGTTTCAATACCACTGTACCTGCAGCAGTATCGGCTGCGCTTGGCGTGTAAGAGGCGGTTAACATAGAATCACTCGGAGTAAATGTTCCGCTTCCGCTTGAAGACCAAACACCGGTGGTTGCACCAATCGTTACACTTCCGTTGAGAGCAAAAGGAATATTATTGGCACAAACAGTTATATCTGCTCCTGCATTCACAACTGGAGAAGGAGTGATTGTGATTTTTACTGTATCTGTCACCGCAAAGCAGTTTCCATTGTTTGTTGAAGTAAGAACTAATGTTACCCCGCCTGCTGCTGTATCTGCATTGCTGAGAACATATATCGCATTTAAAGTAGAATTGTTCGGAGAGAAAGTTCCGCTTCCAAGCGTTGACCATTGACCCGTACTTGCCCCTCCTGAAACTGTTCCGTTCAATTGAGCGGAAGTATCTCCTTGACAAACTAAAATATCTGATCCTGCATTCACCAGAGGTGAAGGGCTAAAGGTGATGAGTATAGAATCTGTTGTTGGATTGCAGGGTCCATTGCCAATAGTTTGCAGAACAAGAATCACCGATCCGGCAGTTATATCAGCAGGGCTTGCATTGTAAGTTGCATTCAGTGAAGAAGTATCGGGAGAGAAAGTTCCGCTTCCGAGTGTGATCCAGCCTCCGCCAGTAGCATTGAAGACGGAGCCGTTAAGTAGTGCAAGCGAGTTGTTAGCGCAAATTGTTTGGTCTGCACCTGCATTCGCAGCAGGACCCGGTGTAACAGTAGCAATTACCGTATCAGCAGATGGCGAACATGCTCCATTGTTTGTCGAAGTAAGAATCAGCAGTACATTTCCAACTAAAGTATCTGCATTCACTGCATTATAAGAAGCAGTTAAGGTTGTGTTGTTGGGAGAAAAACTTCCGCTTCCATTGGGAGTTGTCCAGATTCCTGTTCCGCTTCCGCCAGTGATTGTTCCATTGAGCAGAGTGGAATTGTTTCCGCACACGGTAACATTATTTCCCGCATTAACAACGGCAGGCTGGATAATGAAAATATCCATAGGATCTGTAACTGCAATGCAACTTCCATTATTTGTTGAAGAAAGTGTAAGCGTTACTTGTCCTGCAGAACTATCTGCTGCACTCAACATGTATTGTGCATTCAGCGTAGTATTGTTCGGAGTAAATGTTCCTGTACCGGAAGTTGACCATTGTCCTGTTGTAGTGGGTCCGGTAACCGATCCGCCCAAGTTGATAGTCATTGTGCCCGCGCACACCGTTTGATCTGAACCTGCACTTACAATCGGTGCAGGATTGATCGTAATAAGAATAGCATCGGAAACAGGTGTACATCCTCCGGAAGAAGTGATGGTAAGCGTTACTGTTCCCAGAGCAATATCTCCGGCACTTGGAGTGTAAGATGCATTCAAGGTGGAGTCATTCGGAGTAAATGTTCCTGTACCCGAAGTTGACCATTTTCCTGATCCCGTGGAAGAACTTCCGTTGAGAGTTACAACTGAATTATTTGCACATACAGTTTGATCAGTTCCCGCACTGACTACAGAAGAGTTCGTATAATTTATAATCAAAGTATCGGTAACAGCATTGCAGTTTCCATTGCCTGCAGACGTAAGAACAAGCTGTATGCTTCCGGCAGAAGTATCGGCAGTACTCGGAGTATAAGTGGTACTCAGCAAAGAACTATTGCCAAATGTTCCGCTTCCAAGTGTTGTCCATTGTCCGGTTCCGGTGGAAGAATTTCCACTCAGTGTAGCAACAAGATTTGAGAAGCAGATAACTTGGTTAGTTCCTGCATTTACAAACGGTGCAGGAGTAATTACGATGGTCATCGTATCATTTACTGCATTGCAAAGTCCATTACCTGTTGAAGAGAGAATGATTGTTACGCTTCCTGCAACGGTGTCTGCTGAACTTGGAGTGTAAGTTGCATTCATATTAGAAGTGTCGGGAGAGAATGTTCCGCTTCCAAGCGTTGTCCATCCTGCACCGGAGGAAAGTGTGAAAGATCCGTTCAGTGTTACAACCGCATTATTCGCGCACACCGTTTGATCTGAACCTGCATTTACTCTCGGAGCATCCGTAATAGTAATTATCAGAGTATCCGTTATGGGATTGCAAGTGCCGTTATTGGCAGAAGTGAGAATCAGCATCACGGTTCCTGCTGAAGTATCTGCCGCACTTGGAATGTATGTTGTGCTAAGCAGATTCGCACTCGGAGAAAATGTTCCAGTTCCCTTGCTTGTCCATTGTCCCGATCCGGTATTGGAAGATCCGGTAAGAGTAACGCTTGCATTGTTTGCACAAACAGTTTGGTCATTTCCAGCATTTACGATCGGCTTATCAATATATGTTATCGTGATACTGTCATCCTCTGCATTGCAGTTGTTGTTATTGGTGGAAGTAAATATCAGAATCAAAGAACCTGCAATTGTATCAGCAGCGCTCGACATATAGGTTGCACCTGCAGTAACATTGTCGGGAGAAAATGTTCCTGTGCCGGTGGTCGTCCATATACCGCTTCCGGTAGAGGAATATCCGTTCAAAGGAAGATTTGGACTGCTTTTACAGATGACCGTGCTGATGCCCGCACTCACAAACGGAGCAGGAGTTATTATAATCATCATGGTATCAGATACGGAATTACAAAGTCCGTTTCCTGTTGTAGTTAGAATGATAGCTACACTTTTGGCAGCAGTATCGGCTGCGCTGGGAGTATACACCGCATTCATATTAGAAGTGTCAGAAAAGATTCCGCTTCCCAGCGTTGTCCATCCTGCTCCGGAGGAAAGAGTGAAAGAACCATTCAGAGTTACACTCGCATTATTCGCACATACCGTTTGATCAGCGCCTGCGTTTGCCGTTGGAGCATCGGTAATGGTTATGTCTACTATGTCAGTCACAGCAGTACATCCTCCATTGTTTGTGGAAGTGAGCGTAAGCGTGACCGTTCCCGCTGCTGTATCAGCAGCACTTGGTGCATACGTTGCATTGAGCACAGTGCTGTTCGGCACAAAATTTCCGCTGCCTGATGTTGTCCAGTTTCCGGTTAATGTTCCTCCTGAAACAGAACCATTCAACATAACTGTTGCATTGTTTGCGCAAACAGTTTGATCAGTTCCTGCATCAACAAATATGGGAGGGGTAATAATAACCGAAGTGGTTGTTGGCGCGCTTACGCATCCAAGAGCAGAGGTAACACCGAGTGTATATGTTCCTGCATCAGCGCTGGTAGTAACTCCAATCGTTGGGTTTTGAGAAGTGGATGTGAATCCATTTGGTCCGCTCCAATCGTAAGTGGCTCCTGCCACAGTGCTGGAAGTGAGTGATAACGTGCTTCCTTCGCAAACAGGAGAGTTGCTTCCAACTATAGGAGTAGGTGTTGGATTCACTGTTACCGAAGTTATTCCCTCTGGTCCTGTGCATCCGCTAACGGTAACACTGACAGAATAAGTCCCCGCTGCAGCAATTGCCGCCTTTACAATTATAGGATTCTGAGAAGAAGAAGAAAAACTATTTGGTCCGTTCCAATTATATGTTGCTGCGAAAATGTTGCTTGCAGTAAGCGATAAAGTTTGTCCGGAGCAGATTGGGCTGCTGTTTCCTGCCGTTGGCGCTGCCGGAGTTTGATTAACTGTGACTGAAACGACAGCATCAGCGCTTGTACATCCGTTTGTCGTTGTATTTACTGTGTATGTTCCCGCCTCAGTTGTAGTTACGCCACTAATAACAGGATTCTGTGAAGCAGAAATAAATCCATTTGGTCCGCTCCATGAATATGTTGTTCCGGTAGAACTTGCAGTCAGGCTCAGGTCTTGTCCTGAACAGACAGGAAAATTACTTCCTGCAACAGGCGCTGCAGGTGTTTGATTAATTGTGATAGAAGTTGTCGCATCAGCACTTGTACATCCGTTTGTTACTGCGTTCACAGTATATGTTCCTGCATCAGTTGTGGATACACCATTGATAACAGGATTTTGAGAAGAAGAAGAAAATCCATTGGGTCCGTTCCAAGAGTAAGTTGTTCCGGTAGCACTTGCTGTTAAACTCAAATCTTGTCCGGAGCAAATAGGAGAATTATTTCCTGCCGAAGGAGCAGAAGGCGTTTGATTAATGGTAATTGACACAGTTCCTACAGAGGTTGATCCGCAGCCGGGAACAAAAGCAACAACCGAATAAGTTCCGGATGCCGCAGTAGTTACACTTGCGATAATAGGATTTTGCGAAGCGGAAGTGAAACTATTCGGACCGTTCCATGCATAGGTTGCACTTATAATCGTATTGGATGTAAGTGAAAGAGTTTGTCCGGAACAAACCGGGCTGTTGCTTCCTGCAAGAGGAGTACTTGGAGGAGGATTCACGGTCACGCTTGTCGTGCTTGCTGTACCGATGCAACCTGCCGCAGAAGTTGCAGTTACAGAATAGCTGCCTGCGTCAGATGTTGAAGCAGCAGGAATAACCGGATTCTGCGAGGAAGAAGTAAATCCGTTTGGTCCGCTCCAGTTATAGGTTGCTCCTGTAGAACTTGCTGTAAGTGAAATATCGTTTCCTGCACAAACAGGGGAATTACTTCCTGTTGTTGGCGTTGCAGGAGTTTGGTTGATTGTAACAGAGATTGTTTCGGTAGCAAGAGGAGGACATCCCGCAACAGATGCAGTAAGAGAATAGGTGCCTGATGCAGCGGTGGTAATATTTCCAATTGCAGTATCTTGAGAGTTGGATGAAAAACCATTGGGTCCGCTCCATGAATAAGTGGCGCCTATAATTGTGCTGCAGGTTAAACTTAATGTTTGTCCGGAACAAACCGGACTGTTGCTAGCAAGTATTGGTGCTGAAGGAGAAGGATTCACAATCACAGTAGTTGTGCTTATTGTACTTGCACATCCGGTTGCAATGGAAACCACTGCCACAGAATAAGTTCCTGCATTCACCGTACTGGCAGAAGCAATAGTTGGGTTTTGTTGAAACATAGCAGTATAGCCATTCGGTCCGGCCCAGAAATAATTTACACCGGCAATCGTACTTGCTGTAAGAGAAAGATCATTACCTACACATACAGGTCCATTATTTCCGGCAACGGGAGCAGGCGGTGGAGTTGTAATGGTTACAGAAACAGTGCCTGCAGGTCCTGCACATCCATTTTCGGTGGCAGTTACAGAATAAGTACCGCCATCAGAAGTGGTAACAAACGTAATAACCGGATTCTGCAAAGCAGAAGTAAAATTGTTTGGTCCGCTCCATGAATAACTTGGGTTGCCGCTTGCTGTTGCAGTTAAATTTATATCCTGCCCTGGACAAACAGGCGAGTTGCTTCCGGCCGCAGGGGCAGCAGGAAGAGGTATAATAGTTACTGCAACTGTTCCTGCAGGACTTGTTGAACATCCCGGAACCGTGGCGGTTACAGAATAAGTTCCTGCGGCATTCGTGGTTACGTTTGCAATAGTTGGGTTTTGTAAAGTGGAAGTGAAACTATTCGGTCCGCTCCAATTATAAGTCGCACTTGCTATAGTACTTGCCGTAAGTGACAGAGTTGTTCCTGCGCAAGGCATGTTGCTTCCGGCAGTGGGTGCAGGTGGCGGAGGGTTCACCACTACATTTACCATTGCATCATTGCTGGTGCAACCTATAGCAGAAGTTGTATTTACAGTATAGCTTCCGCCATCAGTTGTTGTTACACTACTGATGACAGGGTTCTGAGAGGTAGAAGAATAACCGTTCGGTCCGCTCCAACTGTATGTAGTTCCGGTTCCTGTTGCTGTCAGACTAATATCTGCGCCAACGCACAAGGGAGAATTGCTTCCGGCTGTTGGTGGAGCAGGCGTTTGATTTATAGTTACTGAAACAGTAACGGTAGTCAGCGGAGGACATCCTGCCACAATTGCAGTCATAGAATAAGTGCCTGATGCCGCAGTGGATACGCCTGCAATGGTTGGATCTTGTAATGTTGAAGAGAAACTGTTTGGTCCCGTCCAGGAATAAGTTGCTCCGGCAAGTGTGCTCGCTGTAAGAGAAAGTGTTTGCCCTGAACAAGCAGGAGAGTTATATCCTAAGATTGGTGAAGAAGGCGGAGGATTCACCACAACACTCGTTGTTGTAACAGGACTTGTACACCCGTTTGCTGAAGATGTTACAGAATAGGTTCCGGCATCGACAGTTCCCGCAGCAGTAATAACAGGATTCTGAGAAGTGGAGGTGAATCCGTTGGGTCCTGTCCAGCTATAAGAAGTTCCTGTGGAAGATGCTGTTAAACTCAGATCAACTCCCATGCAGATTGGGCTGTTGTTTGTCGCTGTTGCTGATGGTGTTTGGTTTACCGTTATTGTAACAGTGGCTGTATTGCCCGGACATCCTGAAACGGTTGCAATTACCGAATACGTTCCTGAAGCCGCAGAAGGAGCACTGAAAATAACAGGGTTCTGAGAGGAAGATGAAAAACTATTTGGTCCAGCCCATGCATATGTTGCCCCAATAATATTACTTGCCGTCAGGCTCAGATCTTGTCCGGAACATACAGGACTGGTACCTCCTGCAATTGGCGTGGAAGGAACAGAAACAGTTACCGTTTGAACTGAGGTATCAGCACAAGAAGTTCCTTTATTAATAATGAGAGTGACGGTATAGGTGCCTGTGGCAGTATAGGTATAGGAAGGGTATTGCATGTAAGATGTATCTGTTAACACAGCAGGGTCTCCGAAATCCCAATACCAGTTTGTAGCAACGGCATCACTGCTATCCGGAAAGGTGTAAGGAACATTTCTGCAGGCAGAAAGAGAACTTCCTGAAATATTTGCCTGAGCGGGAGGCGGGCAGTTTACCACATTGAACTGAAAGTCACGAACCATTTCGCTGAGAAGAGTTCCGCTTCTGTATTCTGAGGTTTTTATTCCAACAACAAATTGACCTATGGAGTTAGGAGTGCCTGTAAGCATTCCTGTAGAAGAATTTAAAGTTAATGCGGGACCTCCTGAATTAAGAGGACTGCTGGCAGAATAGCCTCCTATGTAAGTAACGGGAGTGAAAGCGGCAATATTATTAGTATATGTCGGGGCAACATCCAAGTAAGGTGTATAAAGCGAATATGCTAGCGAATCGCCATTTGCATCAGAAGCGGAATGATCAAATACAATGGGTTTTCCCTGACACATGAATAGCGGAGGAAATTGATTGTAAATGGGATTGTTGTTAGCAACAAAAGTACTGGGATCAGACACCATTATATTATCAAAGCGATAGAGTTCTCCATTGGAAGCGCCATCGTAATGAACCCGGATAAAAAGCTGAACATTGGTGCCGATTAATCCGGCAACAGAAGCGGTGGCAGCTGTAAAGTCATTTGCTATGGCACCATTGGTTGTAAATAATGTTAAAGGTCCTCCATCCAAACTGTAGTACACTAAAATAGAATCATTAGCTTCGAGATTTGAAGCTTCCGAAAGATTAACGCTTAAGTCAGCACCTGAGGGATATGCTGAAATGTTGATAAGTTGAGATGTCCATGTTGCCTCAGCATTATTGGCACCGGATACTTCAAAAAGATTATTTTCTACTCGTGCATAAGTTGGAGGAGTAGTGCCTAAGGTTCTTGTCCAAGCAGTTGATCCGGCATCAACGGTAGTTCCGTTGGCAAGAGTAAACTCTTCGTTCCAAATAAAAGAAGTTCCCGGGATGTAAGCATAAAAAGTTTCTCCAACGCCAGAGGGGTTAACAATATTAGAGATTGTACCGTTTCTACAGCAAAGAGAATAATACAAATGATATCCTCCGGGATTTGGAGGCAGATTATTTACAGTAATAGTATAAATACCTTCCTGAACACAGGGCATAGGATTAGGAGGCACGGCACAACTATCAAGGTTAGAAGTAAGGAAAGAACTGGATGTAAGCGCTATGGAAATATCTTTATTAGTGGAAAAAGTTGCCCCATTATATCCTCTTACTGAAATGGTTACATTGCCCGGCAGTGCAACTCCATTACAATCGCGGTAAAGCTTAAGTGTTATTGTATAATTGGAACCACCATTGTAAATGTAGGTCAAAGCGCCTCCTACTATATGTGTTGCATAGGCAACAGGCAAGAGGCAAACTGAAATGAGAATTGTCAGGTAAAAGCGGTAAAGATGTCTCATGAGGATAAATTATAATTGGATGTACAAATGTATAAAAAGACAGATTGATTTTATAAGTATTTTTTTTCTAACACATGCAACCAAACCCGCCCCATGCCTTAATTGTCAATTGATAATTGATAATTGGGCTTTCTCTTTAACCACCTCCGAAAAAGTTTTATTCTGAATTTTGCTTTCCACCCAGCTCAGAAAATCAAACTCATCCATCACTGCTTTCTCCATCGGATTTTTCATCAGCTTCAATAAACTTATTTTAAATTCCTGAAGAGCAGCGCTGCGTTCTTTTTTGCTGATTGGCTTGCCCATGATTTGATTCAGGCAATGCATTAATGCATTTTCTAATTTGAAAATGCGCTGGCGCGTGGAAAGGAAATTCTTGGCGCTGCGTTTCAATGAATCCAGCAATTCTTCATCCTTGTGCAATTCGTAGTGAATGAGCAGGTGGAGGATGCGTGCAAATGCCTGAGTATCCTTCCGGAGTTCATTCGATGGATTGTCAAGAATTTTTCTGAGCCAGTGTAATGCCTCCTTATAGCTGCCCGCGCCAAAGAGTAAATAGGCGATATTATAAAAAAGGGTAATTCTTGTAATTGCAGGGGCATAATCCACTATATCTTCATTTCCTTTTATTGTTTTCAAAACAGGAAATACTCTTTCAAAGTCATTTGCCATTATGTATGCATTCAATTCATTTACATAGGAAGATGTCCAGAATTTTGCCTTGATCGAAGGGGAAATGATCGGATAAGCGCGGATCTTTTGCAGCACCTTCTGCACCTCGCCATATATGCTGCGGTTGGACGCTAAAATATATCCCATGAAGATCACGGACATATTCAGCGCGAAGAGATGCTTTTTCTCCGGATCTCTTAACCGATGGAAGTGTGTTTCTATAAAAGCACATTGTTCTTTTGCTGTTTCGTATCCTTTAATAGAATCCTGATTAAAGAGATAGCTCTGATGCCATATTTCATAATAATATGCTTTTGCTTCTGCGCATAATGCTTGCTCGGAATTACGAAGAAGAGGATGCCGCATCAGTTTTGCAATAAACACTTCTTCCTTTTTTGTGCGCACGTGTCCCGATTTTTGAACTCTTGCGTGTAAATTATGATGCAATGTCCGGTAATCATCAATGTTGTTTAGTTTTTCCAGCACCGCTTTTATTTCTTGATTCAGATGAGGCATGTTCAATAATTCCACAGCCGTGTATGGAGTGCGTTCCATAACCAATATTTCCATCAGCAATTCCCATCGTTCATGCCGATAGGCAATTGCTTTGCTTGTCTTTAATAGTTTCAGCGCATGAGAGGTAAGTCCTTTGCCTAAAAGAATTTCAGCTTTTCTTAGCTGGTTATGCAGGTTTATATCTGCACCGCGGTGATAGTTTTCCAAGCTCCGGAGAATATTATTATAAAGACGGCTGTTGGCTACTGCCAGATACTGCAAAAACTTTTCTCCACGGCAGGCACTGCGAATGGCATGTTCATTATAACTGCGTTGTTTTTCTATCGCATCATATAATTTCAGATAGCTTTTATCTCCTCCCTTTAAGGAGGAAGACATCCTGAAATACTTTTTTTCAGCCATGCTGAGCGAATGGATTAACTCGAAAAGCGCAGCACTTGTCTTTTTCATACCTGTATAGATTATTAAGCGGAAAGGTATGTATAATTCTGATTATACATAGCAGAAAATAATATTCTGAAGAATCAGCATACTAAATCATACTTATTAAATAAGTATGAAAGTTATTTTTTATACAAGTTTCTTTAATCGACCTTTGTTATACTGAGAGTAGAAAAAATCAATATTATTTCATTTTTAAACAATGATCTTGATAAAGAAAATAACCTTATCGACAGCAGTCTTCGCATTAGGCGGGTTGAGCGTGAACGCACAAATCATGGTTAAAGATATTTATACAGGGACTGGTGATTCATACCCCTCTTTCTTAACCAATATCAATGGCACTTTATATTTTGCGGCCGACAATGGCACGAACGGAAAAGAATTATGGAAAAGCGATGGCACGGATATAGGCACAGTCATGGTCAAGGATATCTATCCCGGTGTAACCAGTGCAATGTCCACGATGACTTCTCCGTATTTTACCAATGTAAATGGCACTTTATTTTTTACTGCAAACGATGGCACAAATGGCTATGAATTATGGAAAAGCGATGGCACGGATGTAGGTACAGTTATAGTAAAAGATATTAATCTAACAGGTAGTTCAAATTCTGCTTATTTGACCAATGTCAATGGTGTTTTATTTTTTACTGCAAATGATAGCACAAATGGATATGAATTATGGAAAAGCGATGGCACGGATGCAGGCACAGTTATAGTAAAAGATATTAATCCAACAGGTAGTTCAAATCCTGCTTATTTGACCAACGTCAATGGCGTTTTATTTTTTACTTCAAACGATAGCACAAATGGATATGAATTATGGAAAAGCGATGGTACTAATGCAGGGACAGTTATGGTCAAAGATATCTATCCCGGTGCAAGTAGTTCAATGCCTATTACCGCGCCTACTTTCGCTTTCCCGTATTTTACTAATAGTAATGGTATTTTATATTTTTTTGCAGACAATGGAACAAATGGAGACGAATTATGGAAGAGTGATGGATCGACTGCCGGCACAAGCATGGTGAAAGATATTAACCCGGCTGGTAGTTCAGAGCATTTCGATTTAATTAATGCCAATGGCACCTTATATGTTGGCGCATACGATGGTACGAATGGAGTTGAATTATGGAAGAGCGATGGCACGGATGCCGGCACAGTTATAGTAAAAGATATTAATCCAGCAGGCAGTTCAAATCCTGCATATTTGACTAATGTTAATGGCACTGTATATTTTAGCGCGTACGATGGCAGCTGGAATGGAATAGAATTATGGAAAAGTGATGGCACAGCCACAGGCACAGTTATGGTAAAAGATGTTTTTCCTGGTTATAACAATTCATATCCTTCTGATTTGACCAACTCCAATGGTATTTTATATTTTATTGCATACAATGGTACAAATGGGTGGGAATTATGGAAGAGTGATGGTACGGCTGTTGGCACAGTCATGGAAAAAGATATTTGGCCTGGCTTATCCGGTTCATTCGATTTATCTCCTTCTTATTTAACCGATGTTAATGGCACTTTATATTTTGCTGCATCCCAGGGAACAAATGGAGTTGAGTTATGGAGAAATAACATCACTACAGATATTTTTTCATTGGTGATAAATGACAACCCTATTATCTACCCAAATCCAAGCAATGGAAAGTTCACTGCAACAATTGACAGTGGAAGTATAAATCAAATAGCGGTTTACAATGTTATCGGAGAGAGTGTGTATTTCCAAAAAGCAGGTACCTCTTCCCAATCTGAAACATTAAACATTGACCTTGGAACTGATTTTCCTGCGGGTATTTACTTTCTGCAAGTAAACATAGGGGAGCAAACCATTAATAAGAAATTGGTGGTGGAGAATAAGTAAAGCAGTTATGAATATTAGGACTTACGTAAAAAAGATGCCCGATTTATAAGAGGGGTCATAACAGAAATAGGGTATCAGAGACCAAGAATAGGATGTCTGAGAGCAGGAACAGGATGTTGTAGAGGTAGAACATGGTATTGATAATCAAACATAGAGTTCTATGAAGGTAGAACATGGTATTGATAATCAAACATAGAGTTCTATGAAGGTAGAACATGGTATTGATAATCAAACATAGAGTTCTATGAAGATAGAACATGGTATTGAGAATCAAACATAGAGTTCTATGAAGATAGAACAGAGTATTTAACATCAAACATACAATTCTATATACTAAACAAACAAAACCATCATGTCAACAAGAACAGTACGCATAGATATACCCATCTATGAAAAGGAAAAAATGATCACGCTCGGAAGTGATATCCGAGACAGGCACACAGCGCTTGGCGCAGCAAGCCCGCTGAACAACAGCATCATTGATATGACCGCTTTTGCGGCTATACATCAGCTGGCAAAAGATAAACGCACCGAAGGATTAGATGCACATAGCTTTGGGCAGGCAGCCATACAGGCAGCCGATCTGGCGCTGGGCATAGGAGCGCTTCAAACCATAGATACTCCGAGCACGGTTTATTATTATACGGGGCGCATCCGCAGCCAGTTGCTGCTCGCCTATCAGGGAGTGGAAGAAGAGGCATCT
>JACRAL010000036.1 GCA_016213435.1 Bacteroidota bacterium
AGGGCTTTGAGGGCCATAAGCGCTTTTCACATAGTATTTTGTTTGCTGGAGCAGGTCGTGCGCTCCTGTGCCTTCGGCATATAATTGTTTATCACGGTTTGTACGGGCTTTGTAAAGGGTAATGAATGCTGTGTTTACTGCGTTATTGAGGGGTTGCAGGCTATTGGCATAGGTTGTAAGGGCTGCGATTTTTAAATCGGCTTCGTTGGGGTTGTATTTTGTGATTCCCGAAAGGAATGAAACAAGTTTTTTAAAGTTTTGTATTCTGTTGTCAAAGCTCATTTGCGAAACTGAATGTTCTATCAGTTCGTCGTGTGTTACGTCGGTGGTTGGGGTAGAGTCAACAGGCGTGCCTGCTTTATGGGTGCTGTCTATAAAGGCGTCTAATGCGTGTTTTGTGTCTATGCGTTCGCCTTTGATTTTTTTTGCAAAACCAATGCCATCGGTGATTTCTTTTTTTGCAGCTCCACAGCCTTTGAGGGCATTTTCCATGCGTGTGACGAGTTTGCTCATGGGATTAAATGCTGCCTGACGTACATTGACAGCGTTTTTATGCGGGGATACGGCATTGGTAACTGATTGTATGACCGGGTCGAGCGCAGCATTTTTGGTTTGCAATGCTGTTGCCGCTATTTCGGGCGCGCTGGGGGCATAGGAAGCGCCATAAGACTGAACGCCGACTAATAGTTTGCTGAAACTTGCTACATTTTTAGCGTGACCAGATTCTGATGTTGAAGGCATAATTTTAAATTTTTGAATTATGGAGCAAAGATACGAAAAATTGAAATAAATCAAGTATTGTTAAAAAATATTATACAAGTGTGAAATAATTATTCAATAATAAATTTCCCTTGTCGTAGAATTTTTCCGTTGTCTAATAATTGATAAAAATACATACCGCATGGTAAATCATTTCTTTCAACAGTAATTTCATTTTCAGTAATTGAAAAAGTAATACCGACTTTAATTCCCAAAGATGAAAAAACATTAAATTTTATGTTGCTGTAATTTTTAGAAGTAATAATTTTCAGTTTGGCAGTCTTATTAAAAGGATTCGGGTAAAATAGCGTTTGTTCTTTTTCAAATATTTCGTTGATGGAAGCGGGTGAATTACCGGCGCTGTCGGTTTTTATAAGTAAAATATCGTTATCTGTTCCTTTATAATAAATTCCGGTTAAAACGAACCCACTATCCTGAGTTTGTTGAAAAGAAGTTGGATAATAGATTGAGGGAAATGTTTTTGACCAAAGAGTATCGCCGAGAGAATTAAGCTTCATTAAATAGACAACTGTTCCGGGGTAGCAAGATGAGATATTTCGAGCTAATACCATAAAACCGCCATCAAAGGTTTGCGTTACATTATGCGCGTCATCATAACCTGCACAGCCATATAATTTATCCCATTGAATAGTTCCTACACTATCGGTTTTTATCACCCGAATGTCTGAATTTTCGGAAGAATACCAGATACCTGAAAGCATAATAAAACCATTATCTGAACATTTTGAATATGAATAAGCCTTATAGTTATTAATTACCACTTTAGACCACAAGGTATCACCAGAACTATTTAATTTCATCAAAGAACAGGCCGGATTACTAACCCAGGCAAGGTATTCGCCATCAGGAGTTTCGTTTATCCAAACGCCCTCATCCCATACCTGCCCGGGGTTTCCGTAGATTTTTGTCCACAGGCTATCTCCGGTTGAGTTGGTTTTCATAAATAAAATGTCTGATCCTGTATAATCTTCATAGTTATATACCCCGGTTAAAATATAACCACCGTCTGAAGTTTCGGATATAAAATTTGCAGCCTCGGTAAACGGCGATAAATCATAAATTATACTCCAGAGAGAATCTCCATACTTATTTGTTTTTAATAAATAAATATTGGAAGTAAATAATGGGAAAGGAATAGAGTCGGGGTCTCCGAAATTACCACAAAATATAAAACCACTGTCTGCGGTTTGCTGAAAATAGACTAAACGAATCCTATGAGTATAAAATGATTTTGACCAAAGCGAATCACCATTCGCATTTGTTTTTAATATACCATTGATACTGTTGCCATCTTTTGTAAGAATCATAAAGCCCCCGTCGTTTGTTTGTATTACTTTGCGGCCATTTTGATTTCCGCTGCCACCGTATGTTTTTACAAAAGGAATTTGGGCAAAACAGTTGCACTTCGACAAACTCAGTGTGACAAAAGTTATAATATTGAAAGTAAAAAATAATGTTAAATATACAGGTTTCATTATTCTACTTTTATAAGTTTATCTGATTGCAAAACAGTTCCTTTTTCATCAGCAAAAGATAAGACATAAAGCCCGGCAGGCAAAACGCTTATGCCTGTTGAAAAATAAGTTGCCTGCGGGTTTAGAACGCCGCTATATGACGTTCTTCCAAGTAAATCGTATAAATGAAAGTGGATTTTGGGGGCAGAATCGTTCAACTTATAAACAATTTCCAGTTGCTGCCGCACCGGATTAATCACTCTAATAATACCAATATCTTTTTGATATCGTTTATGCCATTAGTCAAAATAATGGATTTTAAAGCGTTAATTCTTCCATACCCGAGTTCTAAACTCTTTCCTTGAGAAACAGCATTGTAATCGTAACCGCCTACTTTATCCGCACCTTGCTGAATAATCTCTTGAACTTCGTCGGAAGTTAAAGTAGGATTTTTTGAAAGAATTAGAGCAGCGACACCAGCAACAATCGGGGCGGCAGCAGACGTGCCCCAAAAATAAGTGTAATCATTCGCTAAATCAGTGTTGTCACAATTGTTGTGGTGATAATTATATGACAAGGCTGTACCGGTGTTATATCCTCCAAGGGAATAATCCGTAGTTATTAGATGCGTTCCCGGAGCGGCTATATCATAATATTGACCGTAGTTGCTTCCCCAATTATTATCTGGTGTATTTGAAGCTCCCCAACCATCGTTAACCCCACCAAATGAATAACTTGACTTAATTTTATCACTTGGATTGGTTGCTATAACACCGATTACATCAGATAAATATGCAGGCCATACATTATCAGATTGGCCTTGCATTTGACCATATAGAGTAAAATTACCGCAAGCAGCAACAATTACACAACCTTTGTAATTTCTCCCTTTAGTTTTACAGTTACTAATAGCTAGGCTACAAGATGTAAATAGAAATGGCTCAAAATTATAGCCCCAGCTACAAGTGATAATATCTACATGCTGTTCAAGCGCTTTTTGAAAGGCCAAAGTATATGTCTCACCACTAGTCAGTTCACTTGCAATATAAGGTACTATCCGAGCATTGTAAGCTACACCTACTACGCCTATAGAATTATTGGCTTTTGCAGCAATCAGACCGGCACAAGCCTGACCGTGCGCAGAGCCTGATTGTGAAATATATGAACTGTTAACGTTACAGTTCCAACCATCTGTGAACTGGTTTTCTAAATCCGGGTGAGTAAGTTCAAAACCATTATTGTCAACCACTGCTACCTTAATCCCACTGCCTGTATATCCTTGAGCCCAAACATCTTCAATATGGCAATTTGCACTAATAAGCGCATTACCATGCGGATAATCAAGGCATTGCCCTGTGTTTTTCAAATGCCATTGGCCAGGAAAATAAGGGTCATTATAGGTGAACTGACAGGCAGGAAAAAGAATGTCCGGTTCAGAAATTAAAACCATAGCGCTGTCCTGCTCCCAAATTAAAGATGCAACAGAGATGGAAGTATTGTTAATACATCTACCTGCCGCTAAACGAAAAAAGTAAGTATGATTACCAACAGGTAATAGCGGGCTTGGCTGATGAGTAAGTATCAAATGATATTTTTGAACAAAATATTGAACTGCTGCCGGAGTAATATACGGGTCACGAAAAGTAACTAAAATTTCATTATCTGTTCTTATCCAGCGATTAAAAGTACGGTTGAGTTGTGGTTCTTTGGTAATAACCGGAAATTCAAACTCGAACAAGGCATCATTCCTGATTTGGTCTATTACCTGCTGCCGATCTGCTAAAGCAGAAGTTAAA
>JACRAL010000042.1 GCA_016213435.1 Bacteroidota bacterium
ATTTACAATATGCTTGGAGACAAGGTATATTCAACAATCATTACCAATCACACGTCAAATCTGAATCTGAATGTACCAGGAGGAATTTATTTTCTGCAGGTAAAATCAGAGAACGGAATAATAGTTCAAAAGCTGACGATAAAGCAATAAGCAGAGTAAAATAACGTCACAGAAAAATCCCTCTGAGAAATCAGGGGGATTTCTGTTTTATGTATAACTTTGCTTTGTATTATGAAGCAGTACCATGATTTAATGCGCCATGTGCTTGCACACGGCACTAAAAAATCCGACCGAACAGGTACGGGAACCATCAGTATTTTCGGTTACCAGATGCGTTTTGATCTGGCAGAGGGATTTCCGCTTCTCACCACCAAAAAAGTTCATACCAAATCTATCATTCACGAACTGCTTTGGTTCCTGAAAGGAGATACAAATATTAAATACCTAAAAGATAACGGAGTAGGAATTTGGGATGAGTGGGCGGATGCGAATGGAAACCTTGGTCCTGTATATGGTTCTCAGTGGAGAAGCTGGTCGACCCCCGATGGAAAAACAATTGACCAGATCACAAACGTGGTTGAGCAGATCAAAATGAATCCTGATTCCCGCAGACTGATTGTTAGTGCATGGAATGTGGCAGATATTGATAAAATGAAGTTGCCTCCTTGTCATGCGTTCTTTCAATTCTATGTGTTAGATGGAAAACTTTCTTGTCAACTTTATCAGCGAAGCGCGGATATTTTTCTGGGAGTTCCTTTTAATATCGCTTCCTATGCTTTGCTCACGATGATGGTGGCTCAGGTTTGCAATTTGAAATTAGGAGAGTTTATTCACACTTTTGGCGATGCGCATATTTATTCCAATCATCTTGATCAGGTGAACCTTCAGCTCTCACGAGATTTTCGTCCGCTTTCATCCATGAAAATAAATCCAGCGGTGAAAAATATTTTTGATTTTAAGTTCGAGGATTTTACAATAGAGAATTACGATCCGCATCCATCGATAAAAGCACCGGTTGCTGTTTAATAGCTATCCCATCGAAGTACGAACGTTTTACGAACTTACGAAGTACGAACCCTAATTTTTAAACTATCTGTTCGTAGTTCGTATGTTCGTATTTTTTTTCGTACTTCGTTAGGATAAAATTTACCTTTGTTTTTTTTAAAACCCCCATACCATGCGTTCATTCTATAATGTTTCTATTGCAACCCTGCTTGTAACAGCAGTTGCCACTTATTTCTGGAATCCATTCATGTGGTCGCTTGTGCTCACGATTCCGATAATTCTTATTGGGATTATGGACATTACGCAACCCGCACATTCTTTGCGAAGAAACTTTCCGGTAATCGGAAGAATGCGCTGGTGGGCAGAATGGATGCGTCCGAAAATTTATCAATATTTTGTCGAGTCGGATACAGACGGAACACCGTTTAACCGCATGAGTCGCAGTGTTATTTATCAGCGTGCTAAAAAAGTAAACGACACTACTCCTTTTGGGACACAATTGAATGTTTATGAAGTTGGATATGAATGGCTCAACCACAGCATTGCTCCGCTTGACGGGCACAAGATGGAACAGAACCCGCGCGTAATAGTTGGCGGACCGGATTGTAAACAGCCTTATTCTGCAAGTATCCTGAATATTTCAGCGATGAGTTTCGGTTCGCTCAGCAAAAATGCGATCCTCGCACTCAATGGAGGATCCAAACTCGGCAACTTTGCTCACAATACAGGTGAGGGCGGACTCAGTCCGTATCATCTTGAACCGGGAGGAGATGTCATCTGGCAGATCGGAACAGGATATTTCGGGTGCAGAAACCGGGAAGGCGAATTTAATGCTGAGAAATTCGCAGAACGCTCACAGCTTCCAAATGTAAAGATGATAGAAATAAAACTTTCACAAGGCGCAAAACCGGGACATGGCGGAATCCTTCCTGCGAAAAAAGTTACTTCTGAGATTGCAGAGATCCGTCACGTGGAAATGGGAAAAGATGTTCTTTCTCCTCCTGCTCATACGGCTTTCACCACTCCGATAGAGTTAATGTATTTCATTAAAAAACTTCGTGCACTTTCAGGAGGGAAACCCATCGGATTCAAACTTTGTGTGGGAAGAAAATTACAGTTCATCGCTATTTGTAAAGCAATGGTGAAGACAGGCATTATGCCTGATTTCATCACGGTGGATGGGGGAGAAGGCGGCACAGGTGCAGCTCCTCTTGAATTTTCAAATTATGTGGGAATGCCTCTGCGCGATGCGCTTGCGTTTGTGCATGATGCGCTGAACGGCTTTGCGCTCAAACGACACATCCGTATCATTGCTTCCGGAAAAGTTTCTACAGGTTTTGATATTGTGAAAAATCTTTCGCTTGGTGCGGACATGTGCAACAGCGCGCGCGCCATGATGCTTTCCCTCGGATGCATACAGGCGTTGGAGTGTAACACGAATAGATGTCCTACGGGTGTTGCAACCCAAGACCAGAACTTGATGAAAGGACTTGACGTGGCTGATAAACGAGTTCGCGTTTCAAACTTTCATGAGGAAACTGTAAAGAGTGCGGTGGAACTGATGGCGGCTTCAGGAATTGACCATCCGAGAAAAATCCATCGTTCATTTATTTACAGAAGGATTAGTGCGAGCCAAATTCAAACTTATGCGGAGATGTATCCGAATATGCTTCGTGGTGCCTTACTGGAAGCGCCTTTTCCGCAAGGATGGGAATTAGATATGATGCATAGCAGCGAAGAAACTTTTGATGCGAGCATTGCATACGCTTAATATTTCATCGAAGTACGAATCTTTTACGAACTTACGAAGTACGAAGGGGTTTAACTTTAAAAAATAGTCTGTTCGTAGTTCGTATGTTCGTATTTTTTTCGTACTTCGTTGCGGTAATTAATTTTTTCTTATGATTATATCACTCATAGTCGCTGTCTCCGAGAATAATGTTATAGGAAAAAACAACGACCTTCCTTGGCATTTGCCAACGGACATGAAATATTTCCGTGATGTTACTATGGGACATTGTGTGATCATGGGAAGAAAAAATTATGATTCCATCCCGCTTAAGTACCGTCCGCTGGATGGGAGAACTAATATTGTAGTTACAAAGCAAAAAGATTTTAAAGCGGAGGGATGCATTGTTGTTAACTCAATTGAAGAGGCATTGAAAACAGCCGCCTCTTCTCTAAAGGGGGAAGACAACCGCAATAGCTCCCTTCAGGGCGGGGGGCAAGTTTTCATAATTGGCGGAGCCGATATTTACAGGCAGACGTTTGATATTGCCGATAAAATATACTACACAAAAATTCACCATTCGTTTGATGGCGATGCATTTTTCCCGAAATTGGAGGAAAGTAAATGGAAGCTTACAAGCAGGAAAAACATGACTACTGATGAGAAAAACAAATACGCATTTTCGTATTTGGTGTATGAAAAATTAAAATGAGGATTACATTTTCAGTTCTTCCGCAGGATCCCAAAACAGTTTTTTGAAATTCAGAATCTTATCGTGCTTTACTTTTATTCCTTCCTTTTCTAAAAGTTTTTGCATCAGTTTAGGATGTCCGAAGTGATGTTTTCCGGTTAGTTCTCCGTTTCGGTTAACAACGCGGTGAGCAGGAACAAATTTTTTCTGGGAGTGCGCTGCGTTCATTGCCCAGCCAACTATTCTTGCAGATTTTCCTGAGCTGAGGTATTTTCCGATCGCGCCATAGGAAGTAACTCTTCCTTTCGGAATTTCCCGCACCACATCGTAGATTAACTGAAAAAAATCTGATTTGCTTTTCATTTCTTCTTATACGAAGCGATATGCCTTTCTTTTTTACTCTCGTAAATATCGGCAATTGTAACAAGTATTCCTGTTTCCTCCACACTTCCGAAATCGTGGTTGTCTGCCGCGCCAAAAGTTTTCATGCTGGGAGAAATGTTCATGTAGGAGTTGAACATGGGAGGAATATTCTCTCCTAATTTGCGAACGGACTGATTAAGAATGGCATATCCTTCTTTGTAAGGCATGCCCTTCTTTAAAAGCGATTTAAATTCTGAAATATCGGTTTCAAAAGGAAGCGGATGAAGCGGTATGACTAATTTTTCCGGATCAGGAAAATAAACATCCAGAAAATATAAGATCATATCTCTCGCCTGTCGGTTATAATCTTTATACATCGTCATTTTTCCGAAAAAATATTTCACATCCGGATTATCCACGTGAACAGCACTAAGCCCATCCCACAAGTTATCGAGCGAGAATAATCCTTTCCGGTTTCCTGCACTGGGCTGGTACAGTGGCTGAACGAAAGAACGACCAAGTTCAATTGTATAAGGAGCGTAATCTTTTAAAAACTTTTCGCTGAACTTAAAGAAATGAGATGTGGAAAGTTTCGGAATTCCTTTTTCATCTTTTTGTGCATCGCGAATAAGCATAAAGCGATATCCTCCTACAATTTCTTTATCTGCAGGATTCCACACGACTAATTGCTGGTAGCAGATATTGTCGGTATCAAAGTTATCCAGATCATACTCTTTTCCCGTGCCTCCTCCACCTGTGCGGAAAGAAACTTCGCGTAATCTTCCGACTTCCAGAAGAACATTAGGCGCGTTGTGTTGCGTTATTACATAAATCTCGTTCGATCCGTAATTTGTATCACGGATAAATCTTTCTTTGGTTAGTTCCTTTAGGAGGAGATTCCTATCAATAGGAGGAATTATTGGTTTCATATAATTAGCTGTTCAACTTGAAGTTTCAAACTTTAGACTTAATTTTTCTTTCCCCATTCTATACACATGTTCCTTCACTTTTTCTGCCCACTCACTGTCGCTCATGCGTTTATCAAATGTTTCGAAGGGAATTTCTTTTCCAAAGATAACAGTAATTGTGTTGTTTTGTTGCTTGTGTAATTCGTCAACAAGATAAAGCATTTCAATATTCATCTTTATTCCCAGTCGCTTCCTCCAGAGCGCAAGGTTGTAAAAGAAGTTTGAGTTTTTCCCGTCAATAAAAACGGGAATAATATTCTTTTGGTATTTTTTTGCTCGGGAGATAAAACTTTTTTTCCATTCAAGGTCATTGATTACATATTTGCCAAAATGTCCGTTAAGAAATTGTTTGCGAGAAACAAGTCCTGCGGGAAAGGTAGCGACTGCAATATTTTGCGAATAAACATTTTCAACTTCCTGCAGCGCTTCTGCTGAGGTTTTTCCCACTTTGTTTACGCCCGCAAAAATATTTTTTAGGTTGTCCAGATTCATAAGCATATCATTGACCAGAAACCGCACATCCCTTCTGACTTCCCCCATTTCATCGAGCATCGCCATGGCATCCAGTGCTCCCAGAGGATGATTCGCTGAGAAGATGCAGCCGCCTGATGGTGGAATATTCTCTGCACCGATCACCTTTGTTTGAATACCAAATTCATCAAGTATCGCTTTTACAAAGTCAAAATCATATTTACTTCCATGGTGTTCAATAAAACGGTTTATCTCGTTCTGGTGAATAATCCTTTTTAAATAAGAAAAAATAAATCCGGGAAGTAATTTATACAGTGCCGCATTTTTTCCGCGGAACACCTCGTCTATATCAATTTTTTTGAGCATAAGGAACGTCATTGCAATGACGAACACAAAAATAACGCTTTGAGATTAACGAGCTTTTTAAAAATAAACTAAAAAGTTGAATTAACATCAATAAACAGGTTATTAACAAAATACTCCCATATTTTACCACCTCTATTTTTATGTGCTATTTCATAGTATATTGATTTATTTGATTTGTTATTAAAGTAATTAAATAGAAAATATTATCAACATTGTGGTAATTAGTGGGAAATTATTATTTACATTTGTCCCAACAAAATCAAACGCTAATATTTCCTCGCGGAACAAGAAAAAACCATGTCGCACTTCACAGGAGAATTTGAATGTTCAGTTGACTCAAAAGGCAGAGTGCTTTTCCCTGCTGCGTTGAAGCGACAGGTATCTCCTGAAGCGGGCGAAAAATTTGTACTCAACCGCGGTTTCGAAAAACATCTCACTCTTTATCCTTTTAATGTGTGGAAGGAAATTACCGGTGAGATGAGTAAGCTGAATTTGTTTGAAACAGACAGCCGCATTTTCTATAGGAAGTTTCATGACGGTGCAACAGAAATGTTTTTGGACGGACAAGGAAGACTTCTTCTTCCGCAACGCCTGCTAGGTTATGCAGGAATTAAAAAAGACGCAGTGTTTTATGCCTATGCGAATCGGATCGAGATCTGGTCTCTCACAGAATTTAACAAGATGATTACAGATAAATCAGTTGACTATGCTTCTCTTGCCGAGAAGGTGATGGGTAATAAGGATAAAAGTAAATGATGCGAGATGAAGGAAGGTGCCTATCACACTCCTGTTCTTTTGAAAGATTGTATTGAAGCCCTGCACATCCGACCGGAAGGAACTTATGTGGATGCAACATTCGGTGGAGGAGGACACTCACGAGAGATACTTGAACATATTTCTACTGGAAAATTGTTTGGATTTGATTGCGATGAAGATGCGGTGAAGAATAAACCGGACGACAAACGATTTATCCTTATCCCTAGCAATTTCAGAGATATGAAAGATGCGCTCCTCGAACAGAATGTTACAGAGATCGATGGCTTGCTCGCAGACCTCGGAGTTTCTTCTCATCAATTCGATTCTGCGGAAAGAGGATTTTCCACTCGTTTTGATTCAGAACTCGATATGAGAATGAATAAAGAAGTAGAAGTAACAGCGCAAGAGATCATCGAGACCTACTCCGAAGAAGAGCTTAGAAGGATTTTCTGGGAGTATGGAGAGCTAAACAACGCAAGACAAGTTGTAAAGAAAATTGCAGCAAACCGAAGCAGTATAAGAACGGTGAATGATTTAAAAAACACGATTGCAAGCTGCGCTGAAAGAGGAAAAGAAAATCAGTTCTATGCGAAAGTTTTTCAGGCATTAAGAATAGAAGTGAACGATGAGTTGGATGCGCTGAAAGATTTACTGATACAGAGTTCAGAAGTTTTGAAGGAAGGAGGAAGGATTGCAGTTATCTGTTACCATTCACTGGAAGACAGAATTGTAAAAAACTTTTTTCGTTTCGGAAAATTTGAAGGTGAGGCGGAGAAAGACATATATGGAAATGTAAAAGCGCCTTTCAAAGCGATAAACAAAAGGCCGATAGTGCCAGGTGAAGAAGAGATACAGCAGAACAGCAGGGCCAGAAGTGCAAAACTGAGAGTGGCTGAAAAGCAGCCCCTCTCAACCTCCCCTTCAGGGAGGAGATAAAACGATAATAATTTATAAATCCTCTCTGAAGGAGAGGATTTAGGAGAGGCAATTAAAATGAATAAGTTTAAAGAAGTTCCGAATCCGGAACAACCTGCCGAAAAAAAATTCACTCCGAAAAGCCGGGGTAAAAAAATTGCCCGCTCTTTTTTAAACATTTTTAGTGGAAATTTTCTTTCCAAAGACAACGTAATTGCGTTGCTTCCTTTCATTCTTTTTTTAACCCTTATTGGTCTCGGATACATTGCTAATGGTTATTACGCAGAAAAATCTGTGCGGGAGATAAGCCGTATTACTAACGAACTCAAAGAACTTAAATCACAATACATCATTGCCAAATCTGAGCTCATGTTCATGAGCAATCAGAGTGAGGTGGCGCGCGTGGTTGCTCCTATGGGGCTGAAGGAATCTATGGTTCCTCCGAAAAAAATTGTCGTGAAATTAAACAGCAACGCTCCAATAGAAAATAAAAACTGAAATGGCTTTAGATGTAAGAAAAGATATACTGTGGAGAATTTACTTAGTGTATCTGTTTGTCTTCTTGCTTTCAGGATTTGTGGTTGCGAGAGTGGTAAAGATTCAGATTGGAGAAGGAGCGTTCTGGAAACAACGTGCCAATGAACTTACGATTCATTATGCAAGCATTGAAGCGTTGCGCGGAAATATTTTTGATGTAAACGAGCAATTGCTTGCAACTTCTCTTCCTTATTATGATGTTGCAGTTGACCTTAATTCCGAAGCGATTACCGATGATATTTTTGATGCTAACGTTGATTCGCTTTCACTCTGCATCTCAAATCTTTTTGCAGATAAAACAAAATCGGTTTACAAGCGGGAGCTCATCAATGTAAGAGCTTTGGGAGACAGATATTATAGTCTTCATGAAAATGTTTCTTATCAGGATCTTCAGAAGTTAAAGCGTTTTCCACTTTTTCGCAAGGGCAGATTTAAAGGCGGGTTGATCTGCACTCAAAAAGGAAAACGTGAGCTCCCTTTCAAATTTCTTGCATCACGCACCATTGGGTATTATAGAGAGAATGCAAAACCTGTTGGATTAGAAGGTGCATTCAATCAGCAGTTAACGGGGATAGGAGGAAAACGCCTTGTTCGGAAAATTGCCGGAGGAGTTGAAATGCCGGTGAACGAAGAAAATGAAATTGATCCGCAGGATGGATGTGATATTGTTTCAACACTGGATATAAATATTCAAGATGTTGCGGAAAATGCATTGTATCAGCAATTGAAAAAACATCAGGCGGGTTGGGGCTGTGTTGTACTGATGGAAGTAAAAACTGGGGAAGTACGAGCAATTGCAAATCTCTCCCGCATAGACACAGCCACCTATAACGAAAATTACAACTACGCGATTGGACAAAGCACAGAACCGGGTTCCACTTTCAAACTCGTTTCGCTTATGGCCGGAATGGAAGATGGGAAATTTGATCTGAAGGATACCATAAATACCGGAAATGGAAAATGGAAACTGCTGAATCAGGAAGTAAAAGATGCGCATGAAGGCGGATTGGGAAAACTTACGGTGAAACAGGTGTTTGAACATTCTTCTAATGTGGGAACTGCAAAACTTATTTATAAATATTATGCAAAAAGTTCTCAGCGGTTTATTGACCGCTTGTATAAAATGGGGATCAATCTTAATCCCGAACTTGATATTGCAGGTTCCGGAAGTCCGGATGTAAAATCTACAAAAGACAAGAGATGGTCGGGTGTTTCGTTGCCATGGATGTCTTTCGGATATGAATTGCGCCTCACACCGCTTCAGATCCTCACTTTTTACAATGCGGTTGCAAATGATGGTGTGATGATGAAGCCGCGTTTTGTGCGCGAAGTTCGCAAGCAGGGAAAAGCGATAAAAGAATTTCAATCCGAAGTTATTCATCCGCACATCGCATCTGCTTCAACAATTAAGAAAGCACAAGAGATGATGGAGGGGGTCGTGCTGGAAGGAACTGCAACCAATCTGAAAAATGCGGATTATAAAATTGCTGGAAAAACCGGAACAGCTCAGATTGCGAAGAGTGGAGGAGGGTATGGTCAGGACAGTAAGAGTACAACTTACCAAGCTTCTTTTGTTGGATATTTTCCTGCAGATAATCCAAAATATTCCTGCATCGTGGTGGTGAATGCTCCCTCTGAAGGAGTTTACTATGGTAATGCGGTGGCGGGCCCCATCTTCAAAGAAATCTCAGACAAAGTGTATTCATCGCTTTCAGATATACACAGTGAAGTGAACGAAATACAAAATCTTGACACAAGAATTCCTGTTATAAAAAATGGCTCGCGAAAAGATATTGAAACAGTTTGCCGTAATCTGAACATTTCTGCGAATACAAGTTCTTCTTCTGCTGAGTATGTGAATGTGTCCGTTCGAAAGGATTCATGTGCTGTTTTTAAAGACAACAACATTAATCAGTCGCTTACAAATCGGGTGATGCCGAATGTGTTGGGAATGGGATTGAAGGATGCGCTTTATCTGCTGGAGAATGCAGGCTTCAGAGTGAAGATTATCGGTAAAGGAGCGATTACAAAACAATCAATAAGTGCAGGAACAAAATTTTCAAAAGGAACAGAACTGATTCTTGAATTGTCATAATGAAATTGCTGAAAGACATATTATATAAAGCGGGTCTTGTTGAAGTTGTTGGTTCAACGGAGATTTCTGTTTCCTCTATCTGTTTCGATTCAAGGAAAGCAGGCAAGGATTCTCTTTTCATTGCTGTGCGCGGAACGCAGAATGACGGACATAAATTTATTTCACAGGTTGTTGAGGCAGGAACTGTTGCTGTTGTTTGCGAGGAATTTCCTAAGCAGAAAAATGAAAATGTAATGTATGTAAAAGTAAAAGACTGCGAATCAGCGCTTGGAATAATTGCTTCCAATTTTTATCATAACCCTTCGGAGAAATTAA
Source organism: Bacteroidota bacterium (assembly GCA_016213435.1). Classification (GTDB taxonomy): domain Bacteria; phylum Bacteroidota; class Bacteroidia; order Palsa-948; family Palsa-948; genus Palsa-948. The sequence continues at coordinate 10,212 of JACRAL010000042.1, forward strand.
AGTTGCTTGGAATTACCGGGACAAATGGAAAAACAACCACTGCTACTCTTCTTCACAATCTTTTTCTGTCTCTTGGATTTAATTCGGGATTAATCTCTACGGTAGTTTACAAAATTGGCAAGGAAGAGTTTCCTGCAACACATACTACTCCAGATTCTATTCAACTTAATCTGTTGATGAAGCAAATGGTAGATGCAGGTTGTAAATACTGTTTTATGGAAGTAAGTTCTCATGCTGTTGTTCAGAAAAGAATTTCAGGATTGAAATTTTCCGGAGCTGTGTTTACCAACATCACGCACGATCATTTGGATTATCACAAAACGTTTGATGAATACATCAAAGCGAAGAAAAAATTCTTTGACGATTTGGATAGCGATGCCTTCGCACTTGTCAATAAAGACGATCAGAATGGGATGGTGATGATTCAGAATACAGGTGCAGTTAAAAAAACATATGCGCTTAAATCTTCTGCTGATTTCAAATGCAAAATCTTAGAAAGTCAGTTTGCTGGATTGTTTTTGAATATGGACGGAACGGAAATGTGGAGCAAACTCATTGGTCCGTTCAACGCATACAATTTACTTGCTGTTTATTCTGCAGCGGTTCTTCTTGGTCAGGAAAAATTGAAAGTGCTCACCGCACTCAGTAACCTTAGCTCAGTTGACGGAAGATTTCAACAGGTGAAAACGCAAAGCGGCATTGTCGGTATTGTGGATTACGCCCACACGCCCGATGCATTGCTGAATGTTTTGAAAACGATTCGTGAAATAAGAGTTGGCGAAGAAAAAATTATTTCGGTGATTGGTTGTGGTGGTAATCGCGATGCTCTTAAACGTCCGGTGATGGCAAGCATTGCATGTGAAGAAAGCGACAAAGTAATTCTCACTTCCGATAATCCAAGAAGGGAAGATCCAGAAGAAATAATCCGCCAGATGCAGAAAGGAGTGGAGCGGATCCATCAGAAAAAGGTTTTATCGATCACCGACAGGAGAGAAGCAATTAAAACCGCCTGTTCGCTTGCATCTGCCGGAGATATAATTCTTGTTGCCGGAAAAGGTCACGAGAAATACCAGGAGATAAAAGGAGTGAAGCATCCTTTTGACGATGTAAAAATATTAACTGAAAACTTAGAAATGTTTGCCGGATAATGCTGTACTATTTATTTACATATCTGCATAAGTACCACAACTTCCCCGGAGCAGGAGTGTTTCAATACATTTCATTCCGCGCTGCGATGGCAATTATTTGCTCGCTTGTCATTTCCATGATCTTCGGAAAAAAGATCATCGAACTGCTGCGCAGAAAGCAAGTGGGTGAAACCATTCGTGATCTGGGACTTGCCGGAGAGAAACAAAAGCAAGGCACACCTACCATGGGTGGGCTTATCATCATTTCTGCGATTGTAATTCCCACACTTCTATTTGCAAAACTTCACAATATCTATGTCATTCTGATGCTTATTGCCACAATATGGCTCGGATTGATCGGGTTTCTGGATGATTATATAAAAGTTTTTAAGAAAGATAAAAAAGGACTTGCCGGAAAATTTAAAGTGATAGGGCAAATTGGTTTGGGATTGATAGTGGGCGCAGCGTTTTATTTTCATCCGGATGTGCAGACTAAAGTTGAGATACCTGCAGATCTTGTTCACAGTGTAGAAAAAGAAAAAGTCACAGAAATTGTTGACTCAGAAGGGAAAACGCATTTTATGCTTGATAGGAAACTTCCGAACACCACTATTCCTTTTGTTAAAAACAATGAATTCAATTACTCATCCATCCTCGCACTGTTTGGAGAAAAAATGCGCGATTACACTTGGGTGATTTACATTCTTGCTGTAATAATAATTGTCACGGCAGTTTCAAACGGAGCGAATATCACAGATGGAATTGACGGGCTTGCTACCGGAACATCCGCCATCATCGGGGTGACGCTTGCTGTATTCGCTTACGTATCGGGCAACATCATTTTCGCAAACTATCTCAAGATTATGTACATCCCGAATACGGGAGAGCTTGTAGTATTTGCCAGCGCGCTTATCGGTGCCTGCGTAGGTTTTCTATGGTACAACTCATATCCTGCGCAGGTGTTCATGGGAGATACAGGGAGTCTCGCTCTTGGAGGAATCATCGCAGTATTTGCTATTGCAGTGCGAAAAGAATTGCTCATTCCTATCTTCTGCGGAATTTTTCTCATAGAGAATTTGTCAGTGATGATACAGGTTTCGTATTTCAAATACACAAAGAAAAAATTTGGCGAGGGCAGGAGGATTTTCAAAATGTCTCCGCTTCATCATCACTATCAGAAACTTGGAATGCACGAAGCGAAAATTGTCGCGCGTTTCTGGATCGTGGGAATATTGCTTGCGATACTAACGATTGTTACGCTGAAGTTGAGATAAAACTAAGCCCCTCTCTTATCTCCCCCGAAGGGGAGAAGATGGGGTGATAAAAGAAGAATGAATGTGAAAAGAATAAAAAACCTGCAAACTCCCTCCCTTCGGGAGGGCAGAGGCGGGCTTTTAGTAATACTCGGTGCCGGAGAGAGTGGAGTAGGGGCAGCAGTGCTTGCAAAGAAAAAAGGATTTGATGTTTTTGTTTCTGATTTTGGAAAGATAAAAAATAAGTATAAAAAAGTTCTTTCTCTTAATGAAATCGCGTACGAAGAAGGAAAGCATACCAAACGTATGATTTTGAATGCGGACGAAGTGGTGAAAAGCCCCGGCATTCCTGATAAATCAGAAATGATTCTGGAATTGAAGAAGAAAAAAATTCCAATCATCTCCGAAATTGAATTTGCAGCACGATACACAAATGCAAAGCTTATTGGAATCACAGGAACAAACGGAAAGACAACCACTACCTCTCTTATCTATCACATTCTGAAAAAAGCAGGATACAATGTGAAAATGGCAGGGAATATCGGAAAGAGTTTCGCTATGATGGTTGCGGGAGAACGCCTCCCAATTAGGGAGGGAGGAGTGAAGAAAGTCCTCCCCCATGGGGAGGATTTAGGAGGGGCCGTATACTACGTGCTTGAACTGAGCAGTTTTCAACTGGATGGAATGTTTAAGACAAGAATCAACATAGCGGTTCTTACAAACATTACTCCGGATCACCTCGACCGCTACAAATACAAAGTGCAGAACTATATCGATTCAAAGTTCTGCATCACGCAGAATCAAACGAAGGAAGATGCTTTTATCTATTGTGCCGATGATGAAATAATAAAAAAAGAAATAAGGAAAAGAAAATTTAAAGCGCAGCTATTTCCTTATTCATTAGAAAAAAAAATAAAACAAGGCGCACACTTAGTAAAGAACAAAATAAACATTCATATAAATCAACACCAAAACCCAATCACCATGTTCGTAGAAGAATTAGCACTACAAGGAAGACACAATATTTACAATTCAATGGCAGCGGGAATCGCTTCCAGACTTGTAGATGTCCGCAAGAGCGTAATCCGTGAAAGTTTATCCGACTTTCAGAATATTGAACACCGTCTGGAATTTGTTTCCAGAGTTCATGGCGTTGAATACATCAATGATTCAAAAGCAACCAACGTGAATTCCACCTGGTATGCGCTTGAAAGTATGACGCATCCTACGGTTTGGATCGTTGGAGGAGTTGACAAGGGAAACGATTACGATATGCTTAAGGATCTGGTGAAGCAGAAAGTAAAAGCAATAGTATGTTTGGGCACCGACAATAAAAAAATAATCAAAGCTTTTTCAAAAGTCGTTGACGTGATTGTTGAAACACAATCGGCAAATGACGCGGTGAAAGCGGCTTCGCGTTTAGCAAGTAAAGGAGATACTATTCTTCTATCGCCATGCTGCGCAAGTTTTGATCTGTTTAATAATTATGAAGAGAGAGGAAGGAAATTTAAACAGGCGGTGAAATCACTATAAGAAGCCCATCCCCGCCCTTCCCATTGGGAAGGGCGAAAACAAAGGCAATATGAATAAGAAGAACAATAATCATCAAAGTCCCTCCTTAATGGGGAAGTCAGGAGGGGCTTTTATATGAAATCATTTCTTAAAAATATACACGGAGATAAAACAATCTGGGCGGTTGTAGTGCTGCTGTCCATATTGTCTCTTCTTTCAGTTTATAGTTCTATTGTAACACTTGCCTATAAATATAAGTCAGGGGATACTACTTATTATCTGTTGAAACATGCCATGATCATTTTGTTTGGTTTGTTTCTTATGTTTCTTACGCACAAGGTCAGAAGCGGATATTACTCGCGGTTTGCGATCATAGCGGTGATTGCTGCGGTTCCGCTTTTGTTGTTAACGCTTCTCACAGGTTCAAGCATCAATCATGCGAATCGCTGGCTGGAAATCCCTGTCGTTAATCTTACTTTCCAAACTTCCGATTTTGCCAAGCTAGCTTTGATCATGTACGTAGCGCGTACGCTTGCCGTAAAGCAGGATGTGATAAAAGATTTTCGTTCTGCATTTTTTCCAATCGTTGTTCCGGTGCTGGTGGTTTGTGGTTTGATTCTTCCGGCAAATTTTTCTACTGCAGCCATTCTTTTTCTGACCAGCATGATATTGATGTTCATTGGAAGAATAAAGATTAAATACATTCTTTCCTTGATGGGAGTTGGCGTAGTTTTTTTTGGATTATTTATTTTATTTATTTTTCTCTTTCCTCACGTTAACAACCGTGTTGCAACATGGAAATCGAGGATAGAAAATTTTTCAGAAGGGAAAAGCGAAGGAAATTATCAGGTGGAGCAGTCTAAGATAGCTATTGCCACAGGGGGCATGTTTGGAAAAGGACCCGGCAAAAGTACCCAGCGGAATTTTCTTCCGCATCCTTATTCTGATTTTATTTATGCGATCATCATTGAAGAATACGGAATGGTTGTAGGGCTCATCGTTATTTTTCTCTATCTGATCTTATTATACAGAGCAGTTCGTATTGCTACCAAGTGCCAGAAAATATTTCCCAGTATGCTTGCGATAGGTTGTTCATTCAGTCTAGTATTTCAGGCGATGATAAACATGGCGGTGGCGGTGAATTTAGTTCCGGTAACAGGTCAGCCTTTGCCATTGGTAAGCATGGGTGGAACATCCATTTGGTTTACAAGCATTGCAATTGGAATGGTATTAAGTGCGAGCAGGGAACTTGAAAAAGAAAGAAGCCCATCCCGACCTTCCCAAAGGGAAGGAGTTGGAGAGGTTTCCATGGAGACGGCATAAATTAATTTTCCCCTTTGGGGGGGATAAAGGGGGCTATGAGAGTAATAATCAGCGGTGGCGGAACAGGCGGGCATATTTTTCCGGCAATTGCCATTGCCAATGCGCTGAAAGAAATTGATAAGAGTGTGGAAATACTTTTTGTGGGTGCAGAAGGAAGAATGGAAATGGAAAAAGTTCCTGCTGTAGGATATAAAATTGAAGGACTTTGGATAAGCGGTTTGCAAAGGAGATTGACATTGGATAATTTGTCTTTCCCTTTTAAAGTGATATCGAGTATAATGAGATCTAGAAAGATAATAAGAAGTTTTAGTCCTGATGTGGTTGTCGGTACCGGAGGTTTTGCAAGCGGACCATTGTTACGTGTTGCTGCTGGAATGAAAGTTCCTGCCCTTATTCAGGAACAGAATTCTTTTCCCGGGATTACAAATAAAATTCTGGGGAAAAGAGTGAATAAGATTTGTGTGGCTTATGAGGGTATGGAGAAGTACTTTCCGAAAGAAAAAATAATTCTAACCGGAAATCCTGTAAGACAAGATATTTTATCGATCGATGGAAAAAAAAATGAAGCAATGAAGTTTTTTGGACTAAATCCTGAAAAGAAAACTCTTTTGGTGATTGGAGGTAGTTTGGGCGCAAGAACAATTAATGAGAGTGTGGCTGGATATTTAGATATGCTTTTGAAAAATAATATACAAGTAATATGGCAAACAGGAAAGAGTTACACATCTAACTCCTCCCCTAACAGGACAACCGTAGGTTGCGAGCGCAGCTCAAGGGAGGGGGCATGGATTGGCGCTTTCATTACAAAGATGGATATGGCGTATGCTGCTGCTGATATTGTTGTTTCCCGCGCGGGAGCGATTTCGCTTTCGGAACTGGCAATTGTAAAAAAACCTTGCATTCTTGTTCCTTCTCCAAATGTTGCCGAAGATCATCAGACAAAAAATGCAATGTCGCTGGTAAAAAATGATGCGGCACTTTTTGTGAAAGATACAGAAGCAAAAGAAAAACTGGGTAAGGAGATAATTGCTTTGATGAACGATGTGCAAAGACAGAATCAACTAAGCGAAAATATTAGCAAACTTGCATTTCCTGATTCAGCAAAAAAAATTGCAATGGAAGTTTTAAATCTTGTTAAAAACAAATCGTAATATGAATATCCGTTTAGAAATAGTTGGATTAATGATCTGTATTGTGTTTGGATGCGGTCAGAATCAAAAACAAGAAGAAACTGCCCATGAAAGTAAAATTCTTTTGGGTGAAAAGATCGACACGCTTAATCTGAAATCGAAGATTCAGGGATTATGGGAGGAAAGGCCTACGGGAGTGCCGTATTTTTTTATTCAAGGTGATTCTATTTTTTATCCTCATCGTGATTATGAGCCAAACAGTTATGTGCTGGCGGTAGATACACTGATGGAAAGGGAAAGAAATACGGGAAGTACTAATAGATATGTGATTACAAAAGTGAATGGAGATTCACTGTACTTATATAATCTTAATAAGAATCAGCAACTAAAACTACATAGAAGAGAAATCGATGACATTTGATAATATTAAATACGTTTATTTTTTAGGAATAGGCGGCATTGGAATGAGCGCTCTCGCTCGTTATTTCAATGCAATGGGAAAAAGTGTGAGTGGTTACGATAAAACCAGAACACTGCTTACAGATGAATTAGTTGCGGAAGGAATTGAAGTCCACTTTGAAGACAATGTTGAATTGATTAAGTCAGAAGTCAGAAGTCAGAAGTCAGAAGTGCTGGTAGTATTGACGCCCGCGATTCCGAAAGATCATTCCGAATTAAAGTTTTTCCAGAAAAACGATTATACTGTAAAGAAACGTTCTGAAGTTTTAGGAATGATCACGGAACAGAGTTTTACAATCGCTGTTGCAGGTACTCATGGAAAAACTACAACTTCTTCTCTCATTGCACATATCTTAAGATCATCGGAAGTGGATTGCACTGCTTTCCTAGGAGGCATCACTCAGAATTATGGAACCAATCTTCTGCTCAGTGAGAAGTTGAAAAAGAAGAAATCAAAAATAAAACCCATTGTTGTGGTAGAGGCGGATGAATACGACAGATCGTTCCTTACGCTTCATCCGGATATAGCTGTGATTACATCTGTGGATGCAGATCATCTGGATATCTATGGTGATCAAAAACACATGGAAGAGTCATACAGGCAATTTGCCGGTCAGGTGAAAGAGGGAGGAGTTCTTATAATAAAGAAAGGAGTAGATAAGATATTGGTACTTGGCAAGAACGGAAAGAAACTGCTTACATATTCCCTGCATCAATCTTCTGATTTTTATGCAAGAAAGATCGCAATAAAGAAAGGGCAATATATCTTCGATGTAGTAACTCCGGAGCAGGCAATACGCGGAATGCTTCTTGGAGTTCCCGGAAAACACAATGTGGAAAATGCAGTTGCCGCAGTTGCTGTTGCCCAGCAGATGAATGTTTTCTCAGGTAACATTAAGAATGCGCTCACCACCTTTAAAGGAGTGAAACGCAGATTTGAATATCACATTAAAACAGATAAGCTCGTGTACATCGATGATTATGCACATCATCCGGAAGAATTGCGCGCTTGCATTTCTGCTGTAAAGGAAATGTATCCTTCAAAGAAAGTTACTGGTATTTTTCAGCCGCACCTCTTTACGCGCACTCGAGATTTTGCCGATGAATTTGCACGCAGTCTGGAATTGCTGGATGAATTGATTTTGCTTGATATTTATCCTGCCCGCGAAAAATCGATAGAAGGCGTCACTTCCGAAATGCTGCTGGAAAAAGTGATGACAAAAAATAAAAAACTTGTTCATAAAAAAGAACTTATTCGGGAAATAAAAAACAGAGAGATGGAAGTCCTTGTTACGCTTGGTGCTGGAGATATTGATACAATGGTGGAGCCGATAAAGAATGAACTGATGATTAGGGTAAATAAAAACTAAATGAAGACGCCCTAAATCCCTAAAGGGACTTTCAACTCCCCCTTAGGGGTTGGGGGCGTAGGTAACACAAAAATGGAATTGTTTAAAAAGATAGTGCGAATCTCATTCTGGGTGCTGTTGGTAGCAGGGGTGACAGCGCTTTTTGCTTTCGTTCAGAAGCAGGAGAGTAAAACGCTTTGCAGTAAACTGAACATCTCTATTCTTCGCGATCCGATGCATGAGAACTTTTTTGTGGAAGAAGATGAGATACGAGAACTCATTGCAAAACAGTTCGGACAGGTTGAAAATACTCCGCTGAAAAATATTGATGTGAATCGATTGGAGCGGCTCATGTATGTAAATTCATGGGTGGCGCGTGCAGATGTGTACATGAGTATTGATGGAGTAGTGGACATTGAAATAGAACAGCGGGAGCCTGTGCTGAGGATCATAAACTCATGGGGCCAGAGCTATTACATTGATTCGCAGGGAAGGTTAATGCCTTGGTCTCCCCAATTTACTCCTAGAACGATCATTGCTAGCGGTAACATAATAGAAAATTATGATGGGCATAGTCATGCAGCCGTTAACCAAACAATTAACAATGATACGCTGAAAACTCGCAACCTGCTCCATGATTTATATGCGATGGCTTCGTTTATCTTGGCGGATGAATTCTGGTCCGCACATGTTGAGCAGGTTTATGTAAACAAGAATGACGAGATTGAATTGGTTCCGAAAGTCGGGAATCATAAAATTATTTTTGGAGTGGCAGATGAAATGGCGGAAAAATTCTGGAAGTTGAAAACATTTTATAAAGAAGGATTGAACTATACAGGATGGGCAAACTACGATACGCTGAATCTGAAGTTTAATAATCAGGTAGTGTGTACGAAGTCAGTTAGAAATAAACGATTAATCCCAGCCCTAAAGGGTGAAAAGACAGAAAATACTATAACTCCCTTTAGGGTAGGGGCAAATATTAAACTTTAAACTAATTTATTATGTCAGCTCTAGGAAAATCAATGCCGTCAAATGCAAACCTCGACATCATTGTCGGTTTAGATATCGGCACTACAAAAATTGCAGTATTGGTAGGACAAAGAAATGAGTTTGGAAAAATTGAAATTCTCGCAGTGGGTAAAGCTCCGTCATTTGGTGTAAGGCGCGGTGTTGTTTCAAATATTGAGCAAACCGTTCAGGCAATTCGCGCTGCGGTGGATGAAGCCGAGAAAAAATCTAATGTGGAAATTAAATCCGTTCATGTAGGTATTGCCGGACAGCATATAAAAAGTCTGAAGCATAGCGGCTCGCGCATACGCGAAAGCATTGATGAACCCATCGCTCAGAAGGATGTGGATTCATTGATAGACAGCATGTATAAGTTGGTGATGCTTCCCGGTGAAGAGATTATTCACGTTCTTCCGCAGGAATACACCATCGATAGCGAGTCGGGAATAAAAAATCCGATCGGTCATGAAGGAGTTCGCCTCGAAGCAAATTTCCATATCATCACCGGACAAATGGCTGCCGCAAAAAATATTAAGAAGTGTGTGGAGAAAACAGGACTGCAGGTCGTGGATCTGATTCTCGAACCCATTGCATCCTCTGCTGCGGTATTGAGTGAAGAAGAAAAAGAAGCGGGCGTTGTGCTGGTGGACATCGGTGGAGGAACTACGGATGTTGCAATTTTCTACGATAAGATCATACGCCACACTGCGGTAATTCCTTTTGGAGGGAATGTAATTACAGAAGATATAAAGGAAGGATGTTCTATTCTTCAGAAACATGCTGAGGAAATGAAAATAAAATTTGGTTCTGCGCTGGCGAAAGAAAATCAGGATAATGAAATTATTGTGATCCCCGGATTAAAAGGCAGAACGCCCAAAGAGATTTCTACAAAAAATCTTGCATCCATCATTGAAGCAAGGATGAAAGAAATTCTTGAACTTGTGGCCTTTGAAATAAAAAATTCGGGATATGAAAAAAAGCTTATCGCAGGGATTGTGGTGACAGGCGGTGGTGCACAGCTGAAACATATCAAACAATTAGTGGAATACACCATCGGGTTGGATACACGTGTGGGTTATCCGAACGAACACCTTGCGAAAAGCAGTGAAGATGTAACAAGCCCGCTTTTCTCCACGGGCGTTGGTCTTGTGCTGAAAGGATTTGAAGAACTGGAAGTTGAAAAAACAAGAAATCCGAATACAGAAATCGTTGCCACCCATTCTGAACGATCAAGAGGTAATTTCTTTGAAAAACTTTTCTCGCCCATGAAAAAGATCTTTGAAGAAGATGAGGAAGAGTTTCAACAATAGTAACTGCCTCTCAACAATATAGAGAAGTCCTTCCTTTGGGAGGACTTTTTTGCTTAGGTTCAAGGTCCATTGGCAGAAGAGAGAGATAGGTGGGAGGGGTGTCTTGTAGATAAGCACTTCATCTATCTTACAATCATTACTGGAATTCTCAAACTGTGGCGTACGGCTTCAAGTGTTGTTCCGAAAGCAATGTCCTGTAATGTTTTGTGCCCATGTGCGCCCATCACCAAAAGATCGGCATTTGCTTCTCGTACCAGATCGGGAATAGCTATTTTTGGATTTCCGTATCCGAGTTTTATTCCGGCATTCACCCCGAGTTTCTTTAACTGTTCCCTATAAATTTTCAGGCTGGCTTCATCGGAAGTGGTTTCGTGGTCGTCAATATCCTCACGCATCATCAACGCACCTGCCGTTTCCACCACGTGTAAAAGAACATATTCTGCATTTCGACCGCCTTGTTCCAGTGCTTCTTTCACCGCACGAGAATCGGAGGAGGAAAAATCAACCGTAACTGCAATTTTTTTGTACCGGCTTTCTGAAGGAAAAGAAATGTTCGCAGGAATTACAAGTCCTTTTGATTCTGCATGGGGAGTTTTTGTTTCACGGGAGATAATTTTTTGAAAGAAAGGTGAAAAGGCTACATATAAAAGAAGAATACCTGCTGCAGACGCTATGGGAATTACAACAAGATAAATCGGTAATACATTTGTGCTTGTTTGCGTCCATTCGATAATGGTGTCAACTACAAGTTTTACATTCAGCGAAACAATAATTCCTGCCGTTATCCATGCGCCTATTTTCACCCATGGCTTGATTGCAAAATCACCCATCTTTTTCTTGTCACTGGTAAAATGAATAAGTGGAATAACAGCAAATCCTAATTGCAGACTCAAAATTACTTGACTAAGTACCAGGAGTTTTCCTGTGCTGCTTTCTCCAAAATAAACAATGGTGATAAATGCAGGGATAATTGCGAGCATTCGGGTGATTAATCTGCGTAGCCAAGGTTGAAGACGAATGTTAAGATATCCCTCCATTACAATTTGTCCGGATAAAGTTCCTGTAAGAGTGGAGCTTTGTCCTGCGGCAATAAGCGCAACCGCAAAAAGTATCGGTGCGAATTTGGTTCCGAGAATTCCTTCGAGAAGCTTGTGTGCATCCTGAATTTCCGTAACATTATTGATTCCTGCATTATAAAATGTGGCTGCCGCGAGAATCAGAATTGCTGCATTTACAAATAATGCAATGTTCAGCGCAACAGCTGTATCGATGAAATTAAATTTTATCGCAGATTGGATTCCCTCTTTTGATCGTTCAAATTTCCGTGTCTGCACAAGTGCTGAATGCAGATATAGGTTATGCGGCATCACCGTGGCTCCAATAATGCCAATGGCGATATACAGTGCATCTGCGTTCGGAATAGAAGGAATAAATCCTTTCACAAGTTCAGCGCCATCCGGTTTTGCAAAAACCATTTCAAAAATAAATGCCAAGCCGATGGTTGCAATCAGGGCGAGAATGAACGCTTCCATCTTTCTCATTCCGTATCGCTGAAGAAATAAAATCAAAATGGTGTCCAGCACTGTGATGGAAACTCCGGCAAGCATCGGAATACCAAATAGTAACTGCAAGCCAATCGCCATTCCTATTACCTCTGCAAGATCGCAGGCGGCAATGGCAATTTCGCAGAGAATCCAGTTGAAAAAATTTATGACAGGATGATATGCTTCTTTTGATGCTTGTGCCAGATCCAATCCACGTACCAACCCCAAACGTGCACTTAAGCTCTGTAGAAGAAGCGCCATGAGATTGCTCATGATAAGAACCCATACCAATGCATATCCAAACTGACTTCCTCCTGCGATATCAGTCGCCCAGTTGCCCGGGTCCATGTAGCCGACACTCACAAGATAAGCAGGTCCAACAAATGCAAAAAGTTTTTTCCAAAAGCCTGAATGCTTGATAGTATCCACTGAATCGTGAACTTCCTCCAGTGATTTTCTCTGTTTATTTATTTCTTCTCTCTGCATTTGATACTAAAATATTTTTTGCTATCTGATTGCTAATGTGTAATTGTTTCTTTCCATTCAGCAAAAGCGAAAGTGATTTATCGTACGATTCCATGGTTTTTATTTTGATCTTGCATCCCGGAGCAATACCGGATTTATCCAGCAACTGAAGAAACGCAACCGAATGGTCTGCCACTCCGGTTACCTCGCAGTTCTTATCATGTTTTGCTTCCGAAAGAGGAATTGATTTTTCTTTAGAAAAATTAATCTTGCCATTCACATCAGGAATGGGATCGCCATGCGGATCGAACTTTGGAAAACTTAGAAACTCATCCATATGCTGAATTAATTTTTCAGATCGAATATGTTCTAGTTGTTCTGCTACATCGTGCACTTCATCCCACTTGAATTTTAGTGTCTTAACCAGAAACATTTCCCAAAGACGATGCCTTCGAATGATACTTAACGCAATCTTCTTCCCCCGATCGGTCAAGGCAACTCCATAATATTTTTTGTATCGGATCAATTTTTTGGCAGAAAGCTTTCGGAGCATGTCAGTCACCGAGGCTGCTTTGGTATTTATTTTTCGTGCAATGTCGTTTGTGGTGATATAATCATCACCTTCTTCGGCAATCTTGTAAATTTCCTTGAGATAATTTTCTTCCGTAAGCGTGTTCATCGGGATGAATATTTAGACAAATATATAAATAATTTAGACTAATCTAAATTATTTATTAGTAATATCTAAAATATATTATCACTGTGAATATTCAAACAGATTGAATTCTCATCTTCCTGTAATTCCTATATTTGTTTCTATGGAAAAGGATTTGCTTTTTGCTGATGTGATACTGCCAATTGCTGTGCCTAACCTCTATACCTATTCCATTCCGGATTCGCTTCAAAAAAACATTAAAGCAGGACAGCGCGTGGTGGTGCAATTCGGAAAGAAAAAACTTTATACGGCTCTTGTTCGCAACGTGCATAACAACAAGCCTCAGCTCTACAAAGCAAAACAGATAGAAAGTATTCTGGATGCGGAACCAATTGTAAACGAAAAGCAATTTGCATTATGGAAATGGATCGCGGATTATTATATGTGTACCCTTGGCGAAGTAATGAATGCTGCGTTGCCATCGGGATTGAAATTATCCAGCGAGACAAAACTATTATTGAATCCGGAAGCTGAAATCAAAGGTGAAGAATTAACTGACGATGAATTTCTTATTTATGAGGCGCTTCAGACGAATGAGGTGCTTACTCTCAACGAAGTAGAAGAGATCGTGCAATCCAAATCAGCATTAAAAATCATAAAATCATTGCTGGACAAAAACTTCATTCAGATATATGAAGAACTGAGAGAGCGATTCAAGCCAAAGATTGAAGAATTTGTCCGCCTGACAGAATATGCTTCAGATGAAAATAATCTGAAAAAGATATTTGATGAATTAGAGAAAAGAGCGTTCAAGCAACTGGAAGTGCTGATGGAGTTTGTGCATGAGACCCAAGCCCCTGCCCCTAAAGGGGTAGAAAGGCAAATAAAAAAATCAGAACTATTGAAAAGAACAAATGCTTCTCCTGCCACTATTGAAAGTTTGATTACAAAGAATGTTTTTGAAGTATTTAAAAAAGAAACAGGCAGATTCGCTGCTCAGGATGCATCTTCGGTCAGCAAAACACTTTCTCATGAACAGCAATCTGTTTTAGAAAAAATAAAAGAAGAGTGGAAAAAGAAAGAAGTTGTTTTGTTTCATGGCGTAACTTCAAGCGGTAAGACAGAGATTTATGTCCGGCTCATTGAAGAAACATTAAAGCAGGGAAAGCAAGTTCTTTATCTTCTTCCCGAAATCGCACTCACCACGCAGGTTGTAAGCCGCATAAAAAAATATTTTGGAGATAAATTAGGTGTTTATCATTCAAAGTTTAATGAGAATGAAAGGGTGGAGGTTTGGAATCATGTATTAAAAAGCCCATCCCCCGCCTTCCCGAAGGGAAGGAGTCAGGATATGCAAACTCCTCTCCTTGTGGGAGGTAGGGAGGGGCTTTTTCAAGTAATACTCGGAGCGCGTTCTTCTTTATTTCTTCCTTACTCCAATCTCGGTTTGGTGATTGTGGATGAAGAACACGATTCATCTTACAAACAATTTGATCCGGCTCCGCGCTATCATGCACGGGACAGTGCCATTTTGCTCGCGAGCATTCACAAGGCAAAAGTGTTGCTCGGCTCTGCCACTCCATCGCTCGAAAGTTATTTCAACGCGCAGAATGACAAATACGGTTTCGCGGAACTTACCACGCGTTTTGGCGGAGTGCAGCTACCTGAAATTCTTATTGCAGATATTCAGGACGATACGAAAAGAAAAAAAATGAAATCGCATTTTTCTCCGCTTCTTATGGAGAATATTGAACTGGCGCTGAAGAATAAAGAGCAGGTGATTCTTTTTCAGAATCGCAGGGGATTCGCTCCTTATCTCGAATGCAAGACCTGCGGATGGACGCCCATCTGCAAAAATTGCGATGTGAGTTTGGTTTATCATAAATCTGGAACATTATTGCGCTGCCATTACTGCGGATATACTGTTCCTGTTCCTGTATCTTGTTACGCCTGTGGAAATACAGACCTGCAAATGAAAAGTTTCGGCACTGAAAAGATCGAAGAAGAACTTCAATTATTTTTTCCCGAAACAAAAATTGCGAGAATGGATCTGGATTCCACACGCTCTCGTTTTGCACACGAGCACTTGATAAATGATTTTGAAGAAAGAAATATTGACATCCTTGTGGGGACGCAAATGGTTATTAAAGGACTTGATTTTGAAAATGTAAGCACGGTAGGAATTCTAAATGCCGATCAGATGATGAACTTCCCCGATTTCCGTTCGCATGAACGGAGTTTTCAGCTGATGGCGCAAGTGGCAGGCAGATCGGGCAGAAATACCAAACGCGGAAAGGTCATCCTGCAAACGTATTCTCCCAAGCACAAGATTATCCAGCATGTGATAGAAAATAATTTTATTGCCATGTATAATGAAGAAATGGAACATCGGAGAATTTTTGAGTATCCTCCGTTTCATCGCCTCATTGAACTAACGGTGATGGACAAAGACATTCATAAAGTAAACGCAGCATCTGAAGAGCTTGGAAAGAAACTAAAAAGTGCATTTGGTAAACGGGTTTTAGGTCCTGAGTTTCCGCTTATTCCCAGAATAAAAAATCTTTACCATAAAAAGATCGTAATAAAAATAGCGCGGGAAGAATCCGCTAATAAAGCAAAAGAAAAAATACGTTCCGTAATTACTGAACTGCAGAATTATCCTCCATACAAATACCTGAGAGTGCAGGCGGATGTGGATCCGGTATAATTAGCTATTCAAGGGATTGCCCTGACCGAGGTTCTGGGAGCGTCATGGGCGGATGTGGATCCGGTGTAATCGGCTGTAGGCTGTTTGTCCCCCTCTTGGAGGCAACCGAGCTAAAAAGCGAAGGTTGGGAGCGAAGCTCGAGGGGGAGGATTCCTTCGGAGGAACGTCTTTTTATTGCCAAACGCTTATTTGGTTTAATTTAGAGGCTCAGATTTAATTTCCCATGTTCGAACAAATCTTTAAAAATATTGATGACATTCCCCACAAAGATGCCGGCTGCGGATTAGAATTGGATTACGTTGAGCAGACTTCCTGGATTCTTTTTCTGAAATATCTGGATGATCTGGAAAAGGACAAGAAAACGTCTGCAGAACTTTCGGGGAAGGAATATGCGCCCATCATCGGCAAACAATACCGTTGGGATGTATGGGCAGCACCGAAGTTGAAGGATGGAAAAATAGATCACCACACTGCTGCTACTGGCGATGATCTGCTTGAGTTTGTAAACAATAAATTATTCCCCTACCTGAAAAAATTCAAGGCTGATGCAAATAGTGCCGACACGATTGAATACAAGATCGGTGAAATATTTTCTGAGTTAAAGAACAGGATACAGAGCGGCTACAACCTGCGTGAAGTAAATTAATTGCATTGGTGAACTCCGCTTTCGCACCTCTGCCGAAAAGCATGAAATGAGTCACCTCTACGAAGATAAGGTCAAGAACATGGGCAATGTCGGGCGTGGTAATTAAAAATACTTTTCTCTCCAATACCGATAATGCCTCTGTGAGTTTGCGCAAGTTGCTTTTAGAAAGCTGCAACCTGCATACCGTTTTGGATTTACCGGGCGGTACATTTATCGGTGCCGGTGTAAAAACCGTTGTGCTTTTTTTTGAAAAAGGAACGCCTACTTGCAAAGTTTGGTTTTACTCTTTGAACTTAACAGGCAACCTCGGCAAAACAAACCCACTTAATGAAAACGATCCGGCAGTGTTTGTTTATTATCTGAAAGCAACGCTTGAAACCGGAGAGAAAATAAATAAGAAAGGGAGCATAAGTTTGATGCGATGAATACAGCTGCTCCGTCTCATTCCTTAATTATCAATTGATAATTGGGCTTTAACCACCTCCGCAAAAGTCTTATTCTGTATTTTGCTTTCCACCCAACTCAGAAAGTCTAAGTTCTCCATCGCTGCTTTCTCCAACGGGTTTTTCATCAGTTTCAGCAAACTTGTTTTTAGTTCCTGAAGAGCATCACTTTGTTTTTTTCTGCTGATTAACTTGCCCATGATTTGATTTAAGCAGTGCATCAATGCCTTTTCCAATTTGAAGAGGCGCTGATGTGTGGAAAGGAAATGCAGGGCGCTTCGTTTCAATGAATCCAGAAACTGCTCATCCTTGTGCAATTCGTAGTGAACGAGCAGAGAAAGAATGCGTGCATTTGCCTGCGTATCCTTCCGAAGTTCTTCCTCGGAGTGGTCAATGATTTTGCTGAGCCAGAGCAATGCTTTGTTATAGCTGCCTGCGCCAAAGAGCATATAGGCGATATTATAATAGAGATTAATTTTCGTAACAGCGCTGGCTTGATTCAGCATATCTTTATTTTCTTCTATCGCTTTTAAAGCGGGGAACACTTTTTCAAAATCTCCCATCAGCATGAACATATTTAATTCATTTATATAGGAAGATACCCAGAACTTGGGCAGCGCAGGGGTAGTGAGCGGATAGGATCGGATTTTCTGCAGCGCTTCCTGCATCTCTCCATATAAACTGCGGTTGCGAGGTAAAAGAAATCCTATGAAGATTACAGACATATTCAGTGCGAAGAGATGTTTTTTTCCCGGATCTCTTAATTGGTGTAAGTGTGTTTCTACAAAATCGCATTGTTCTTTTGATATTTTGTATCCTCTGATCAAGTCCCTCTTAAAAAGGAAATAAAAAGACCATATTTCATAGTAATATGCTTTTGCTTCTGCGCAGGATGCCTGCTTTGAATTGCGCAAGAGAGGGTGCCGCATCAGTTTTTCAACGCGCGATGATTCCATCTTCGCACGCATGGGCTCCGCCTGCTGTATCCTTAGTATTATCTTATAGTGTAATGTCCGGTAGTCATCAATGTTGCTTAATTTTTCCAGCACGGCTTTCATTTCTTCGTTCAGATGCGGAATTTTCAGCAGCTCCACTGCCGAGTAAGGAGTGCGTTCCATACCCAATATCTCCATCAGCAATTCCCATCGTTCATGATGATAGGCAATTAACTTAGTTTCCCTTAATAATTTCATCGCCTGCGCGGTAAGCCCTTTGCCTAAAAGAACTTCGGCTTTGCTGAGCCGGCTGCGCAGATTTATATCCGCACTGCTGTGGTAATTTTCCAGACTACGGAGAATATTAGTATGAAGCCGTCTTTTGGCTACAGAAAGATGCCTCAAAAACTTTTCTCCGCGGCAGGCGATGCGGATGGCATCCTCATTATAGACGCCTTGTTTTACTATCGCATCATATAACTTCAGGTAGCTTTTATCTCCGCCTTGTAAGGAGGAAAATAGTTTGAAATACTTCTTCTCAGCCATGGCGAGAGAATAGATCAGGTCAAAAAGCGCAGTGCTTGTATTTTTCATGATGGTTAGTTATACGATGCGGAAAGGTATGAATAATTCTGATTATACATAGCAGAAAATCATATTTTGACGAATAAGCCTGTTAAATCACGTTTGTCAGATAAGAAGTAAAGTTATTGCTCCGGCACCGACTCTTTGACCGACCTTTGTTATATAAAGAAAAGAAAACAGAGCCCCACCCCAACCCTCCCCATTAGGGAGGGAGTAAGTAATATAAGTCCTCCCTAACGGGGAGGATTTAGGAGGGGCTTCTAAAAAACAACACTATGATATCACTCGGATTTGAATATGCTACTCATCCCACCAAAGAGGAAATTCGCGAATGGAAAAAATGGCAAAAGGAGATGAAGATGCTGCTGGGAGCCGCTCCGCTTAAACAGCAAGTTGTATTGCGCAAGAAAAAAACCACTCTTAGCAAACGGAAGCATGGGGTATGACATATCGGAGGGGATGAAAGAAGTTCAAACGATGAGTTCTGACAAGTCGGAGGGCATGAAAGAAGTTCAAAGCATGATCTTTCTGAATAAAAACAGGCATAAATACATCAACAATTAAATTCAATAAAAAGATGTCAATAAAAAGAACACTCCCCGACTCAGATGAAAAGCGCAACCTCGCCCTCACGGCAGCAAAAACCAAGAAGGATAACACCCCTCCGGCAAGCATAGTTATTACGCCAAACACCACCGTCCGTTTAGACAGCACCCAGCCCCTGCTTTTTTCGGCTATGCAAACAAGGGCAAAC
>JACRAL010000039.1 GCA_016213435.1 Bacteroidota bacterium
AATATTTTCAAATCCATCCATCGGGTCTATGTCAACCCAAAACTTCTGCTTTTCTTCCAGTCTTTTTATCCTGCCTTTTGTCTTGTCGCCTGTATCCTTGCGGGCCTTTTTTAAAAGCGATGTAAAGGCATTTTCAAACGGTCTGCCAATGCTGTGAGATATTTGTTTGCCAAGAAGGAGCGCCATTAACTCATTATCAGAGAGGTCAAGGTCGCGAAGGGTGAAGTCCGGGTCTGCAAAGAGGTGTAAGTGTTTTGTTCTTTGTCAAAGGCAATGGCAAAGCCTGCTGAATTAAGGTCATTTATATCTCTGAAGATATTGCGTTTGGTAGTATTGAATTTGGCGGCAAGGGTTTCTGACGTGCATTGCTTGCGGTTGTCAAACATGCGCAGGATAGAGAGAAGCCTATGAAGCTTTTTTAGACTGTCAGGGAATCTTTTGGATTTTTGGTTCATATTTATTTCTATCCCATTTCCCTCTCAATATCCTTTATAGCCTTTTTTGATTCAAAGAACACCATGCCGAGGGGCTTGTTTTTTTCTACGGTAACAACAAGGTAGTAGCCTTCCTTGACGGTAGAGAGGGCTACTTTGGCAAGCTCTGTGGAAATGGCAATTGTCTTGACGCCATTCGCTTGTTTAAGGTTAAGCATTGCATCTCTTGCAAGATTAAGAATAATGCCTTTGTGCGCGCCTATGGCAGGGAGGTCAATATCAGGAGACTTGGCAAAATTCGCCACAGCCTCGCCCTCCCAATCCAGCAGAATAGCGCCGGTAGCGCCCGGTATTTTCTCCACGAGATTTTGTAGTATAGTTTTGAAGGGCATAAGAAACTATCCGACTATTGCTGCAACAGAGGCAATGTTAACACCATTTCGCAGCGCTGTGGCTGATTAAAATTATACCGTTTTGTTTCTTTTAAATCTTATTTATTTGCCGCATTACATACGGTTGGCTGATTTTTTCCTGTTCAAGCCGGATATTATTTTCTTTCACAAATAAAAACAGATCGTGTTCCCCCGAATGCAGATGTGGCAAGTGTGTCGCATTGGTCGGTTCTCCTCTATCCCAGTCATCTTTAAACGAATTCAGGGTATCAAAATCCATCATGAGGGATTTAGTGTCAGGAAAGTAACCTCTAATTTGCGATAAAATTTGTAAGCCGTGAGTGTCAATATCACCCCAGTAAAAAATTTCTTTATCTGTAAGCCACAAAGCATTTTTTAAGTTGCCAACTTTAAAACCGCTTCCGAAAATTCCAATTGCACTTTCCATTTGTGGAAGTGTAAGAAAGTTCATCAGGTTTGAAAAGTTAGTTTTGTTTTCAAGAATAAAAACTTTCTCACAAGGAAAATTGAAGTTGTTAAATTTTTCTTCTGTTATTTCGATGTCATTCAGTCCCGATAAATATTTGTCTGCAATTACTTGGTCTAAAATTCTAACTCTTATTTGGCTTTGATTGTATTTAAGCCCGAAACGTTTTTCAAAATCCCTTGCTGTTAAATATTCTTCGTTAATGTGAGTAACAGGCAAAACAATGTTCAATATTTCAAGTAATATCCCTTTGTTGCTTTCAATAAATTTAGTATGAACCTGCACAGGCATCTCTCGGATATACAGGTTCGGCTTCGGGTTTTGTTTGAAGTATTGACAAACATCCAAAAGTTCTTTCCAAATGGCAGAATGTTGGATAACTTTTGTCGGATATTTTTTAATCCAGTCATTTAATGCAGGAAACCGATTTAAAATATTCTCAGTATTTTTTTTAAAAGTTTCTACTTCGGCTTCTTTACGAAGATATTTCAGATAATCTGTTTTACTTTGAAAACTTATTTCTTCGGGCAAACTTTGTATTCCATGTTTCCGTGTGTTTACTTGCTTGTATGTAATTGTATAACCAAAACTCTTTCTGTCTTTTGATTGCTCAATTACCTCTGTTAATTCTTTTCTCATTTCATTAAAATCATCCGAAACAGATTTATCTGAACGAATAATTTTAGGAAAGAAGATTTCGCCTGAAATAATTGTTCTCAAATATTCAGGGTAAATATTTTCCGCTTTCCTTTTTATTTCAGCTACTGTAATCACTTGCGGCTAATTTATTTTCTTCAATTCGTTTCTTGGCTTGCTCTATTGTAGTGTCAAAAATTCTTGAATTGCGATTATTCTCTCTGTGAACAATGTGTACGGCTGAAATGTATGGTTCTGCAATTTGAATCTTATCGTCCGGCGTAATAATGATCGCTTGAAGATTTAATTTTTTAACCAAGTCCATTAAATAAGCTGACATATCCTCGTCTTGCTTTGCAAATGCTTCATCAACACAAATAAAACGGAAGGAATTTGTATTCATTCCATCCTTCAAAATTCCATACTGGTATGCAATGGCTGCCCCCATAATCGTGTATGTAATCTGTGCCTGTTCACCTGAAGAAAGTTTGCCGGTGTTTTCATAAACCCTAAGAATTCTTTTTTCATCTTCATCGTAATGCTCTTTTGCTGTAAAGCGTAACCAATTTCTTACGTCAGTTACTTCTTTTCTCCAACCTTCGTTTTTAGTCAACTCGTCAATGAGTTCTTTTATTTTTAGAAAACTGTTTTCTAAAATTGATTCCTCTCTTGTTCTTTCATATTCTGCTTGGTTCGGTTTCCAACCTTTCAGCATTATTTTGAAATCATGAATAGATTTAGGATTGAAAGGGATCGCATAGAGTTTAATAAATGTGTGCGGGTTGCTTCTGAATTTGATTCTTCTCAAGGACTGATTCAAATCTTCAATGCTCTCTCTGATATTTTCTTCTTGTGTTTCAAGTAGGGCAGAGAAACTCGTCATTTGAGTTATCATATCTTCATTCAGATATTTCTTGAATCGGTTTTTATGTTCAATCAATTCTTGTCCTTCAATTCGGTCATGAATTTCAATGTAGTCATTAACATAATCTATATTCTCGGCAAGTTTGAAAGTGGATGATGACCAGTCGGTGAACTTTTGAGTTATGCTATCCCCTGGTCGTTTGTATTCAAACATTAAAGCAAGCAACTGATTGCCTAATACATTTTTATTTTTTTCTGCTGCTCCAATGTTTGACAATATTGTCTCTGAAATTTCTATCTCCTTATCATCAATGTTTGCAAAAGCTAAATAGGCAAGTTCTTTCTTGAATTTGGTTTTCAGCACTTCAAACTTTTCCGTGAAGTCAAATTCTTTGTGTGGTTCAAGAATATTGTCGCAAGTTTCAAGTTGTCCGACAAGCGTTTTTCTTGAATCTTCAAGTGTCCATTGTTGCCTACTCAAATCCTTTTCTGCTTTATCATCATCAACAATTTTTT
Organism: Bacteroidota bacterium; assembly: GCA_016213435.1. GTDB lineage: Bacteria > Bacteroidota > Bacteroidia > Palsa-948 > Palsa-948 > Palsa-948. The sequence continues at coordinate 3,330 of JACRAL010000039.1, forward strand.
TCTGAATAGCAACAAGTTGATTTTTCAGTTCCTTTATTTTATTGCTGCTTTCTTCCAATGCAGTTTTCTTCTCTTGTAAACTTTTTATCTCAAACGAAATTGCTTTCCAATCAATTTCAGAAAACAATTCGTAAGCAAGAAAAGAAACAAGGTCTTGGCTTTCTTGCTCTAATCTCTTTTGCCGTTTATCAAGTAGAGTTATCTGATCATTGTTCTGCTTAATGAGTTTATTTAACTCGCCCAATGCCTCTTTTGTAATTTTTATTTTCTCCTTGTTGTCCCAACCCAAAACATAATTTTCCCTTGTTAGGATATGAGGTCTGTCGTCTTTCTCATGCCGTGAATCATTCTTAATAAGTCCTTGTTGCGTTACCGCTTTACTGAAAGATTGTAAACCGATTTTATCAGTGCATACATAATCGTAACTCTTTTTGATTTGATATTCTATCCAGTCGGCATAATCTGAATCTCGTTTGATTTCAACTTTGGTGTAAATGCTATTCTCAACATCAGGAATAAATTCATTTAGATAAATTTCCTTTCTGTATCTGTGATAAATGATTCTTCCACGAATGTTATTGTCGTTCACATATTCATTCACCTGCTTGTAATACTTTTCAGGCACAATTAAACGCAAAGCGAAATTGTGAAGCACTTTTTCAATTGATGATTCCCAATCTCCTTCAGAAGGTGAAACCTGAATTAACTCACCTATAAATGGAATCTGTTTTTCTGTTGCTCCTGTGTAAGAAAGTATTTCCTGTCGTATTTCTAAAACCCTTCTTGGAATGTTATTCTTCTGCTTCATCAACGATTCAAGGTCTTTTGACTTCTCGTCATATTCCTCATTCAGCTTTTTGTTTGCATTTCGCAAATCCGACCATTTGATTTTTATTCCCGTTTCTTTATCGTTCAGTTCACTGTCAATTTCCTTTCCTCTGTCTTTGGCTTTTTGAATTTGCTCAACAAATAAAGTTTCATCTGGACTTTCTGAAAAATTCACTTCACCTGCTGTTTTGTTATACTTCTTTAGTTTCTCCTCTCTCTTTTCCTGTTCCTTTCCTTTTCCCTTAATCTCCTTTTCTAATTGCTGAATTTGCTGCCCTGTTGCATCATTCCTAATTGAAGCATCCAATTCTTTTTCTTTCTCCCGGTCATTTGACAATTCAATTTGAATCTCTTTCACCTTTTCAGAAACTCTTTTCAATTCTTCATCACCCTTTTCAATTTCTGCTACAAGGAAATTTCGCTTGTGTGTTGCAAAAAATATCGGGCTTGTGTCTTTAAGAGAATCAAGTTTCAGTAATTCATTTTTAACCGATGTCGGTTCTTCGGCTTTTGCCTTTACTGGTTTTAGCAACTCCAATTGCGCTTCTGCTTTTTGCATTTCCTTGTGTGCATCCAACAGCTTTTGATAATTGCCTCTCAGGTTTTGAAATTGTTCTTCAACGTTGCTTTCTTCAAGCATATTTTTTCTGATAAACTCATCCAGATTGCCCAACACTTTTAATCCAATCATTTGACTGAAAAGTGTCAATGCTTTATCTCTCATACCGAAAACCTTTTTCAATGCTTCGGCATATTTGCTTGGTCCATCAAAATCTAAAACCAATTCCTTTGTTCCTGACTTCGGATATTTCTTTTTCAATAGCTTCTTCCAATTTCCATTGGCATCAAAGGGCAAAATATCTTCTTTAATTGCCAGCGGCTTGTATGAAAGCAAGTAACTTCTTTTCATTTCACTTCCTGCAAACCATCGTGTTTGCACAAGTGTTACGACTTTCTCCTCGTTCTTAAATACTGCGAGAATTACAGAATATGTTTTTGATTTATCTTCTCTTAATCGCAAGGTGACTTTTCCAGTTTCATTTTCTGCGTCGCCATATTCGCCCAAAACATAACTCTCCTCATTTCTTTCACTTTTCTGTCCTGATGCAAGATTGTAAAACCTCATTCTCTTTTCGGGAACAAGCAAAGTCAATAACGCTTCAATGAAAGTAGTTTTACCGCTGCGATTTGCGCCGGTAAGAAGTGTTGTATTGCACCCGGGGGAAATCCTGAAAATCTCTTTATCAAAAGTTCCCCAATTGAATACTTCCACATAGTGCAGGCGGTAACCTGCTTCTGACGATTGTGTGCTGAATAAACTATACATCTTGTTGTAATTTGCGTTTGAATTCTTCTAATACATCATTTGTAATTTTTGCTTTGATAATTCTTCTCACTTCGTATCTCATTTCATCTTTCGCTTTTGCTTCCTTGTCAATGGACTTTAAGAAGCCTAATTTTTCTGCCTGTTCAATGTAGTTGTCAAGTTCCTTCATCATTTTCACTTTATGTGATTTCTCCTTAAAAAAAAAGATCAAGTTCTTCTTTCAGTTGTTTGTGAGATCTGTAAAGATTTTGTTGTTCGGTGTTGTTTTCTTCAAAATCATCAATCAACATTCTCAACAAAACACAAAGCAGAGAAACTTCGTAAGTTAAAGGCATTCGCCTTACAAGTCCAATGGTGTTATCTTCTTCATCAATCGGAACTTGTTTTATGTAAGCATAGCCGTCTTTCTTCTCAATAATTAACTCAACTGCAATCTTTTCAAAGTATTGAGAAATCTCAAATTGATATTGAAGCAAAGCATTCCAAACTTTTGCGTTATCGTCATACACTGCACCTTGCAATAGTTTCACTATTACATGTGCATAAGGTTCGTATGTGGTTGGTTTGTTTTCCATTACTTGCTAAAAATTATTTGTGGCGCTTTTAAATATTTTTCATTCTCAAAATCAAACTGTAAATATTCTGTCTGCTCTTGATTAATAAAATACTTTTCGTTTTGAGGGACTAAAGAAAAATAGCCCAACACCTCTGCCAGCCCTTTTGTTACCGGATATTCATTCAACACTTCACTAAGAACTACAGAAGGTTTGTCATTCAAAAACCGCTGCACATTTTTCAGCAATTGAACCTTGCTGATGTGATTGCTATTCACAACTCTGTTCAATGAATTAAAGTCAACAATATTCGCCGCAATATTTGGTTGCTCTTTGAACTCTGAAATTATTTCTTCTTCACCTGCATACTTTCTTTCCATTGGCAAATCAATACGGGCATCACCTTCTATGCTGATGTAATGCTCAAAAGAAGGTATCTTGTCAACCAGTTGCAAAGCCAGGTTGCGGATTTCATTTATTGTTTCCCTTGCCTTTTTTCTGTCCAGCGAATCTTTTTCAGCAATGACCCGGCTTAGTTTATCAGCCACAAGGTTATTTGAATCCAGAACTTTTCTTCCTGCAAGGTGAAGCAATGTTTTTACTTTTCTCAAGAATTTCTCATTGTATTCAATATTTCGGTCCTCAAGTATTTTGTAAACTTCATTTACCAGATATTTAAGCTCATCCTGGCTTGTATCGTCAATCATAAAATTCCAGAAGGCATAAAAACTTTTACCTTGATCTGTTTGCTTCAATTCATCCAGCGAATCAAAAGTGTATTGAAGAATTTTTCCCTTGGTAAGCAGCCTGTTTGATTGCTTTTCATAAACCTCTCTGACAATATCTTTGAAGTTATCTTCTACTTCTTTGAAGTCGCCGACCAATTCGTTTGCAAGTTTGGTTACATCTTCAAACCGTGATTTGATCTGATAATTCTCGTATGTTTTAACAAACCCTTCTCTTTTTATCTTTCTTATCTCCTCATCAATCTCTTGTTTTTTATTTTCCAATTCTTCAATCTTTTTTGCAGGGTCTTCCGTGCTGTTGTCAATCAGTTCTTTCAACTTATTGAAGATGTCTTTAAACTTTGATTCGGTCGGGGCAAACTCTCTTTCTTCAAGTAAATCAAGAAAACGAAATACCCTTTCAGTATGTTTAGTGTAAACATTTATTACCTGTTTTGAAGATTCGTCAATGTAATTTCTGATATAATTTTCTTCTGTCCATTTCTCTATGTACTTTTTTGCTCTGTCAACTGAATCCAAATTCAAACTGCTCAAATCAATTTTTTCTTCTTCATCTTTGTAGTTCAATTCGTCAAGGTAGTCGGCAAGTTTTTGAACTAAAACAGAATTGGGAATTTCCGGTTCGTTGACTGCTTTGAATTGATTATAAAAAAAAGTAATCATTAACACTGCATTTTTAGAACGCAGCATTTTTACTGTTGGTGAATTTTTTAGCAATACTTCTGTTTTGTCAAAATTCATATCTTAACCACTGCAAAGTCAGCCAATGATAACTTGGGAAAGATTATATCCGTGGATAGAGAGAAGGGTTTAAGATTTCTGCCTTGTATCTGCTTTTCTAATGCAACTGCACAGAAACCGTCTTTGATATCCCGGGCTCCTCCATTGTAATTCCAAACAATGTGTCCGCTATCTCCATTGTCCTTTTGTTATGGGTTATCAGGATGAACTGGGATTTTTTTGACATCTCTTTCAGAAAACCGTTGAAC
>JACRAL010000045.1 GCA_016213435.1 Bacteroidota bacterium
AGCTAAAATTTGAAGTAGCGTAGCCATAGAAAAGAATCTTAAGCATCATCTTGGGATGATAGCTGGGATTGCCTACGAAAGAGACTTTCTTATAAAGGCAGCTTAAGTCAAGGCTTTCTGCCACATCGTCTATTGCCCAGGCAAGATGGTCTTCTGATAGATAATCTCCAATAGATGGCGGGAAAAGCAATCTTTCTTTATTATTGTAGTTACGCACATTTAAAGACATTTATTGACCTCCTTGATAGGTTTTATCGTCGGGAAATACTACTTTTATCGACGATGATATTATAGCATATCATCGGTATTTTGCAATGTTTATTGAATATATTCCGACGATAACCTATAATGATTGTCGGACAACCTCCTAAGCGCGCTACTGAATACGCAAGGAGTAACTTTAATATCGCCTTTACTGCCTCTCCTTGCCTAAAGAATGTCCAGGCTTTAACCGACGGCCTCTGGAGTTATAGTTCTGCGCTTGGTGATTTAGGTTTTGCTCCGGATAAACATAAGGTCTATCATGGATTCTTTGAGAGACTCAACAACAACCGCAGAGAGCGCAGTTGGTCAACGCTTAAGGTTAATGCCAGACGCTTCAGAGGCTTTAAGTCTGATTTAGGCTTATGGAGTTTTGTTACACACCAAGTATATCTACACAATTACTTTAAGCCTAATGTAAGGCTTGGTGGTAAGACACCGGCAGAAGCCTCGGGGACTAAGCTTCCTTACTGTCAGTCGTATTGGAAGCTGTTCCTTAAGTTCTTATAAGTTTACAAAGAGCAATTGTTCTTTGATATATCTAAGCATCGCCTACGGACGAAGTGTTGCTGAAATCTAGTTTATTCCTTATAAAAATTGTTTTTGACATCTTTATTGCTTTGTTATACCCTATGCTTAACCCTACCATACCGAGAAGTTGCCTATCTCGTATCATTCATTTTGCGAAAGAACCTTAATAACATTTTTATTATACACTCTTATGGCTAGGGATGTCAACGAATTAATTTCAAAAAAGGTTATCCT
>JACRAL010000040.1 GCA_016213435.1 Bacteroidota bacterium
TGCACTCACAAATAAAATTGCAATCAATCTGTTAAACCAAGAAATAGAATCCAAACTCTCAATGACCCATAAAAAACTAAGAGCCAACTACGATACTGCATACTTGAAAACACTATTAAATTATAATGCGTAAAACCTGAGTATTCCATTACCATATCGCTCCATTTTTATTAGTTTTGCCCAATCCATCTAATATGAATTTATCCGAGCGCATCAACAACATCACCGAGCCGCAAACCATCGGCATGGCGCGTAAAGCCCGCGAGCTGAAAGCGCAGGGTGTGGACGTGATCAGTTTAAGTCTGGGTGAACCTGACTTCAATACTCCCGACCCGATCAAGCTCGCAGCGAAAAAAGCGATCGATGAAAACTTTTCTCATTACACGCATGTCTCCGGATATCTGGAACTAAGGCAGGCCATTACGAAAAAATTCAAGCGGGATAATAATCTTGATTACACGCCTGATCAGATCGTAGTTTCCACCGGTGCGAAACAAAGCATCGCCAATGTTATGCTATGCATTTTGAATCCGGGTGACGAGGTGTTAGTGCCTGCTCCATACTGGGTAACTTACCTTGAACTCGTAAAACTTGCAGGAGGAATACCCGTTGTGATTCCTACCACGGTGGAAAATAATTTCAAAGTAACTCCCCAGCAAATTAAAAAGGCGATCACTTCAAAAACAAAAGCAATTATTTTTTCTTCTCCCTGCAATCCAACAGGAAGCGTTTACACAAAAGAAGAATTGAAAGCGTTTGCTGATGTATTTGCTGCACACAAAGAAATATATATCATCTCGGATGAAATTTACGAGCATATCAACTTCATAGGCAAACACGAATCCATCGCACAGTTTCCTGAAATGAAAGAAAGAACCATTGTGGTGAATGGCGCTTCAAAATCTTTTGCAATGACCGGATGGCGCGTGGGTTACATTGGCGCAGCAAAGGAGATAGCACAGGCATGCGACAAAATTCAGGGACAATTCACATCTGCCACCTGCTCCATCGGGCAAAAAGCCATGCACGCTGCTGCCGAGATGGAAGTTTCTGCCATTCATCCCATGCGCGATGCGTTTAAAAAAAGAAGAGATATCGTTTACAAACTGCTGAAAGAAATTCCCAAGGTGAAAGTTAATTACCCGGATGGAGCATTCTATTTTTTCCCCGACATTTCTTATTACATTGGAAAAGGCGGGATAAAAAATTCTACTGACTTGTGTATGTATCTGTTGGATAAAGGTCATGTCGGATTAGTTCCGGGTGATGCTTTTGGGGATGACAATCATATTCGTATTTCATATGCTGCTTCAGAAGATAAATTGATTGAGGCGATGAAGAGAATTAAAAATGCGCTGGCTGAATTGAAATAAAATGAAGAAAATATTTTTTATACTTTTTCTTACACACTAAAGATATGAAACCAGTAAAAGTTCATATGATTTTACCAGTAAATTTTAAACTTTTCTAATCTGTGACCCAAAAAGATCTCCAAAAAATATTCGATTCATTCAGCAAAGTCCGCGTGCTTATTATTGGCGATGCGATGGTGGATGCGTACATCTGGGGAATTGTGAACCGCATTTCCCCCGAAGCTCCTGTACCCATCGTTGCGGTAAAAACTAAAGAAACACGCCTTGGCGGTGCGGCAAACGTGGCACTCAACGTGCAAGCAATGGGAGCAACACCTATTCTCTGCTCAATGATCGGAGATGACATGTACGGAAGAGAGTTCACCGACCTGATGGAGAAACAGAAACTAAGCACTCAGGCAATTTTCAAAAGCAAAAAAAGAGTTACCACAGTAAAAACGAGGATCATCGGCAACAACCACCATCTTTTGCGCGTGGATGAAGAAGTGGAATCGGAAATTTCAAAAACTGAAACGCAACAGATGATCGAGAAGATTTCATTTCTCATCAAAACCAATGCGGTGGATGTGATCGTGTTTGAAGATTACGACAAAGGCGTCATCACTCCCGAACTTATTCAGAAAGTGGTGGTGGAAGCAACAAAAAAGAAAATCCCTGTTGCCGTTGACCCAAAGAAAAAGAATTTTCAGTATTATAAAAACATCACGCTCTTCAAACCCAATCTGAAAGAACTAAAAGACGGTATCAAATCCGACCTTAATCTTGCAGGTCTGGAAATACTTTCAAAAGTTGCCGATGAACTGAGAGTAAAACAGGGCATGGAAAATATTCTCATCACACTTTCGGAAAAAGGAATGTTCATCGCTACAAAAAAAATAAAACGCATTGTTCCTGCACATATCCGCAATGTAGCCGATGTTTCGGGTGCAGGAGATACTGTAATTGGTGTTGCAGCACTTGGCTTAGCGCTAAAACTTGATCCGGTACTGATGGTGGAACTTGCAAACCTTGCCGGTGGCCTTGTATGCGAAAAAGTGGGCGTTGTTCCGATCGACAAAGAATTGCTTTTCCAGGAAAGTATTAGGCTGCTGATAAAATAACACGCTCCCATCCCTAAAGGGAGAAAAAAAAATTGATAGTACCAGTATAAAAATGAACAGCAAAAGTGTCAACTTGTAAAATATTTTTAATTTTTTGTTTAATGTTATCCTGCATGATTCACATTACTCCCTTAAGGGTCGGGGCAACCTCCTTTTTATGTCTGTAACTCCATACACCAATGTTTCCGAAGGAAAAAAAGAACAGGTGGAAAAAATGTTCAATGAGATTGCATTCCGATACGATCTGCTGAACCAGTTACTTTCATTCGGAATTCATAAAAGCTGGAGAAGAAAGGCTATTCGTTTCATAAATTCAGAATTCAAAATTCAGAATTCAGAATTTGTTTTACTAGATGTTGCTACAGGTACAGGAGATTTTGCTATTGATGCAGTTGCTTTGAACCCTAAAGAAGTAATTGGCATTGACATTGCCGAAGATATGCTCGCAATCGGTAGAAAAAAATTGGAACAGAAAAGACTATCACACATCATTAAACTTCAGCAAGCCGATTCTGAAAATCTTCCTTTTCCTGAAAATTATTTCGATGCAGCAACGGTAGGTTTTGGCGTGCGGAATTTTGAAAACCTTGAAAAAGGTCTTTCGGAAATTTGCAGAACACTTAAAAAAGGAGGCACATTTGCTGTTCTTGAGTTTTCCATTCCGGAAAAATTCCCGATGAAACAACTGTATAATCTTTATCTGGCGAACATCTGCCCTCTGCTGGGAAGAATTGTTTCCAAAAATCCGATAGCATACACATATCTATTTAAATCGGTGAGCAATTTTCCCTACGGAGAAAAGTTTAAAACTATTTTGCTGAACTGCGGTTTTTCAGAAGCAAAAGTTTATCCTCAGACTTTTGGCATCACAACAATTTACGTTGCTAAAAAATAATTGTACTAATATTGCGTTTCGGTTTACTCCTCATGAAAAAACTGGTTCTTTTTTCCGGCTTTTGGCTTTTGACTTCCTTTTCTTTTGCACAAAAGGTTAAGCAGCTTAATCTGCCTAATTACGACCACGATAAATTGCATTTTGGTTTTTCACTCGGATTCAACAAAGCAGACTTTGTAATTTTTCCACAGAACAAGGCCAATAAGCCTGATTCTGTATGGAGCATTGACAATCGTCCCGAACTCGGATTCAATCTCGGTATCATTTCCGATCTGCGACTTCACGATTATGTCACGCTGCGTTTTTTGCCTGCTCTTGCTTTCCAGGAAAGAATTATTCAATTTAAGATTCATCCTACCGGAGCGCTGCAATCAGACTCGATTTATATTGACACAAAAAAAATCGAATCAACGCTTCTTGATTTTCCTATCAATCTGAAAATACGTTCGGAACGGCTGAACAATGTATCCGCCTATTTGCTTGCCGGAGGAAAATTCAGCATTGACCTAGCTTCTCAGGCAAAAACTGAAAATCCTGAAATAATAAAATTGACTAATAAAGATTTAGCTTATGAAGTAGGATTCGGGCTTGACTTTTACCTGGAATATTTTAAGCTCTCTGCTGAAATGAAGTTCTGTGCCGGATTTAAAGACCGCTTATATCACGAACCCACCACCTACTCCACATCCATCAGCAGACTCTTTTCAAAACTTTGGCTTTTCTCTTTAAACTTTGAAGGATAAATTTTTATCAAAAAATTGTCAATTAGAATTTTATATTTGTTTCCATGAATTTCATTATCCGATTAATTATTTCCACTCTTGCTGTTCTTGTAACCGCATACCTTCTTCGTGTTCAAGTGGACAGTTTTATGACTGCGGTTTTGGTTGCAATTGTTCTCGGAGGACTGAATGTTCTTGTAAAACCACTTTTAATTTTATTTTCCTTGCCATTGGTTATTTTCAGTTTTGGTTTATTTCTCCTCGTAATAAATACCTTGATGATTCTCCTTACCGATAAGTTTGTAGATGGGTTCAGCGTGGGCGGATTTTGGCCCGCACTTTTGTTCAGTATTGTTATGTCGATAGTAACAAGCATTCTTAACGCGATAAAAAAGAGAGATGAGCAGGTCTATTGAAAAATGATTTTTTTGATTCGGATGCGTTTTGTTTTTGTCTTTAAACTTTCTATCTTTGGTCTTGCATCAAATTATTATTTATGAAAAATGTTTTTCGCATAGGAATACTTTTCTTTCTCCTTCCTTTTGCAACAACATGTTCTGCACAGATGCAGCTAAACATACCCTTTCTTTCTAACTGGAGCAATTCAACTTATCCGACAAACTGGACAGGAGGCAGATTCAACGATTGCTGGGGATATGTGGATTCACTCGGAAGAGAATACGCAATCATCGGCTCTACCGTGGGTACGCATATTTTTGATATTACAAATCCCCTTACTCCTGTTCTTGTAAGTTATCAGCAGGGGCAAGAAGCATCGGGCGCTGTGGTGCACCGCGATTATAAAACCTATCAACATTATCTTTATGGAGTCTGCGATGAAGGAAATTCTTCTCTGCAGATATTCGATCTTAAATACATGCCTGATTCTGTTCACAAAGTTTACGACAGCAACAACATTTGCAAAACAGCGCACAATATATTTATTGATAACGGAAGAATATATTTCTGCGGATTAAGAGATAACAGGGACAGTGCAATTGTATTTCGTGTGGCATCTCTCTCTAATCCCAAAAACCCTATGGTGATAAATGATTTAGCTTCTCCTCCGTTCGGCTATGTGCACGATGTAAATGTTAGGAAGGACACCGCTTTTCTTTCCTGTGCAATGGATGGACTTTTCATTTACGATTACACAAACCCGGTTTCTCCCCACCTTATCCAAAGCATCACCAATTATCCTGAACAAGGTTATAACCACAGCGGCTGGGTGACCGAGAACGGAAAGACGCTTGTGTTTGCAGACGAAACTCATGGAAAAGGATTAAAAGTGTATGACATTTCAGATATCTCAAATCCAACTCTCAAAAGTATTTTTCGTTCCAATCTTTTGAACGATTCAACACAAAACAGCATACCGCACAACCCGTTTATTGTAGGAAACGACAAAGTATTTATTTCCTATTATCAAGAGGGAGTTCAGTGCTTCGACATTTCTAATACGTCCTCCCCTTTTCAAGCCGGATATTACGATACTTATCCCGCAAACACAGATTATAACGGATACGGTCCCGGATGCTGGGGGGTGTACCCCTATCTTCCTTCGCACCACATCATCGGATCCGATATGTCAAATGGATTATTCGTGCTGGATGGAACGCAATTGCTTGAAGTTAATAATGAGATGCCGGCTTTAAGAGATGTACTTATATTTCCCAACCCAAGCAGTGAGATACTGAAAGTGACAAGTAAGGAATTGAACAACGCACAAATAAAAATTGATATTTATGATGCCCTTGGCAAGAATATATTCTCTCTGCCTTCTTACATTTCTGGATCGCCCATTAATATTTCATCGTTCAAGACCGGCATATACCTCATAAAAATAACAGGCGTAGAATCTTCTCTTACAAAGAAATTCATCAAAACAAATTGATTTCTTTCTTTTTATTTTTCGTTCAGATAGATTTTTACTTTTGCTCCCGATAATTACCTGGATGTTATGGCAAAAATTTTAGTTGAAGGAATAAAACTATACGCTTATCACGGCTGCATGAAAGAAGAAGCCATGATTGGCGGTAATTATAGTGTGGATGTTTGTATCGAAGCAGATATGTCCAAACCTTCCAAATCTGATAACCTGAATGATGCAATTGATTATGTGAGCGTATCCAGTATCGTAAAGAAAGAAATGGCTGTTCGTTCCAAGTTAATTGAGCATGTGGCAAAACGAATTCTCGGTAAATTGAAAAAGATATTTCCGAAAACAGGGTTCATTGAAGTAAAAGTTACAAAACTGAATCCTCCCATTGAAGGAGAAGTAGAAAAAGTTAGTGTTGTTGTTTCCGAATAGATTGTAAATTCGCGTTCTCAAAATGGTCGGGTGGCCGAGCGGCTAGGCAGAGCTCTGCAAAAGCTCCTACAGCGGTTCAAATCCGCTCCCGACCTCGCCTTTAGATTCACCTGCGTTCATTTGGCTTCATTTCGTTTCTTTTAAGCAATGAACGCAGGTTTATCCTTCGCTACGCTTCACAAAAGCTTCAGCAATGGTTCAACAAATTGGGCTTGGTTCAACAAAACCGCCTTTAGCCACATTTGTAATACCTTTGCATTGTAGAACACATCGGCAGGCAATCCTTTTAAAAGGTTATCATAGGCATTGACAATCCGATCTACCTGCATATTGGCCTGGAGGAGATTTTCAAACTGGTGATGCAGGCGGCAGGTAATACGAATCCTAAAGGATGGTATGTTTTCTTTGATGAAATACAATATCTCAAAGACTGGGAAGTACATTTGAAAGTGTTGGTGGATAGTTACCCGCATACCAAGTTCATCGTATCGGGATCGGCAGCGGCTGCCTTAAAGCTAAAGAGCAAAGAGAGCGGTGCAGGGCGGCTTACAGAATTCATGCTTCCTCCTCTCACCTTTCATGAATATATTCACCTGAAAAATCACAATCACCTGATACGCCCTTCCTCCATGAACTGGAATGGTGCCCCGCTTACTCATTTTTTTACTTCTATCAATATTAAGGAGGTGAACAGGCATTTCATTGATTACATCAATTTTGGCGGATATCCCGAAGTGATCTTCTCAGAAAAAATACAAGCCAACCCAGGCCGGTACATCAAAAGCGATATTGTGGATAAGGTATTGCTACGCGATCTGCCCAGTTTGTATGGAATAAAAGATGTACAAGAATTAAATTCTTTTTTTACCACGCTCGCTTATTACAGCGGTAACGAAGTATCGCTGGATACGCTGTCGAAAAACAGCGGGGTTGAGAAAAACCTGTTAAAGAAATATCTTGAATACCTGGAAGCAGCATTTCTTATCCGGGTCATTCACCGTATCGATGATACGGCAAAAAGATTTCAGCGCGCTAATTTTTATAAGATATTTTTAACGAACCCGAGTTTAAGGAGCGCTTTATTTTCGCCCTTGCAGGCAACTGATGAAGCAATAGGCAATATGGTTGAAACCGCAGTATATGCCCAATGGTTACACCGCGATTGGTTCACGCCCTGGTATGCCCGGTGGAGCGTAGGGCAGTTTCAGGGAGAAGTGGATATGGTTGGCATTGACGATAAAAAATTGAAACCAGTTTGGGCATTGGAAATAAAATGGAGCAATCGGTATTTTGAGAAACCGGAAGAATTAAAAAGCTTGTTGCATTTTTGTGAAAAAAATAATCTCAAATCTGCTTTAGTAACCACTATAGACAAAGAAGGCTCTTTAGAAAGGGAAGGGATTACACTTAACTTTATCCCTGCTGCCATGTACAGTTATGTGGTTGTCGTAAAAACACTCGAACAAAAAAAGAACAGGGGAAAATAATACGTTAGTGGTAATTTTGGACGACCGACTAACATCAAACTGACGCAAGAAATGAACAGGACAATTGACACGATAATTAAGTTGGGAGTTATTGCAATGCTAATTGTTGCAGCTACGACAAGACAACAATACAGTTATTACACTTTCGTTCGTTGGGCTGTCCTGACAGGCTCAATTTATCTTGTATACTCGACATTCCAGCAACAACGCAAAGGACTTGCAATTTACTTCGCTACGGTTGCAATTCTTTTCAACCCGTTTAAACCTTTTTGGTTTCAAAAAGAAACTTGGCATTTGATTGACTACATTGTTTCAACTATTACTTTAGTGTCAATCTATTTTGACTGGCAAAAGAGCAAATCCGAAATAAATAAAAATTAACTATGAAAAAATCATTGAGACTACTTCTTCTGTTTTTGCTTCCAATATTTCACCAATGTTCAAATGACAATTGGCAAAAAATTGAAATCGAAAATTTAAGCGACATAAAAAATGCGAATGAGAGCTATGTTGAAAAATATAAACTCCAAAAAATTCAGAATGTAACTGGAAGATATAAATTCCTTACCAGAGAGAAAGTTTCATCATTCGGTTACGTTTTCGAGATAAACATTGACAGTTTAGATAAGAGTGAATTTGATAAGACATCATTCAATAAAACCGATACGGTGGAAATTGGAAATAAAAAGCAAATTTTGGGACAAACAATAGGGCTTGACTATCAATTTGAAATTGAATTTCAATTTTACGATAAGGATAATTTTATAATTTATACTGTAAAAGACTCGTGTGATGCAGAAACTGGGAAGAAAAATATTATTCAAAAAGAATTAAAAAGCATTACACCACAGGCTCTTAAAGACACCAAGAAAGTGAAGGCAAAATTGTATCTGCGTGACTACATCGAAATGGTATCTTAACATGACAACTAATCTGATTTCAAAGAGACTTCACTTCGGACTTCCAACATTAGTGCCTTATGGAAAGAGTAATACCATTTAGAATTATAAATTAGTCCTATAAGCCGACAAATATAGTTTGTAAGAGGTTAATGATTTTATTCTCTTTATAGTGATCTGCTCCTGTATGGTTTTGTCGAGATGATCCTGTAAGTGCTGTATGGTGAGATGCA
>JACRAL010000037.1 GCA_016213435.1 Bacteroidota bacterium
CCATATGCTAAATGGGGAATACAATACGTAGCGCCTAATGTACTTGCAAGCGGAAGCCTGGGCGGACTTAACTTCTGGATACCATCCGGTAGTCAGTTTGGAGATAATTATCTTTTTCTTGCAGATAATGGCAATGTGGGGCTTGGCACAGCAATTATACCATCAGAATATAAATTAGCTGTGAATGGTAAAATTATAGCAGAGGAAGTTACAGTGGGTTTAACAGCCAACTGGCCGCCTGATTTTGTTTTTGAAAACGATTACAACCTGATGTCTTTATATGAATTGGATAAGTATATTGGCGAGAAAAAGCATTTGCCGGGAGTGCCGTCTGCCAAAGAATTTAAAGAACAAAATAATAAAATAAATATTAGCGATATGCTGATGCAATTGCTCCAAAAACAGGAAGAAACCGTTTTGCATTTAATTGAATTGAAAAAAGAAAACGATGAATTGAAAAAGGAAATTGAAGAACTGAAAAACAAATAAATGATGAAAAAATCATTTCAAATAATATTTTTTTCCCTCCTCTCCTTCTCTGCTTTTGCACAAGTGGGAACTGATACTGTTGCAAAAAAAGAAAAGAAATGGAATACAAATATTTTTATCTCTGGCGGTGTAAATGCAACACAATACTCTTCAGATAAGTTCTTTAATTACATGGATGATAAAACCGGCTTTCCTGTTCGTATAAATGGTGCTTCGAAAGGTTATCCTTATTATAATTACGAATACCATACGATAGAGGGAGGTGTTAAGTCCAACAATATTATCTATGACAAATTCGCGGTGAGTTCTATTATTGATTTGGGATTGGACGTCAGCAGTATTAGAGATAAAAAAATGATTTTCCATCATATAATTCAAGCAAGTTATTTACAATTGGCAGGACAATATTCAAGTACAACTAATTACAGTGAAGGTATGATTAGTGGAAGCGGGGGGTGGAGCGCTTCTGTCAATGATAGTATGCAAGCAAAATATACACAGACAATATTTTCACTTGGGTACAAGGTTCAACCGACTTACAAATTCATTTTTTTTTCACTTGGAATAAATTGTTCTGTCAACCTTATAAGAATACAGGAACATCAAAGAGATTATATAAATGGTGTATCAGAACTCGCAAATTTTCCGCCCGTTCATTATTACTCAGGAAACGGCATTATTGATTCTTCGAGTAATTTTCATTTTATAAATTTCCCTCTCCAACTTGGAGCAGGCGGGTATATAAAGCTAAATAGAATAATACTTAAACCTGCTTTTTATTTTACTCCAAGTTTTATGAAAGGGTACAATTTTTATAGTGTATCATTAGGAATAGGATATTCATTAAAGAAATAAAAACATGAAATCAATATCTCTAATATTAATTTGTTTATTGTTTTCTTTCCCATCTTTTGCGCAGGAAACAAATGATACTACTACTGCTGCAAAGAAAAACAAATGGAATACAGGAGTTTTTATTTCAGGGGGGGGGAATTCCCTGCAATATCTTAACGATAATTTTTTTCATTTCATGAATAATAACCAAGATGATATACATATTAAAAATTTCGATTACAATAAATCTTTATTGAGTCCCAATTTAAATATTGGAATAATATTAAGTCCTGACAATAAAAAGAAATTAAGATTTAATCATGTAATAGAAGTAGGCTTTATTCAGATTTCAGGTAGATATTCTGGTTCAGGTAGTTTTCAAAATACTGGTCATGCTAGTACTACGGTTTGGAATGAAACTATTACGGATACGTTAGATTCAAAATATTTTCAAAAAATAATATCTGTGGGTTATAAAATCCAACCAACTTATAAATTTATATTTTTCTCTTTTGGGGTAAATTGTTTTTATAATATAATTAAAGAAGAGCGATATGATAAACGATTTGTCAATGGTTTTTGGGAGGATATTGAATTTGGGCCATTTACGCCTCAACCATATACAAAAAATAGCATTACTAATACTACCAAAAGATCAAATTTCGTCAATGTATCTTTACAGGTTGGTGCAGGCGGATACATAAAATTTAAAAGGATAATACTTAAACCCGCTTTTTCTTTTACACCAAGTTTTAAAAAGGGATACAACTTTTATAATACATCATTAGGAATAGGATATTCATTAAAAAAATAAAAACATGAAATCAATTTCTATTAGCATAATCCTGTTCTTTGGTGTTGCTTATCAGAGCATAGCTCAACAAATAATTGATGGGTATACTGATAAATTATCATATCATGCAAATGACGTAGTTACATTTTATATAAGTGCCAGTGTACCTCAATGGTGCGATCCTGACTGCATCATGGATTTGCATCTTTACGACATCACTGGTTCAGATATAGGGATAACGATCCCTTCTGTAGATGTACGGCACCAAACACAACAAACTAATGCCCCATGGAAAAATGGCTTTGGCTATCAACCATCCGCTGCTCAATGGACTGTTCCAGCTGCATTAAAAAGTGGATTTTATCTGCTTGGGGGAATTTCTTCCGGAGGCGGTGTTTTTCCCATTATCATTAAAGGTGCAGACTATCCAAGTATGGCAGATATTGTAGTTGTTTGCCCGACTAATACCATTAATGCATATACCTGCTCTGGCGGTCGAAGTTTATATAATTATTATTGTCCAAGTACTGCTCCTCCTGCAACAACTGTTTCTTTTCTAAGACCTCAGGATTATAGTCAGGGCAGGATGGATGGATTTTTGCAATGGATGGAATCAACCAGTTATTTCACCGATCATAATCTTTCCCTCAATGTTATTTCAGATCTGGACATGGATGATTGGGATGAAATTAAAAATGCCAAACTTTTAATAGTAATTGGTCACAGTGAATACTGGTCGAGGCAAGCAAGAATAAATTTCGACCGATTTGTTGATGAGGGCAATGGAGTTTCCGGGCATAATCACGATGCCCTCATCTTATCAGGTAATTCAATGTGGTGGCAGGTGAGGTATAGCGATGATAATTTAATTAACGACTGTCTCCCTGCCCCTGATAAAACAATAATGACTTGCCATAAACATGATGGTGTTCCTGCTGACCCTTATGGAAGTGATGACCTTATTGGCGACCCGCTTTTGAAAACATATAACTGGATTGTTCCATCTCTAAAATATTCCATTCTCGGCAGTATTGGCTCCGATTTGTCTCATGGTGGAGCGGGTATTGAAGCAACCCAAGTCGTACCAGGTCTAGGTATTTGCGCATACGGAGATGCTGTCGTTGACGGAGAATATTATGGATATAAGATTATTTCGCAATCACCGCTGTTAAACGGCACCTATGTTTCACCGGCAATTAATAATGGAGATATTATTAAACTTGCTCATCATGAAATGGATGGGACTTTAATAACTAACACGGACGATGTTATTAATAACGGAGCAGATCCAATCATTGATGTTGCTGCTTTGGGCTTTTACAAAGCGGAATTAATTGGTTTTGAAAAGACTCGATATCCAAGAAATAATTTTTGGCAAGATATAACAACCAACTTTTGCCCTTTTATGGTCTTTAAAAAAACGTGTGGTTCAGGCAGGATAGTAAATGTAAATGCAGATAACTGGTGCGGAATTAACGGAATGGGAGGCGCAACATTTGATCCCAATGATGATCCTTGTCCGCATATAACTCCAGATTCGCGGCTCACTGCAATTACTCAAAACATGGTAGCCAAATTGCTAACCGGAAATGATGCTGATGTTTTTTCTGATCCAACACCTCCTCCGTTATTTAGCATCAAACCCTCCTTTTCTACTGTTAGTTACAGCGCATGTATGACCGATGGTTTAATCAATTTTTCAAAATGCGGTGTCACTTTAACCAATGCTTATAAAGTAGATAATGGATCACGAGTATTGAATCCCTCAAATGGGCTTTATGAAATGCAGCAAAACCACAATCTTTTTTCTGCCAAGATTGAAAATTGCACCAGTTGTACCAGATCTTATGCAAGAATGGCTGCAACCGCACCTCATACATCCGATACTGCCACTGCATCAGAAGAAAAAGCGAGTTTATTAATAAAGGATTCTAAAAATAACTTTAAAGATGTGGTGGATATTTCTCCAAACCCAAATGAGGGAAGATTCACCTTGCAGTTAAAAGAACAAAGCGATGCAGGCACATCGGAGGCA
Organism: Bacteroidota bacterium; assembly: GCA_016213435.1. Lineage (GTDB taxonomy): Bacteria > Bacteroidota > Bacteroidia > Palsa-948 > Palsa-948 > Palsa-948. Next base: position 4,152 of record JACRAL010000037.1, read on the forward strand.
TTCATTTACAACCCTCTTGGTCAGCTTATTTTTCAATCATCAATAATAAATAATCAATCCTCAATTGATCTATCCGCTCAGCCCAAAGGGATTTATTTTGTTAAGGTGCAAAGTGCGGACAAGGTTTATACGGAGAAGGTGGTGGTGCATTAATAACTGCCGTGTAATACGCTCAAAAAACTAAAAGCAGACCAAACCATAAGCGGCATCATAATGAATGTGGAAGAAAACTCCCTTGATATTATTGAATTGTATAAAATGCTTGAACAATTGAAAAAGGAAAACCAAGAATTGAAACAAGAGGTAATTGAATTGAAGAAAAAATAATTGCATAATAAATATTAATAGAGTAGCTTTGCTGTAATAAAATAATTACAATGAAAAAAACAAAAACAATCCTTATTGTACTATCGATTATCAGCATCGTTGGTTGTCAGCAAAATCCAACTGCATCATTCACTGCCAATAAGAGCGAATACATTGCAGGCGACACAGTGCACCTAACCAATACTTCTGCCAATGGACACTCTTATTTATGGACAATGCCCGATGGAACAACCTTAACTACAACTAATGCTGATTACTTGATTCCTGCCAATCAAGGGTTTGCAACATTGACATTTGCATTGGAAGCATTTTCAAAAAATGGAAAGAAAAATAATTCGGTTTCTCAATCCATTGCTGTTATACCGGCTTCTGTATTTTCTATTGATGGTAGTTATTCTTACAACCCCATCAATGTTGCTGGCAGCCCTTACGGTAAGAATTGGCAGATAACTGCATATGTTCAAAATTATCCTCAAGAAGATATCAACCCTGCGCATGCAGCAGCATATTTAATGATTAAGTTGCCTGGTACTGCGGCACCTACATCAGCAGGAACTTACTCATTACAGGCAAACGATACATTAGCGCTAGGCAAAGCTTATATATGGATAACACGCGTTTGGTGGGAGCTCCAAAGAGCTGATTATGTTTCATCTTCCGGGCAACTTCAAATAACTATTGAAAATGGAAAAGTGCATGCAGTGTTTAACAATATTCAAACAAATTATCCCCCTTATACAATTTCGGGAAATATTTATTGCCCTTAATTACACACAATAAAACGAAAGAATTATGAAACCATTTTTTCTTAGCATAATCCTTTTATTCAGTGCTATCCATTATAGTTCGGCACAAATTGTTGATGGCTACACTGATAAACTTTCTTATCGTGCAGGGGAAACGGTTGTTTTTTATACAAAGTCCGTTCTGCGCAACGGCACCCAGAATTTTATTCTCCGCGCCATAGACAATACAATTTCAAGCCAGAATATTGGATTTACCCTGACGACTCAACCCGGTATGAATACATACCAGCCCTGGTATTATGGTTATGATTACACAGCTACTGCTACATGGACAGTTCCATCCGGCTTTAAAAGCGGGTTGTACTTTCTTAATTCGTCCGTGCCTGTGCCTATTATTATTAAAGGAGAAGATAAAAGCACAGCCGATATAATTATTGTGATTCCCACAAATACTGATGAGGCATATAATTATTCTCAAGGGGTTAATATGTATCAAATAGATCCATCTACACATCATGAGTATCCTGTAATGTCTTTTCACAGACCGGGAAGGGGCCAACCACAATTATATGAAGGGTTTTTGAAATGGTTTGCTACCACAAATTACAACAATATGAATGTGAGTTATATTTCGGATATGGACATGGATGATTATAGCGAAATTGCGCATGCAAAACTCTTAATCTTGATAGGACACAGCGAATACTGGACAAGGCAAGCTAAACAGAATTTCGACCAATTTGTAGATGCAGGTAAAGATGCCATGGTATTAGGGGGTAATAATATGTGGTGGCAGGTACGCTATAATGATGACAAAACGAGATTGATTTGTTACAGAGATGGTAATATTGATACTGATGAGTGCGATCCTTTGTTAAAAACTATTCAATGGGAAGACCCTTCTTTAAAACATTCTGCACTTAGCAGCATTGGTGCTGATTGGCTTCGCGGTGGATATGGTACTCATGAGGGTTGCTACAATGGATTTAATGGGCATAAAATGATTTTGCTTAATTCGCCTTTGTTAAATGGGGTAACCCTCCCCAGTGATAATACGGTTCATTTTACTACAGGGGAATTTGATGGTACTTTGATAAGTAGTTTGGATGCCAATGGTAACCCTATTTTAGATGTATCCGCTCTAGGATTTTACAGAGCAGAATTAATCGGATATGATCAAACAAGTCATATACACGATAATGAGTCGGGCGGGTTATTGGATCGCTTAGGCATCACAAACATGAGGAGTGGAATGAAGTATACTCCTTTTATGATATTTCAAAAGACTTGCACATCAGGAAAAATTATTAATGTGAGTTCAAACTATTGGTGCAGCGAATATGGTATTGGTGGCAGCAATAGTTATGATGCTTGTCAAAGCTGGTACATCACTACAGATTATGTAAATATGAGAAAGCTAACTTCAAATATGATTGACTTGCTTTTGGCTCACGATGAAACAAATCATCCTGTTTTTGTTAATTCTGCACCAACTACATTTAGCATGAAAGCTACTGCTACTACCGTCAGCTATAGTGCCTGCATGAATGGGTCCATTCATGTTACTCCCTGTGGCGTTACAATAACGGATGGGTATAAAGTAGATAATAATAATAACCGTTTTGAAGCAAAAATTGAAAATTGCATCAGTTGTACCAGATCTTATGCGAGAATGGCAGCAGCCACATCTTATCCATCGGCTACTGCCACTACATCCGAAGGAAAAGCAAATTCATTAATAAATGATTCTCAAGATGTAATGCTAATGTCTCCTAATCCTACTTCCGGCATATTCTCTTTGCAATTGCAAGAAATCGCAACAAGCGAAATTTCTATTTACAATCCGCTTGGTCAGCTTATTTTTCAATCATCAATAATAAATAATCAATCCTCAATTGATCTATCCGCCCAGCCCAAAGGAATGTACTTTGTAAAGGTAAATGCAGCCGATGGGCAAATGTTTGTGCAGAAGGTCATCCTTCAATAAATTTACGGATGATAAGGGGTGTTACAGTAACCTTGCAAGGGGAATAAAGAAAAAATTACGAAGCAATTTTTGTAATTGGAGTTGGAAGAGAGATCATTTCCATGCTGGTAAGGTCTAGTTTTTCTGAAGCATGTTGAATGTCAACCCCTGTAATGTTGCCTTCTTTGTCAAAATCAATTACCACTCCTTCTCTTACTTCTTCTGATTCTGCGCTGGGCTTTGCGCCAAAATCAATGTAGAGGGAATCGGTATCTGAATAATAATGGAGTTTCATGTTTATTTTAATTTAAAATTTCTATCAATGAATGCATCTTAAGCGCTTTAATAACTTCTCTATTGCCTATGGTGTTGTAGTCACGCCTGAACGCGCCTTTATAATTCAACTCCATTTTTCCTGAAATCTTTTCTGATTACCTCTTCAGAAATATCTTCGCTGTCATCGCTTTCAACAATTAATTTGAGCATCAGTTTTTTTTCATACTCTGCCTGATCCCTTACAACACTGATTTTGGCGTCCAGCGCTTTCATTAATTTTTTAAAAACATTCAGATTCTTATTAGGGATATCTACTATTGCTATGCTCATGTTATTTCTTTTGTTCAAAGTTACGAAAAAGTTCGTACTCTGGAAGGAATGTTTAATGGGGACAAAGTGAGAACAATGAAGCAATAACTGAAATTATTGACGGGAGGTGCAGAATACATCGGTGTTCACTTATTACTTAGACGGGATGCTAACAACAGGAGAAAAGATAAATCAGAAAGGGAACATTAGTTTGATAAGATAAGGGGTGAAAAAATCCTCGATAAACAATCACCTCACAAGCTGCACAAATCCTTTGTAGCTTGAGTTTTCAAGATGATTCCCCATTCTGTCTAATTGCCCTTCCAGTGTTACTATAAAATAATACACACCGTTTGGCACTTCAACGCCTGCATTGGTTCTGCCATCCCAGCCATTGTTGCGCATGGAGGTGGAGAACATCAGCACGCCCCATCGGTCAAATATCTGTAGAGAGTATTTTTCATTGGGGCACACTCCCGGGATGTAAAACATATCGTTCATGCCATCTCCGTTTGGAGAGAACACATTGGGAATACGCTTTGGCTGGAAACATGCTTCGGATAAAATTAAAATAGAATCTCTTCCCACACATCCTGCTGTGTCATAAACTGTAAGCAGGTAAAGAATGGTGTCTCCGGTTCCAAGTATCATAATGGAGCCGCAGGAATCGCAATTGATACCTGTATTGGGACTCCAATTGTATGTATAAGGTGCCACTCCTCCTGTGGGCCTTGCGGAAATAGAAATAATGCTGTCTATCGGCACGTGCACCACATAAGGCGGAGCAGTTAAAGAAGGTCCGTTAATGGAAACATCTATTACATTGATTACGGTTACGCTGCCGGTAAGGTTGATGTCTTCAACAGTACAGGTACGCCCATTGGGAAGCGTAGTTGTTGAAAAACATTTAGGCGTATAGGTGCGGGCACTGGTATAGGTATAACAGAGGTCTCCAACAACTTGCTGGGTGTATCCGTTGTCAAAATCCCAGATATTAAATTCGGTATTAATATCTTTAACATCGAAACAAACGGTAAGCGGGTTGCATCCCGAAGTAGGAGTGAATGTGAATGTTCCTGCAGGCAGTGGAACCTTAATCAGGCTGTCTTTTCGCATAGTGTCTATGCATCCTCCTGCGTTTTTAACAATCAGCTGCACATCGTAAACTCCTCCTGTAAAATAAAAGGCGATAGGGTTTTGCAGGATAGAAGTTCCTCCATTGCCAAAATCCCATTGCCATGAATTTGCAAATCCTGTGGATGAATCGTGAAAAGCAATTTCCATATTTCCGCAATAGAGCGTATCCAATGACCATCCGAAATCTGCTTTGGGTGTTAGAACGCGAACCGTATCGGTGATGGTGCTGTCGCATAAGTTTATATCCTGTACTGTTAATGTAACGGTATATAAACTATCGCGTGTGTAAACATGGGTGATGATGGGATTAGCATTGGTGCTGGTATCCGGTTTTCCTTCACCAAAGTTCCACGTATATTTAGGAGTAGCTGCACTTGTAGCAGAAGCATTAAACGTGATCACATTGCCCACGCAGGCAAACTTCTTGCTTGTTGTGAAAGCAGGGTAGGGGTATGTGGGTCTGATATAACTGCTTTTTGAAAGGGTTGCGGAGCATCCATAACTCGTATCCTTTACGGTCATCGTTACAGCATAAGAGCTGGGGGTGGTGTAAGTGTGAGAGATGAAATTATTGCGTGTGATAACAGTGGGTGATCCGTCTCCGAAATTCCATGTCCATTGCACAAGGGCAGAATCTGAAATGGAGGTGTCCGTAAAAGTAACAAGGAGCGGAGAGCAGCCATTGAGTTTATCGGCATAAAAATATGGGCGAGGACCAAGTGCGTGCAACGTGTCAGTGGTGGATGTGTCCGGGCACAGGTTTACATCTCTGATGACAAGGTAAACATAATATGTTCCGGGTGCATTATAAGTGTGACTCGGGTTATAAACTGTGGAGGTGTTGTTGATGCCTGAAGAAAGGTCGCCAAAATTCCATGTTACAGTATTTCTATCCTGTGAGGAGGTGCTGTTAAATTGAGCAAGGAAGGGATAGCATCCTATTTTATTAGCTGTTGTGAAACTTGCTTTTGGTTCGGCAATGGTGAATGTCTGTGTGATGGAGTCGGCACATCCTGTAGTGAAATTGTACGCTATCAGTTTAACCGTGAAGACGCCTCTTGAAGGATAGGTGTGAGGAGGAGGGCTGATGGTGTTTGAAGAATCCATAGTCCCGTCACCAAATTTCCATACTATGGAATCAGCTCCTATAGATGTGCTTGTAAAACCAACGGTGTAATAATCTGTGCAGCTCAGCGTGTAAGTAAACAAGGCCTGAGGTGGAAGGATTACTACTTTTTGAGCCATAGCGGTATCCCTGCAACCATTGTTAATTGCAACCAGATAGGGATGAAAGGTTCCCGTGTCTCCATACACATGTGAAGGATTTTGCGATGAACTGAACTGGCCGTCATCAAAAACCCAGCGCCAGTTTGTTACGGGACCTGTAGACGAATCAAGAAAGTTCACCGGTGAATTAAAGCATACAGTATCCTCCACAATTCCAAATTTTGCGATGGGTGGCTGTCCCACGAGTATTAATTGAGAAGAAGAAACATTGGTGCATCCACTCGTGGTAGTAACGGTTAGTGTTACCGCATAATTTGCTGCCGCAGTATATGTGTGAGCAGTTCCGGGTGTAGAAATTGTATCGTTGGGCCCATCACCAAAATTCCAGATATATGATTTAATAGGGTCAATTAAACTGCTGCTGGTACTTATAAAATTTACGGGAAGTGGAGTGCAGCCAATCTTTGGAGCAGCAGTAAAGTTAGCAACAGGCGGAGAAATTATAATGTAATTATTCTTTACAAGGGTGTGAGAACATTGTGTAATGGAATCTGAAACAAGGAGTGTTACCGAATAAATGCCCGGGCTTGTATATGTATGAGAAGGATTCTGCGCAGTGGAATTTGGAGTTCCATCTCCGAAAGTCCAATTGTAATTTGTGCCGCCTGTAGATAGGTCTGTAAAATTTACGGTTAAAGGAGCAGAACAGGAAGATGTAGGAGTTGCAGAGAAACTTGCCACCGGAGTTAGATTCACGGCAACCGTTTTGGTGGCTGTGTCAGTGCAGTTTCCTTTGCTTGAGATAAGTGTAACCGTATAGGTTCCGGCAGCTGCATACGAGTGGCTGGGGCTGGTAAGGGTTGAAACCCCTGCGTCACCAAAATCCCATTTTGATGTTGTGCCGACAGGAGTGGTAGTGTTATTGAACATTGCTGCTTGTCCGGTGCAGGCAAGGGCGGGTGTTATAAAATCTGCAACTACATTCTGAATGGTGATGTAGTTTGGTTTTACAATTGAGTCAATACATCCGTTCTGATTGATTATGAGTGTTACATTGTAAGTTCCTGATGCCGTGTAAGTATGAGAAGGGGAGTTTGTGGTGAGCGGAGCCGAACCGTCTCCAAAACGCCATGTATAGGTTATCTTGCCAATGGAAGAGGAAGTATTTGTAAAGCTTACATTAAGCGGAGGCACACAGGCAGAAGTTGGGGTGGCTGAAAAAGAGGCAGTTGGCGCAGGCAGAATGGTTACATCATGATGCGCATGGCTATTGCAATTGTTGCCATCGGTAGCAATTACATCTACCGGATAAGTATTGGGGAGAGAGTATGTATGTGGGATGATAGGAGCAGTGGTTGTGGTATTTGTTCCATCTCCAAAATTCCAGTCCCATGTTCCAATAGGAGATCCTCCGGAAGAAATGGTGGTTGCATCGGTAAATGTTATTGTGCGTCCTATACAAGAGGTATCTGTGCTCATCGTAAACCCTGCGGTAGGGTTATTATACACAGTGATGTAATTTTTTTTGACTTCTGTATCGGTAGACCCCTGCTTCGATGCAGTAAGAGTCACAGTATATGTTTTCGCAGTAACATAACAGTGTTGTGGATTTTTAATCGTGGCAGTGCTTCCATCCCCAAAATTCCAATTCCATGTAGTCGGACTTCCTGTGGATTTATCTGTAAAATTTACGCACACAGAACCACATCCTGATGTAGTTGAACCGATGAAATCGGCATTGACTTGAGCGGATGCTTCTCCTCCTAATCCTCGCCAGAAAAAAGGTGAGAGAATAAAGAACCCAAGTAACAAGAAGCGTGATAGTTCTTTAACAGCTACTCCGTAAGGAATCCTTTTCAAGGGTATTTCCCCGAATCGAACCATTTGGCAATTTACTTGCTTTGAACTGTTATTTGAGTATAGTAGAATCAATATGCAGGCAAAATTTAAAAAACAAAGATAGTATTATGTTTCGAATACAAAACCGACTAAAGGTTAGTTATTAGCTGAGAATTGTTAATTTTTTAGTTCCATAAGAAATTATACAACCGTACATATAATGGGGATGCAATATATATATGAAAGGTTGCATCATCTGCTATTTCCATTATTCAATTGTTTTGATTTTTTTTCTTCAATAGTTAGCCGATTTTAAGATTTGGCTACTTTTACGATTAATCTTTGAAAAGCGAAACGATACGAAAACTAAGAACTTGTTAAATACCTTAACCTTAAAGAGAGTTTCTTTCACTCTTTAGGGCGGGGCAAAATAATTTACTTGAACCCATTTAAGCGCTTAGCATCCCAAACCGCCATTTACGGCTTGCCCACCATCATTGGGCGGCTGTTGAATTCTTTTTTGGTGCCGCTTTATACATACAATTTTTCGCCCTCCGAATACGGAACAGTAAATGAGATGTATGCTTATGTTTCTTTCTTAATCATCGTTCTTACCTATGGTATGGAAACTGCCTTGTTCAATTTCTCCCGTCTGCATACTGACCCATCAGGAGCAGGCAAGCAGAAGGTATATTCCACTATTCTTACCAGTGTTATCATTACTTCCGGAATTTTTATTGCAGGACTGATCATTTTCAGCCAGCCGATCGCAAACTTAATTCGTTATCCCGATCACCCTGAATATATCACTTGGTTCGCACTCATACTTGGATTGGATGCAGTGTCTGCCATTGCCTTTGCCAAACTCCGTGAGCAGAACAAGGCCCGAAGATTTGCGGTGATCAGAAGTATCAATATCGCTGTATATGTAGGGTTCAATTTATTCTTCATCGTCTTCTGCCCGAAAGTATTACAACATCCCGATAGTTTCTTATATAGCATTGTGCAGAAAATATATTCTCCTGAAATCGGCATAGGATACATTTTCATTTCAAACCTGATTGCCAGCGCAGTAACGCTTCTTATGCAATTGCCATCAATCTTCAGAAACCTCACCCTTCGCCCCTCTCCCGCGGGAGAGGGGCGAAGGGGTGAGGTGGATTTCTCCCTGCTCAAACCCTTGTTTCTTTATTCCTTTCCTCTTCTCATAGCCGGCCTTGCAGGAATGACCAATGAAACGATGGACAGGATCCTTTTGAAGTACCTTCTTCCTGCAGATACCTCTCTCGCACAAGTTGGAATTTATGGCGCTTGTTATAAGATATCCATTATCATGACCATGTTTGTACAGACTTTTCGCTATGCTGCGGAGCCATTCTTTTTTTCACATGCCAAAGAAGAAAATGCGGACAAGGTATATGCTCAGGTGATGAACTATTTCGTAATTATTTGTATGCTCATTTTCCTCGGAACGATGATGAACCTGAGTTGGATAAAATATTACTTGGGAGGCAAAGGAAATGCTTACTGGGAAGGACTGAATGTTGTTCCCATCCTTTTGTTAGCCAATTTTTGTCTGGGTGTGTTCTTCAATCTTTCTATTTGGTATAAACTTTCTGATAAAACAAGGTACGGAGCATACTTGACCATTTTGGGAGCAGTCATTACGCTTATCGGGAATTTTGTTTTCATTTCCCTGTATGGATACATGGCATCTGCCTGGGCAACACTTGCCTGTTATGCAGTCATGATGGTTGCTTCTTACCTCCTTGGCAACAAACATTACCCTGTGAATTACGACCTCAAAAGATTCTTTGGCTACGTTACATTATCGTTAATTTTGTATGCGCTAAGTGTAAGCATGGTGTTTGAATCATATAAAGTTGATTTAGCAGTGAAGAACTTACTGCTGTTTGTTTTTGTAAGTATTGTTTTTGTTTTTGAAAGAAAAAATTTAATAAGAGTTAAAAATGAAAGTCAGAATAATTAACAAATCAAAACACCCTTTGCCAACGTATGCCACCGGTGCATCGGCAGGAATGGATCTGCGAGCAAATCTGGATTCTCCCATTGTGTTAAAATCTTTGGAGCGCACGCTTGTGCCAACTGGATTATTTATTGAGTTGCCTGTAGGCAGCGAAGCGCAGGTGCGTCCACGCAGTGGCTTGGCCTTTAAAAACGGTTTAACTGTTCTCAATTCTCCCGGCACCATTGATGCCGATTACCGCGGAGAAGTGAAAGTGATCCTCGTAAATCTTTCGAAAGAAGATTTTACTATCAACGATGGAGAGCGCATCGCGCAAATGATCATCGCAAAGCATGAACAGGCGGAATGGATTGAAGTGCAGGAACTTTTAGAGACGGAGAGAGGAGCAGGGGGATTTGGCAGTACGGGAAAAAAATAGTTTAAAGTTGAAAAGTAAAAAGTTAGCAAGTTGGAAGTTTTTTTACTAAAACTTTCCAACTTTTTAACCTTATAACTATGCTATGAAAATAATAATACCAATGGCCGGAATGGGAAAACGGATGCGTCCGCATACGCTTACTGTTCCAAAACCTTTGATTCCGATTGCGGGAAAACCCATGGTGCAGCACATCGTGGAAGATATTGCGAAAATTTGTCCCGAGAAAATTACCGAGATTGCTTATGTGATATCGCGTGTGTTCGGAAGTGAGGCAGAAAAAAATCTTGTAGCGGTAGCAGAGAAACTTGGAGCAAAAGGAAAGATATATTATCAGGACGAGCCTCTTGGTACTGCACACGCAATTTTATGCGCACAAGATTCTTTAGATGAGAAAACATTAATTGCTTTTGCCGATACGCTTTTTGTTCCTGATACAAAAGCGAAAGTGGATACTGATCAGGACGGAATTATTTGGGTTCAGAAAATAAAAGACCCGCGACAATTTGGTGTGGTGAAACTTGACAAAGATGGGTATATCACTGATTTTGTGGAAAAGCCGCAATCTTTCATCTCTGATTTAGCCATTATCGGAATTTATTATTTCAAAGACGGAGCGTATCTTAAAAAAGAAATGCAATACCTGATAGACAATAACATACGAGAAAAAGGAGAATACCAGCTCACGAACGCGATGGAGAATATGAAGAGGAAAGGAACAAAGTTTGTTACTTCGCAAGTGGCAGAATGGCTCGATTGCGGCAATAAGGATGCAACGGTTTATACGAATCAGCGGATTTTAGAATGTAAAGTCAGACATCAGACATCAGTGAGCCATCAGCCATCAATTATACAGCCTTGCTTTATTGGTGAAAATGTGCAGATTATTAATTCAACTGTTGGTCCATTTGTTTCGATAGGAGATAACTCAGTAATTGAAAATTCTACAGTAGAAAATTGCATCGTGCAATCAAACACCAAAATTAAAAACGCAAACCTTTCAAATTCCATGCTTGGAAATTTTGTGGAGTTCTCCGGAAATTCAAACGATGCTAGTGTGGGCGATTATTCTGTTATCAAGAATTGATTTTTTTGTACCTTTCATTTGTTATAAATTTATTATGAAAAAATATTTTCTTAATTTATTCTTTTTCCTTTCCGTGATTCTCATCTTTGGGTGTAAATCTTCTCATACTGCTACCCAAACATCACATGACAATACAAAGGAAAAGCTTCCTCTTTCATATGGAGAATTGCTCAAGCTTGATCGTTCCTTTACGGATGGACTTATTCAAAAGATGCAGGGAAATTATCCGGAGGCAATTGATAAATTCAAAAAGTGTTTGGATGTTTATCCGAATCATTCGGCATCCATGTACGAGATAGCATACATTAATAACAACCTTGGAAAAAGTGCCGAAGCAATTCCCTATGCGCAAAAAGCCGTTTCGCTTGAGGGGGGAAATGAATGGTATCAGATGTTGCTTGCAAAATGCTTCATGGAAGCGGGAAAATACAGCAATGCCTCCGATGTTTTTGAGCAGTTGGTGAAAACAAATCCAGAGAAAGTAGATTATTATTTTTTATGGTCATCGGCTTTGCTGCACGCAAACAAGGTGAAGGAGGCGTTGGCCGTGTACGACCGCATTGAGGAAAAGGTTGGAGTGACAGAAGACATTTGTCTTCAAAAAGAAAGAATTTATCTTTCTCAAAATCAATTTGATAAAGCAGTTGGCGAAGCGCAGAAACTTATTAATGCGTTTCCGGCAGAAATGAATTATTACCGCATGCTGGCCGAATTGTATTTTCAGAATAAAAAACTGAAAGAAGGATTGGATGTTTGCAAGCAGATTTTCAACATTGATCCGAACGATCCGCAAACGCACCTGATGATAGCAGATTATTACGAGAATAATAATGAAAATGAAAAAGCTTTTTCTCATGTGAAAATAGCTTTCCTGAATCCCGATCTGGATATTGACGATAAAATAAAAATTCTTATTGCCTACTTTAATATTCCCCAAAAGTTTTCATCTGAAAAGTCAGAATCGGATACCTTAATTTCTATACTTCTTAAAGTGCACCCACACGATGCAAAAACGTACAGCATGCAGGGGGATTTTTTCAATAGGGACGGGAAAAACACACAAGCCCGAGATGCATTTCGTAAAGCCATAGAACTCGATAAAAGTCGTTATCCTATTTGGCAGCAGGTGCTTGTGTTGGACGAAACATTGGGTGATTTTGAATCTATGGAAACAGATAGCAGACAAACAATAGAATTATTTCCTTCCGAACCATATCCCTATATTTTTAATGCAAGTTCATATTATCAGAAAAAAAATTACAAGCAGGCTATTGATGTGGTTAACATAGGAAAAGATTATGTGGCGGGAGATAAGAAATTGCTCGCTCAGTTTTATTCCATACTTGGAGATTGCTACAACGCAACAAAAGAATATAAACTATCGGATGATAATTATGAAAAGGCAATAAACCTGGATCCTGAAAATGCGAACGTAATGAACAACTGGTCATATTTTCTTTCACTGCGTAACGAAAAACTTGATAAAGCCGAAAGGATAGGGCTTAAAGCAAATCAACTGGTGAAGGATAATGCTTCCTATGAAGATACATACGCATGGGTTCTTTATAAACAAAAAAATTATGAAGAAGCAAAAAAATGGTTGGAAAAAGCGATTCAACATGGAGGGGATAAGAACGGTGTAATCATGGAGCATTTGGGTGATGTTCTTTTTCAGATGGGGCAAGTGGATAGTGCCTTTGAGTATTGGCAGAAAGCAAAAGTTGCAGGAAAACATTCAGAGTTTCTTGATAGAAAGATTTCAGATAAAAAAATGTACGAATAATGAAAGATGGGTTGTTGTCTGAATGGAGGCGAAAGATAGGAAGCTGGAAGCTATTTTTTTACTTTTTACTTTTTACTTTTTACTTTTTACTTCTTTCCTCCTGCAAAGCAAAAAAAAATCTTCCGCCTCAAAACTCTCGCTGCAGGCTTGATTATAAAAGTGCCAGAACACTTGTTACGCTTCTTAAACAAAATCAGGTAGAGTATACTACGTTCAATGGAAAAATAAAAGCCAATGTCGTCATCGATGAAAAAGGCACCGAGTTTTCTGTGTCGCTTCGCATGAAGAAGGACAGTATTATCTGGGCATCTGTTTCTTCATTTGGTATTGAAGGCATCCGCTTTGTTGCAACAAAAGACACGCTTAAATTCATAGACCGTCTGAACAACAAATATTTTGTTGGAGAGTATGATACGCTCAGCAAAATGCTTAATACAGAGATCGATCTGGAAGTGTTACAATCATTATTAGTAGGGAATAGTGTGGAATTCTATATGGAAGACGAGAAACTCAGGGGTGGTATAGATTCATGCAGGTATATTCTTGGAACTATTCGGAAGCGGAAGTTGAGAAAAGTGATACGGGGAAAAGAACTCAAAGATCCCGCACAAAATATCTGGATGATCGACAGTACGTTCAAGATATCAAGAATACTTTTTCGGGAATTTGATTCGCGAAGAGAATTTGACGCCCAGTTTCAGAATTTCCAACCTATGGATTTACCTGAAGGAGCATCCAAGCAAGTGATTATTCCCTATGGCCTGACGTATTATATCAAAACGAACAGTGTGATCCGGGTTGATTTTGAGTACACAAAAGCAAGTGTGGATAAACCTCAGACATTTCCGTTTTCAATCCCGGAGGGCTATGAACGGATTGAATTGAAAAATGGAAAGTAAAAGATGAAAATCGGAACAACATATTTCAGGTCTATCCTTTATATGATTTTTTGTTCGAGCATTTTCATTTTCTCTTTTCAAAATACATTTTCCCAGACACAGAAAAAGAAAGACCTCGAAAATAAAAAACAGGAACTTCAGAAAGAAATAGAATACAAGAACAAACTGCTGGAGGAGGTAAAGAAGAATAAAAATCGTTCCATGGTCCAGCTTGCAATTCTCAACAGCAAAATTGCACGTCAGCAAGAACTCATCTCTACCATTAATAAAGAATTAGATATAATTGAGGGAGATATTTCTGAAACAACACACACTATTCGTTTGAAGGAAACAGAACTAAAAATTCTGAAGGATGATTATGCGAGGATTATTTCAGCGTCTTATAAGAATCGCGATGCGTACTCCCGGCTGATGTTTCTGTTTGCTTCTGCGGATTTTGCTCAGGCGTATCAGCGGATTAAATATCTGCAGTATTATTCCGAGGCAAGAAAAAAACAAGCCGGAATGATCGAGGATAATCAGCGCCAACTGCAGACCAAAAAACAAGAGCTTGAAATAAAAAAGGAACAGCGAAGCAAGTCGCTGGGGGAGAAAGAAATAGAAACCGGAATGCTGTCTAAGCAAAAAAAGGTCAAAGAAGTGGTGCTTACCGATCTGCAGGCAAAAGAAAAAGACATTCGTGCTGAGATAAAAAAGAAAAAGGAACAGGCAGAGAAATTAAGGAAAGCAATTGAAAAGGTGATTGATGATCAGATCAGAAAATCAAGACTTTCTGTTAAAGGGGATATAAAAAAGATCACTCTTACTCCTGAAGAAAAAGAGTTGTCGGATAATTTCGAAAGCAATAAAGGAAAACTTCCTTGGCCTCTTGCGGAAGGTGTTGTTACAGAATCATTCGGCACACATGATCATCCGGATTTACCAGGTATTAAGGTGAGTAATAATGGTATCGACATCGGCACAAACAAAGGTGCGAGTGTGAGATCCGTGTTTGGTGGAACGGTGGTAGCAGTGGCATCTGTTGGAGGGATAGAAGGGAAAGTGATTATAATTAAACACGGAGAGTATATGAGTGTTTACTCAAATATAGAAGAGGCATTTGTGAAATCAGGAGAAAAGATAAAAACAAAACAACCTATAGGGAAGGTGCTGACAGACGATAATTCAGGAACTGCACTTCATTTTGAAATATGGAAGGGACAAAGTATGCTGAATCCTGAGAGTTGGATAGTGAAGTAAATACCATTAAAAGATTAGTTTATTCGAATTCAATTTCAAACTGAACGAGGTTTACAAATTCCTGCACGCGGACATCCACTTCTTTTTTACTTAACCCTATTAATTTTTCCGTTCCGAATTTTTCCACGCAAAAACTTGCCATTGCCGATCCGAAGATAATGGCGCGTTTCATATTCTCAAATGAAATGTCTTTTGTTTTAGCGAGATAACCGATAAATCCGCCCGCGAAGGAATCTCCTGCACCGGTAGGATCAAACACTTCTTCGAGCGGAAGTGCGGGCGCAAAGAACACTTGTTCCTTGTTGAAGAGTAATGCTCCGTGTTCTCCTTTTTTAATGATGAGAATTTTTGGTCCCATCGCTAGAATTTTCTGAGCCGCTTTTACGAGAGAATATTCTTTGGATAGAATTCTGGCTTCTTCATCATTTACAGTGAGCACGTCCACCATTGTAAGTGTTTTTACTAACTCATCCCATGCCACGTTCATCCAGAAATTCATGGTGTCGAGTACAATAAGCTTCGGGCGCTTGGGTAGCTGGGTGATTACCTGTTGCTGAACGGATGGCGTTAGGTTTCCGAGCATCAGGAAGTCACAGTTCTTATAGGAATCAGGAACGATCGGGTTGAAATCTGCAAGCACGTTTAATTCCGTGACGAGCGTATCGCGCGTATTCATATCCACGTGATATTTTCCGGACCAGAAAAAACTTTTTTCTCCTTTCTTGATCTGCAATCCTTCAGTATTTACATGATGCTTTTGCATCATCTCAATGGATTCTTTTGGAAAATCGTCTCCCACTACCGATACGAGATTAATTTTATTTGTAAAATAAGACGCGGCAAGCGAAATGTAGGTGGCGGCTCCACCGATAATTTTATCAGTTTTTCCGAAAGGGGTTTCGATGGCGTCAAATGCGACTGTACCTACAACGAGTAAACTCATGAGAAAGAGGGTTGAAATTTAAAGTCTAAAGGTTAAAGTTGGTATTTTTTTGACTTTAAGCTTTAGACGTTAAACTATTTTCGCTCCTCGAGCAGGACTTGAACCTGCGACCCTCTGATTAACAGTGAACCTATAAAACCTTATCGAGCAGGGGTGTAAAAGTAACAAAAACTTTGAATTCAAAGTTTTTTTGAAGGTTTTTACTTGTTTTTAGAAATTTTTCTTGAAAAAAGACATCACACCAAGAAATGCATAATCAACGAATTTTCGCACATTTAAAAACAAAAACCACACTTTAAACCACACTCAAGTTTCAGCTACTTTTTCAACCCCATCCAGTATCATCCATCACCACCACCTCCACATAAAAATTACAATCTCGTTACCCAGCAATTGAAAAAAACGCAAGAAGCACTGGTTACATTAGACAAAGACCTGGCGCGTGAAGTCATTGCCAATGAAAAACGGGTCAATGGATTTGAATTAAAAATTGACCGTGACTGTGAAAACATTTTTGCGCTCTTCAATCCTGTTGCTGTTGACCTGCGTTTTGTCCTTTCAGTTCTCAAAACCAATAACAACCTTGAGCGCACTGGCGACATTGCTGAAGGCATTGCTAAGTTTATCGTCAATGCTGGTCGTTCATTCGATGAAAAGCTATTATCGCAAACCGAAACGCTTACAATGTTTGAAGAAGCAACCGACATGCTTCAGGATGTACTTACCGCATTTACAAACGAGGATACAAAACTTGCCCGAAGAATTTTCCATCGCGATGAGATGCTTGATGAGATAAATATCAAAGCCAACGCTGTAGTTGCCGATTACATCCGAAAGAATCCTGATAACTTAGAACAGGGACTCTATATTCTATCTACCATCCGCAAACTCGAACGCATTGGCGATCAATGCAAAAACATAGCGGAAGAGATTATTTTTTATGTGGAAGCCAAAGTATTAAAGCATCATCCCGGAAAGCAAAAGGAAGATTAATATTTGAAGTGCATAGAAAATAAAAAATGGAGTTACGATTTTTCAGTTCGTATCCCCCCTTCAGTACCCGGAGGTGGTTCAGATAGCTATCGGAATGAACCCCCACATCTTGCGGCATACGCCCCTCAATGAAGATCAATAGCGTCCTAAACGTTTTTCTTATAAATGGTTTAGGACAGCTAAAGTGTTCATGAAAAAACATTGATAGGGTTCGTTTTAAGTTTTTAAATTATTTGTGATATTTAGATTGAAATTGGGCTTTTGGGGATGCAAAAAAAATAATTAGGACATCATTGGTTGAAGATGTATTGTTTGGATTTCATTTTCTTAATGTGCTTTTCAATATGCCTTGCTTGCCGATATTCGATATTCTCAATGGAGAAAAACAATTCCCAATCATCAGTTTTTGCAGTAAAACTGTTTTTGTAAAGTTTTTCTAGATGTTGGTCTATTCGGAGTTTTATTTCATGGCAGCTGCCTGTGTAGAAACGATTAAGCCGTTTTGAATACAGAATATAAACAGAAGCCATGAAAAAAAAGTAAGCAGGAGAATTCTGCTTTTATGTTGTACACCGAAGGTACGAAATCTCTAACCAGTTCATAGAAGATTTTCATCGAATTAACGAACTCATGTCCTTTCTCATACCTAAATAAATGCTATTTTGACATTTTGGATTGTTGCTTTATTCAATCGATAAAGGCACATTTCTGTCATTCATCAGAAGTATTTTTCATTTTCATTAACAAATTATATGCTCCTTTGGAAACAATATTTTTTTCTGAAAGCCCGTTTGTGTCATTTAAAATAATTTCGGTAAATCCGTTTTCGGTGTTGCCTGTATTTACTTCCTCCATTTCAAATTCATTATTCCCTTTTACTGCAAAAGCATATTGCTTGTTCTCAAAATTCACAATAGCGTCAGAAGGTAAAACCCAGGCGTTATTGCTTTGCACTTCTATTTCGGCATTCATAAACATTCCGGGGATAAGTGTTACATCCTGTTTCTCAAAATGACAATGGACTTCAACGCTTCTGTCTTGTCCAAAATCTTTCCCGATGAAAATAATTTCGCAAGGATGTTTTTTTTCAGGACTGTTATTTGCGTAAGAAATGAGTTTCTGACCAATGAAAAGTTTATTAATTTCCTTTTCAAAAATATTCAACGCAAGGTTTATGTCGGCAGGGTTCACAATTTCAAACAATACATCTTCTGGTTTAACGTATTTGCCGATGTTCACATTTACTTTTGAAACGAATCCGTCAATAGGTGAAGCGATGGTTATGCTTCTTGATAGATTGTTTTCATTCAGCGTTTCAGAATTGATGCCAATGAGTTGTAGCTTCTCCGAAAGTGATTTCACTAATACTTTCTGCGAAGTGTAATCGGCTTGTGACTGCTGAAATATTTTATCACTGCTGGCTTTGCTTTGGTTGAGGTCTTTCTGCCGATTAAATTCGGCTTCGGTGAAAATGAGTTTTGCTTTTGCGGTTAAATAGTCCTGTTGCAGTTGGATATACTGCTGGTCTTCCATCACAGCAATAGTTTCTCCTTTGCCGATTCGCATACCTACCAAAAGTTTCGTGGATTTCAAATATCCTCCCAATGGAACACTGATGGATACCATATTTTGCGGTGGAACATCAATCATTCCGTTCACTTTTAGAATAGAGGAAATATTTCTCTTCTCTATTTTTCCTATTACAACGCCCGCATTCTTAAGTTGGGCATCGGTGAGTTGAACGATGTTGTCATGCGCGGTTGTTGCAGATTTGTTTCCGGCTTCGGGTTTGCTGTTGCAAGAGGTGAGTATTGCAAACAGTATTGACAGGATGGCTATATTTTTCATTGTCTTATAATTTTATTTATTTGTAAAAGAATTTATTTTGATGATACTTTGGTTCATGCTTTTTACTGCATCCAGATATTCGCTTTGAATGGTGATGGCGTTATTGGTAAGCAGTACCCATTCCAAATAATTGATGTCGCCATTTTTAAATTGAAGGTTGGCAGTTTTAATAATTGTGTCTGCATTTTTCAATGCTGCGCCCTCGTAATAATTTACTGTTTGTAGATTTTTATTGTACTGCAAAACGGCTTGTTGATATTCAGTTTTCATTGTTTTCATTCCGAGCAAATAATTGTTCTGCAAAATCTGCCAATTTATTTTCATTGCACCGATGCCTGATCTTTGTGAGCCGAAAAACAAAGGAATGCCGATGCCAACCTGAAATGATTGAAAGCGGTTAGATGCAGAGTAAAACTTTTCATCTGAGCCAAAGCCCTGTATGCTCATGTTATTATAGGAAGCGAAAAGATTCGGGAGAAGTTTTGATTTTTCTAATTTGAATTCAGCCAAGCCGATTTGCTGCTGCTGCTGCAATTGTTTGATGAAAGGATGCTGTTGAATTACGGAAGTGTCAGCCAATACAGGCAAAAGGATTTTGAAATTACTTTCGGATGGAATAAAATCCGTATTCGTATTAAGCAGTAATTTGAATTGGAGTTGCAGAATGGAAAAATCGTTTTGCAGTTCTTTGAGTTGAATACTGATCTGCCCCCGCTGTGTTTCGGCAGTGGTTTTTTCCAGAACATTGCTTTCCCCCTTGCTGAAACGTTGTTCTGCATTTTGCAGAAAGGCTGCATAAATGCTGTCGGTATGCCCTAAGAGTTTTTGTTTCTGCCCCAAGTAAAGCAAATCATAATAAACCTGCGTAACTTGCTTCTTCAATTCGTTCTCCTTTACAGAGATATTCAGCATTCCGCTTTTCCATTCTTCGTTGAAAACAGTTTTTTGTCTTGCATACACCGAAGGGAATTGTATGCTTTGCGTTATTCCGAATTTGTTATCGGTGTATGCGCTGTTTATTTGTCCGTAATCATACGAAACAGTTGTTTGTGGAATATCCCACGCAGTACCTTTGATCTTTTGTAAATAATCTGCGTTTAGTTTTTCGTTTCGCAATGAAAGATTATTTTTAAATGCTGTATCAATGGCGTTTTGCAGTGTAATTGGATTTTGTGCTATTGCATTGTTTGCAAACAAAAGGGTTGCAATGAAAATTACTGTTACTGCGGAAGGGTTTATTTTCTTCTTCCTGAAAGAAATTCCTTTTTCAAACATAATATATAAGATTGGTAAAACAAACAGGGTAAGAAATGTTGCGATCAATAAACCACCGATAACAACTGTTGCCAAAGGTCTTTGCACAGAAGCGCCTGCACCGTTGCTTAATGCCATCGGTAAAAATCCCAATGCAGGAACCGCTCCTGTCATCAGCACCGAACGCAAACGGATTTTTGTTCCCTGAATGACAATTCTTTTTAAATCGTCAACCCCTTCGATTTTTATACGATTAAATTCTGCAATCAAAATAATACCGTTCAGCACCGCTACACCGAATAAAGCAATGAAACCCACACCTGCTGAAATGCTGAAGGGTATTCCAAAAATTGCCAATGCAAATATTCCGCCAATGGCAGATAACGGTATTGCAGAGTAAACGAGCAAGCCTTGTTTTACAGAATTAAACGTGAAATACAGCATCAGGAAAATAAGGAGAAGCGCAACAGGAACAGCTATGCTTAATCTTTTTTGAGCGGCTTGCAGATTCTCAAATGCGCCTCCATAAGTTATGTAATAGCCGGGAGGTAATTTTATTTGTTTATCTGTTTTTTCCTGTAACTCATTCACCATGCTTTGAACATCCCTGCCCCGAACATTAAAACCAATTATGATCCTTCTCTGCGCATCTTCGCGTTGAATTTGATTGGGTCCCTCAATGATCTCAACTTTGGCAACTGCACTTAAAGGAATTTGAATTCCCTGCGGGGCAGGAATTAAAAGGTTCTGCACATCCTGTACATCTTTTCGTTGCTCTCCGCTCAAACGAACCACGAGGTCAAAACGCCTTTCTCCTTCATAAACAAGCCCGCTGCTTTGTCCTGCAAATGCGGTGTTCACTACTTTATTGATGTCGGAAATATTTAAACCATACTGTGCAATCGCTGAACGATTATATTGGATTACGATTTGAGGCATCCCGGTAACAGCTTCCACATATAAGCCGCTGCTGCCCTGAACGGTATTGCATATCTCGCCTAATTTTTTCGCATAGTAAGCAAGCGTATCTAAGTTCTCCCCAAAAATTTTGCAAACCACATCCTGCCTTGCACCTGAAATTAATTCGTTGAAACGCATTTGAACAGGGTACTGAAAGCCAAAAGTTACACCCGGAATTTCCTCCAGTTCCTTGCTCATTTTTGCTTCTATTTCTGGAAATGTTTTTGCCGATGTCCATTTGCTTTTATCTTTCAGAATTATCATCATATCGGTTGCGTCAATCGGCATGGGATCGGTGGGAATTTCGCTGCTGCCTGTTTTGCCGACTATTTTTTCTACTTCAGGAAATTTTGCCAACAAAATTTTGGATGCCTTGGAAATTGCATCCATAGAAGTATTAAGATTACTCCCTGTAAGCACACGGGTTTCCACCGCAAAATCACCTTCTTCCAGTGAAGGAATAAATTCACCACCTAATTGTGTCATAACAAAAATTGAAACGGCAAAAAGCAAACCTGCTGAACCAATGATCGTTTTCGGGAATTTTAAAATTTTGTCAAGGGAATGCTGATAGAGGACCTCCAGCCATTCCATCATTCTGTCAGAAAATGTTTTTTTGTGCGAAATGTTTTTGCTTAAAAACAGTGCGCTCATCATAGGAATATAAGTGAGCGAAAGAATGAATGCCCCAAGCAAAGCGAAAATCACTGTTTGAGCCATAGGCAAAAACATTTTTCCTTCAATTCCTTCTAATGCAAAAATCGGCAAATACACTATGAGGATTATGATCTGCCCGAACACAGCGCTATTCATAATGCGGCTCACGGATGTTCCTGCCTCCGTGTCCATTTCCGCCTGACTTAATTTATTGATGCCTGTAAAATGTTTGCTGTGCGTGAGACGGTGCATTACCGCTTCCACCAGAATTACTGCGCCATCCACAATCAAACCGAAATCCAATGCACCCAAGCTCATCAGGTTTCCACTTACGCCAAATAAGTTCATCAGGATTACTGCAAATAACATAGCAAGTGGAATGACGGATGCGATTAAAAGTCCTCCTCTGAAATTTCCAAGAAATAAGATCAGAACGAAAATTACAATCAATACGGCTTCCAATAAATTCTGCTCAACTGTTCCGATGGCATTGTTCACCATTTTTGTGCGGTCAATGAAAGCATCAATCATTACTCCTTCGGGCAAAGATTTTTGAATTTGTGCTATACGATCTTTTATTCTTTCGATCACTTCATTGCTGTTTTCCCCTTTCAGCATCATTACCACTGCGCCTGCAACTTCCCCTTTGCCGTTGTAGGTCATTGCACCGTAGCGGGTAGCGCTTCCGAAGCGGACATCTGCCACATCCCGGATGAGAAGAGGTGTGCCGTTGGAAAGGTTTTTTACTACGATATTTTTTATGTCGTCAAAAGTTCCAACCAATCCTTCACTGCGGATGAATAAAACTGTCGGACCCTTTTCAATATAGGCTCCGCCTGTGTTTTGATTATTGTTTTCCAAAGCGGTAAACACATCGCTGATCGTAATATTATTCGCTTTCAATTTTGCAGGGTCAACGGCAATCTCATATTGCTTTAAGTATCCGCCAACACTTGCAACATCCGCAACGCCTTTCACGCCAAGCAACTGTCTTCGCACGATCCAATCCTGAATGGTGCGAAGTTCCATTGCAGAATATTTATTCTCATATCCTTTTTTTGCACGAACAGCATATTGATAAATTTCTCCAAGCCCTGTGGTAACAGGTGCAAGCGTGGGTGTTCCAAAACCTTTCGGGATTTGGTTTTGTACCTGTTGCAAGCGTTCTGTTACCTGCTGTCTTGCCCAATATACATCCACTTTATCATCAAACACAATCGTAACAACTGATAAGCCGAAACGGGAAAAACTTCTGATTTTTTTCAGCCCCGGAATGTTGCTGTTAACCTGCTCAATAGGAAAAGTTATAAGGCGTTCTACATCGGGCGCACCAAGAGCAGGTGCAATGGTTATTACCTGCACCTGATTGTCAGTAATGTCAGGCACTGCATCTATTGGCAGTTTGGTAAACTGATAACTACCGTAACCGATAAGAAACAGAACAAAAATTCCGATAACGAGCTTGTTCTTTATGGAGAACGCAATTATTTTATTGAGCATGACTTTTTCTTTATTGATAAATGAATGGCATACACATAGTTACTGCCTTGCAGTAAGAAGTGCTGCTTACCTTTCGGAAAGCGGGTTAACCAATAAAAACAGGAGGTGCGCGGAGAGAAGCGGAACAATTATAATTTTCAGGCGGTGGAAATTCCTCATACATTCCGCATTCCGTATGCTTTTCTGTAAAAGAAATATCGGTCAGTAAAGTGATATTGGGAAGCAAAAATAATTGCGATACAAAATCAGGGGTGACACTAATTTGCCCGTTTGTAGTAATGAAATTATCGTCTAATTGTCCGAAAGAAAAAATGCTATGGTCGTCATCGTGATGGTGCTGTGTAATTTCAATCGGGTCATTATGATGATGGGCAATGAGGTTATGCGCCAGCAGAAAAACACAGGCAATCGTTACAAATAATTTAGGGAATAACAATTTCATTAGACAAAAATAGCCAAAAAAATTCAGAATGGGAATTGAACTTCAAAAATACCTACATAACAAATACTTATCTAATTTCTACGCAAATTGTAATGGAATGGACTTGAACCAAAAAGCCCTTAAACACAACAGTTTAAAGGATTTTCTTAAATGTACACCGAAGGTACGAAATCTCTAACCAGTTCTTACAAGATTTTGAACGAATTAACGATCTTATGCCCTTCCTTAAACCAAAGTAATTGTCATTTTAACTGCATAATGGAGTTTTCCTCTTTTGTCCAATTACGGACGTTATATAAGCGTACGCCCTTTCGATTAAAATGTTGAGTAATAATTTCAAATCCCCTGTTTCTTATTGTATCTGTCGGATAAGAAATTGATGCTGTTATATCACGAATATTCCGAACTGTATCTGGGATTATTTTATTTAACATATTCTGCAATTCAGAAATCGAAATTTCATGAATGCTATCAAGTACACCGATAAACAAAATTTACAGAAAATAGTTTTTCCTGAAGGTGTTCAGTATCATCGGCAAAAGGATGAATATCTAACCCCAAGAGTAAATCGAGTATTCGAGTTTGTACTCTATGTATCAAAGCATTACGATGGAAATAAAAATGGGAGCTTCGATTTTTATGTCGAAAACTCCCATTCCGTACCCGGAGGGGGACTTGAACCCCCACACCTTGCGGCATACGCCCCTCAAACGTACTTGTCTACCAATTCCAACATCCGGGCAAAAAAGAATATCAAATAAAGGGATGCAAAAATAAGGATTTCTCCGTAGTGAAAAATAAAATTATTTGCTGAAGATATCTGCCACTGAGAGAGGTCTTTCGTTTTCTCTCCATACAAATTCTTTCAGCAAAAACTCTTTCGGAACAAAATCTTTCATCGGGAAAAGTGTGGCATCCGGTTTTTTTAAGAAGGTGATCTTTTCAATGGCGTTTTCTTTCAGATAGATTATTAGGTTGCTGCAATCGGCTTTATTAATTCCAATTTTTTTTTCTTTGTCTTTGGCAAAATAAATGGTTTGTCCGTTTCCTTCCACATAAATTCTTGAAAGCTTGTTGTTTTTAAAATAACCCGTCATCTCTTTTCCTTTTATCTGGTTGTATTTTACCGAATCTTCTTTCGAAACAATCAGCGCTGCCTCTTTTAGGAACATAGTTGTTATTTCTCCTCCGCTTGTTTTTAATTCTATTTTTCTGGCAATAAGCTGATTTTTTTCTGACCAAATGATAGGCTGTTTATAAAGCCGCATGATAGAATCCTTGCCGGAATAAACCAGCGAGTCGCAGCTTCCCTGTATGTCTGTTCTGTAAAATTTTACTTTGTGGTAGGCGTACAATATCCTCCATGTAACAGACGTGTCAGCTTCATTTTTTTTATTGAAAGGATGTTCATCCACAGTGCGAAGTGTATCTGCATGAAGAAACAGTGTATCTGAGCCATAAAATTGTTTTAACAAGGCATGGCCTGAGATAATGGATGTTTCCTTTTTTTCAAGAAGCAGGGCGCGGTCTCCTGTAACAATAATACTTTGTGCGCTGTCAGTAATGGAAACATTTCCGAAAGCGGTTCCGATCTTGTTAATACGGTCGTAATGAATGCTGTCGCCTGCCATTTTCCGCTCAGGGGTAATGATGCTGGCATTCTTACTGAACTGGGCGTTATCATTATCCGTATTGTACCATCCGCTTTCGCAGTAAATAAGATTGTCTTTGTTTTTTATTCGTGTAGGACCAAGAAAATAAGCCGTATTATTTTCCGAGCTGTAATTCAGCGTGTCGCAGTAAATTACGTATTGCGGATTGGTGAGCACCACATTTTTTTTGAAGGAGAATATTTTTGTTTTAGGATTATAATACCCGTGATCGCTTGTAAGTACATTTTGCTTGCTGGTGATGGTTCCACCGTTCGGATAATTAACCATGCGGGAAGACATGTCGTAATAGAGAAGTTCGGTTTGCAAGGTAGTTCCCTTCTGAATCAGGCGTATGTTTTTATGAATTTCCGCCATGCTTGTGTTGCTGTTGTACTTCAGAAATTGCCCGTAAATGGTGAGAGAATCTCCCTGTTGAATGCGGACATTTCCGAATGCATCAATGTTGTTGTCTGGATATTTATATGCGCTGTCGCAGTAGAGCAGGGTGTTTCCATCCTTTAACCTAACATCACCGATTAATCGCTGAACATCTTTTCCAAGTCCCTCGTCATGCTCCAGTGTATTGGCGTGAAGTATCTCTACTTGTTTTGTTTGGGTTTGGGCAATGGAAGAAAAGGTAAATAGCAGACAATAAATAAATGGGAAAAAATAAATTTTCATATCGTACAAAGATATATAACAATGTACACAGGCAATCTATCGGTTTTATGAATATGTTACATCGAGTAGCGTAGCGTATCGAGAGGTGAGTACGTGCAGTTATTCTGTTCTCGGTGCGCCACGCGAAAAGCGTGACTACTCGAACTGACATAAAAAAAAGGCAGGTAAACCACGCCTGCCTTTATCATGAAAAACAAACAACAATGAAAACTAAAGTGCGATACTGTTCAGCACATTGCTCCACGGACTCATTCCGTTTTTGTCAATTATTCCCGCTCGGAAAAAGTAACGGGTGCCGCTGATCAAACCACTCTTTACAAATTTTGCTCTTGTAGATTGAGCAATGGTTTGCCAGTTACTCTCGTTGCTTGTGTCGGTGCACATTTGGAAAATGCAAGTGGAACGCAACACATGCTTGGTGGACATTTTGATCTCGCCAGGATTGTTGGTTGCAGAAACATTGAACTCTCTTGCTGTGTGTACTGCCGGAGTTTTTACATCCATTCCTGCACTCAGAATAATTGCCTCCGCATTTAAAGGGTTAGCATTTGCAATGCCTTCCACATAAGCCGCAAGCGACTTCAGTGAAAGATCAAGCGTTAACTCCCTTGCGTGCATGGCGGCAGTATCGTCTGTACCACCGCCTTCTGAAATAATAGAAGCCGCTTCAAGTGTATTTACATTGGTTGTAATTACCGGCATCGCTGGACTTGGTGTTGTGAAGTTTACATTACCTGTCATGGAGGTTACAATGAATCTGCCTTTTGCGATCTTTTCAGATATTGAAAGTCTTGACAACTTCAATACCACAACTGTCTTTTTCATACTTTAAAAGGTTGTGTTCCGCAGGGTTTTAATCCCGATAGCTTTTCAAAAGAAAAACCCCTTGGAACGGTTAATTTACTTTTTAGAGTCCGGACGAGTAGTGGTATTGCATGTGATTTGGTTTAAATAGGATGTTGCCCCAACCCTGAAGGGAGTAAAACAGCACCCTTTAGGGCGGGGGAAAGACTATAACTCCTATAATATTTTCTTTCTGCGGCATTTCCTATAGAACTTGCGCCAAAAACTATTGATTCTAACTCATTTACCATAGGGAATGGAACATAAACTATTCTTTCTGTTTCTTTTCCTGAAGGAAATGCGGCAAACACTATTGATTCCATCGCATTTCCTGTCGCTTTTGCCGAGGAAACTATTGATCTTGTTTCTTTTTGAATTGATTCCCTCTCATTTCCTGAAGTACTTGCGCCAACAACTATTGAATCAATCGCATTTCCTATAGCTTTTGCGCCAGAAACTATTGACACTGCCTCATTGTGTTTAGACTTCCTCTCATTTCCTGTAGTTTTTGTGTTGGAAACTATTGATTCCACCTCATTGTTTGAACAACTTGCCGCATTTTGTATTGTTCCCTGCTTTTTCATTTTTGATCGCCTCTTTTTCTGACTTTAACGGCAGCGGGTTGTAATTTGTTTTAAAACTTTTGTTAAAGAATGTTAAAAGAAGAGTTGCAATAAGAAATCTTAACGATAGTGGTCAAATAAACAAATACTGAAACTGGATTAATTTTGTACTTTAACTGCATCTTTTCATGTAGTGAAATCAATAATGCCCAACCAAAATCCTGAACAAATAGCGCGCGATCACATCGACAAACAATTGATCGAATGCGGATGGATTATTCAGGATAAGAAAAAATTAAACTTAACTGCCGGATTGGGTGTTGCTATTCGCGAATATCAAACCGATATTGGTCCCGCTGATTATGTATTGTTTGTAAGTGGAAAGCCGGTTGGTGTAATTGAAGCCAAGCGCAAAGAAGAAGGCGTGCATTTAAGCACGGTGGAAGATCAGGCGCGGGAATATGCTACTGCAAAATTGCGTTGGCAAAGTATTTTAAAGAAGGCGTTTGAGGGGAAATTAATAAAACCATAAACAATGCAACCAAAACTAAAATCAGAAGGCAAATGCATTTATTGCAGCCAACACATTGCCAAAAGCCAAATGAACAAGCATTTAGGCAAGCACTTAATTGAAAAATCAGGCAGCACAGGTAAAGACCCGGCTTACCATGTTAAAATTGAATGTGGCGAAATGTTTTTACATGTATTAATAAAAGGAGCAGCCACTTTTAAAACACTCGATACATTTTTACGTTCAATATGGCTCGATTGCTGCGGGCACATGAGCGAGTTTGAGGGTGCAGGTATGTCAAATAAATTTCAGGATGTTGCTTCGCCCGGAGATACCTATTTGTACGTGTATGATATGGGCAGTTCTACCCAATTAAAAGTTTCTGTAAGCGGGGTGTATGATATTCCAATGAAAGAAAAAATAGAATTGCTATCCCGCAACGAGCCGCTTAAAATTATGTGCCACGTCTGTCATAAAAAACCGGCAATAGCAATGTGTACAATTCACATGTGTGAATCGGATGAATTTATGTTTTGCGATACTTGTACTAAAAAACACGAACAGGAGTGTGAAGATTTTTCCGATTATGCAAACATGCCTGTTGTAAACTCTCCCCGTATGGGCGTATGTGGCTACATGGGCGGACATATTGATAAAGAAAGAGACGGAGTTTATGCAGGTAAGTAAAATAAATTGAATGAGAACAAAGACATTGAGGCAAAGTATATTGAAGAAGGCGTTTGAGGGGAGGTTGGTAAAATAAAAATCACAAGGATGAAAAAATATTCAGCAATTCAGTTAACGAGAAAACCTCGGCAACTGAACTGAGTTAAAACATACAAATAAAGTGGCATGGAAAACAATCAACTTATATTTTACTCGACACCGGAAGGCAATGTAAAAGTGGAAGTGGTTTTTGAAAGCGAAACATTTTGGCTAAGCCAGAAACGAATTGCAGATTTGTTTAGTGTAGATGTAAGAACCATCAATGAGCATTTGCGAAATATTTATGCCTCAGGCGAATTGCAAAAAGATTCAACTATCCGGAATTTCCGGATAGTTCAAAAAGAAGGCAAGAGAAAGGTAACAAGGGATGTTGATTTTTACAGGTTAGAGATAATTATTGCCGTTGGCTACCGTGTAAACTCTGCACAGGCAACACAGTTTCGCATTTGGGCAACCAATACACTAAAAGAGTTTATCACCAAAGGTTTTGTGCTGGATGATGAACGATTAAAACAAGGAAAAAATTTTGGTAAAGATTATTTTGATGAACTGCTTGAGCGCATTCGTGAAATCCGTGCAAGCGAACGCAGGTTCTATCAAAAGATTACCGATCTGTATGCACTTTGTGCCGACTACCATAAAGATTCTGAAATCACTCAGGATTTTTTTGCATCGGTGCAAAACAAACTGCATTGGGCAATTACAGGAAAAACGGCAGCCGAAATAATTTACACCGAAGCCGATGCTGCTAAAATTTTCATGGGGTTAAAAACATGGAAACGAGCACCATTAGGAAAAATTTTGAAGAGTGATGTTGCCGTAGCAAAAAATTATTTGAATGAAGCGCACATTCAGGAACTCAACCGCATCGTATCTGCTTACTTGGATTTGGCGGAGAATAATGCCCTGCGAAACCAACTAATGTATATGAAAGACTGGAGCAAGTTTTTGGGCAACTTTTTACAACTTTCAAATTATCCCATCCTGAAAGAAAAGGGCAAAGTATCAATGCTGGAAGCCAAACTGAAAGCCGAAAGTGAATTTGAAAAATACCGTGTACTACAAGACAGAGAATATGAATCTGATTTTGACAGAGCAGTAAAAAAAATATCAAAGCCGAACGCAAAAAAGAAAAAATAATGAGCAAAGAAAATTCAGCAAACACATCCAGCATAGTAGGCAAAGTATGGGCATTTTGTAATACCCTGCGCGATGATGGCGTTGGCTACGGAGATTATTTGGAGCAGCTAACTTATTTGCTGTTTTTAAAAATGGCTGATGAGTACAGCAAGCCGCCTCATAGCCGTAAAATGCCTATCCCTAAAAAATATGCATGGGAAACATTAACCAATAAAAGCGGGAGCGAGTTGGAAACGCATTACAATATTTTGTTGCGTGAGTTGGCAAAAGAAAAAGGCATTCTTGGTCAAATATTTATAAAGAGCCAAAATAAAATTCAGGATCCTGCCAAGTTGTATAAACTCATTGCTCTCATCAATGCCGAGCAATGGATTTTAATGGGCGTAAAAGACAAAGGAGATATTTACGAGGGACTGCTCGAGAAAAACGCAGAAGATACCAAGAGCGGAGCCGGTCAGTATTTTACACCCCGCGCTTTGATTAAAGCCATGGTAGAATGTATTCGCCCGGAGCCCAATAAAACCATTGCCGATCCTGCCTGCGGCACAGGTGGTTTCTTTTTAGCAGCTTATGATTGGATTGTAGAAAATCAGGACTTAGATAAAGCAGCAAAGAAGTTTTTGAAATTCGATACCTTTTTCGGCAATGAGATTGTCGCCAGTACCAGGCGTTTGGCATTAATGAATTTGTTCCTGCATAACATTGGCGATATTGATTCAGATAATTTTATTTCTCCAAACGATTCCTTGATTTCAGATTCCGGTACACGTTGCGATTATGTGTTAGCTAATCCTCCTTTCGGCAAAAAAAGCAGCATGACTTTCACCAACGAAGAAGGGGAACAGGAGAAAGAGGAATTAACCTACAACCGCCAGGATTTTTGGGTTACCACCAGCAACAAGCAATTGAATTTTTTGCAGCATATCCACACCATGTTAAAGACAACAGGACTGGCAGCGGTGGTGTTGCCGGATAATGTGTTATTTGAAGGTGGAGTGGGTGAAACCGTGCGCAAGAAATTAATGGAGACGATGGATCTGCATACCATCCTTCGTTTGCCCACCGGAATATTTTATGCCAATGGCGTAAAAGCAAATGTGTTTTTCTTTGATGGCAAACCATCCAGCAAAAACCCATGGACAAAAGAAGTATGGGTGTATGATTACAGAACCAACATCCATCACACCCAAAAGAAAAACCCTTTGAAGTTAGAAGACCTGCGGGATTTCATCACACTATATAACCCAAAAAACAGGAACAAGCGTAAAGAAACCTACAACGAAAAAACAAATCCCGATGGGCGCTGGCGCAAATTTACCTACGATGAGATTATTGCACGTGATAAAACATCGTTGGATATTACCTGGCTAAAAGATAAATCCCTTGCCGACTTGGATAACCTCCCCGATCCGGAAGTATTGGCTTTGGAAATCGTGGAGAATATAGAAGCGGGGTTGGAGAATTTTAAAACAATAATTGCATCATTAACAAAATAGCAACTCATAACGTGTATAGTATGATAGAACAAACCGAACTTGTTGTTACTAAATGGACATACAACCCACCTACGGATACTTCAGTAGGCGAAAAAAAGATCATTTCTTCCTTAGAGTTTGACATTATGAAGAAAAGAAACTCTGTGAAAAAAGGAATTCTCTGCAGGTTTACTGCTGAGTTTGAGATTGGAAATGAACAAGTACTTATTTATGTGGGAGAGGATTCTTATGTGATGGACTTTGAGGATGTAGTGGATAAAAACGAACTGCAAACCATGATCCGTAATTCATATTCAAAGTTCAATGAAGCATTTGAATTCCGCAAACTCAGTACTGTGCTTCACAGCAATTATGTAAAACCCTTCGATGAGTCCATCATTGATTATGATGTATTGGTTCATTTTGTTTCATTCGTCTGAGAAGATAACCTTAGTTTTTTTAGTGAATTTTATAGGGAAGGTGTTAAATTCAGATCTGTATTAGAATCCTTTATTTGTGTGCTCTTCTGCGGTCTCAGCGTGAATAATAAGGGGAGATCATGAGGTAAACAATAACGCCTGTAATGGTAACATATAGCCAAACAGGAAAGCTCCATCTGACAATTTTTTTATGTTGAGCAATTTTCATATTCAGTCCGAAATAGAAGGAGATAAGAATAAAAGGCAGTACAAGCGATGCAAGAAGAATATGGGAAATCAGTATTAATAAATACCATGGCCGTAGCAGATTATCTGTAGGAAATTTCGTTTCTTCAGAAAAATAATGATACAGAATATATGATATAAGAAAAACAGAGGATAAAAAGAAAGCGGTAATATTTATGTTTTTGTGAACAGGAACGTTTTTTCTTTTAATGAAATAGAAAGAGGCAAGGAGTAAAACAGAACAGGTTCCGTTTATGGTGGCGTTAAGGAGAGGCAAATGCCTGACAAATTCCGGAACATAATCCGGTTTTGGGATAATGTTTAAAATAATTACAACAGCAAATACAATAATTGAAATAACAACACTGAGTGTAAATATTTTTTTGTCTGTCATTGGTGTGTTTGAATTAGATCAGACGGTGTGTTGTTGGGTTCGTATTCAGTGCGAAGCATTTTTATGTCCTGAATGAGTTTGTCAACCTGAGTAGAGTCCGTTCCGTTATAATAGCCACGGATCCGTTTGTCTTTATCTACAAGAACAAACATTTCGCTGTGCAGGAATCCTCCCGGTGAGCGCACATCTTCGTCCACGCCAAGTTTATAGCCGTCAATTGCAATATCGTAAATTTCTTTTTTCTTTCCTGTTACAAGCATCCAGTTTTTAGAATCGGCATGAATGCTTTTTGCATATTCTGCAAGCACGGGAACACTGTCGTGTGCCGGATTTACGCTGTGAGAAATAATAAACGTTTCGGGAATATCCTGAATTAATGTGTTGACGCGTTCCATCTGGGACATCATTTTTGGGCACACTGATGGGCAGGTGCTGAAAAAGAAATTAGCGACATAAGTCTTATCCTGAAAATATTTTTCTGTTACAGTATCACCCAACTGATTGACGAATCTGAATGGAGGTATCGTATGATAGACGGTATCTGTTTTTTCTTTTCCGTCAACAATAATTTTCCGAACTTCTTCTGGAAAGTAAATAGGAAGTTGTAATGATGGATGAGAGTTTGTGCGAAAAAAAAGATAAAAAAGTAAAGGAGTGATAAGAACAATGAAGAAGAAAACGATTTTTTTCATAAATGGTGTAACACGAAAGCGAATATACAAACTAATGCAAAATGTTATCTGGATTTATTTTCTCTGCAGCGGATAGGGGGAATTGATAGGGAGGTTCGAGCAAATATTTACGAAGGAATAAAAATGATTCGAAACGAAATACTATTTTCGTCAAGGAGATTAGCGTAGAATAAAAAAAGAAAATTACTTTTCTGCTGTTGCTAATTCCGGCTCCTTAGCAACTGTAGCTTCAGTTTCTTTCAACTCATCGATCTTGGCTTTCTTGCCGATCGCTCCGCGCAGATAGAAGAGTTTTGCTCTGCGTACTTCGCCTCGTTTTTCTACAGTAATGGATTCAATGAAAGTGGAGTAGAGTGGGAAAATACGTTCAACGCCCACGCCATTTGAAATCTTCCTGACAGTAAAGGTTTTTACATTGCCTTGTCCTTTTCGCTGGATGACAACGCCTGAGAACTGCTGAACGCGTTCTTTGTCTCCTTCCTTGATTTTATAATTGATGGTAACTGTATCTCCTGCTTTGAAGTCAGGAATGCTTGGTTTTACCATTATTTGTTCTTCAGCGTATTTCAGTAAGTCCATGACGTGTAAGTTTAAAGTATAATGTTTAAAATTTGAAGTTGGATTGTAGTTACTTGCCTACTGCCAACTGCCTATTTGCTTATTTTTTAACCAAAAGGGACGCAAAGATAATAGATATTTTTAAATAGAAGCGGAAATAATATGAGTGTCAGGAGGAGATTTATGGCTGCCTAAAAAACGTATCGAATGGTGAATGCGCTATCCCAGAAATGAAAAGGATAATTTCTGTACCCGGAAAATTCAAAAAAGGGTTTAACATCCAAAGCAATCGTAACCGGAAGATCCGGAATTCTGTATTCAATGCCAAAAATCCCATCAATGCCTAATGTTGAATAATGCCGCCTTTCGTAGTATCCGTTCCATGAATAAGGCCCGGTCTGATGCCAATAATCATAGCCGTAACCTCCTCCAAAATGTGCTCCTCCTCCGTAAAACCAAAAGAGTCCTTTTATATCGTCTTTGGTAAATGCGGCTTTGTGTATTTCATACAAGCCGGTTATCTGAAATCCTCTCCATCCCCATCCCGATGAAAATATGCCTTCCATTGCTCTGCCTTCCTTGATGAAATGCTTTGCCGTTATTCCGGATGTCCATCCGCCACGGAAACCAATACCTGTTTTATAATCCTGTGCCTTACATTCATATGTTATTAAAAGCAATAAAAGTGGAAGTATTTTTTTCATAATAGATTTATTTTCTCAAATATACAATTCAAATCTTATCATAATGTCAATGTGTCTTAACATTTTTTAACACTTTTATAAAAATCTATTTACCATTTCCGATATAAATTCGCATTCAAAACAATATCAAACCTATGACAGACATTAAAGAACTCAACGACCGCATTCAACGCGAAAGTTCATTCATTGACCTTATTAACCTGGAAATGGATAAGGTGATCGTGGGGCAGAAATACATGGTTGACCGATTGCTCATCGGTTTGCTTTCAAACGGACATATTCTTCTGGAGGGTGTTCCCGGTCTTGCTAAAACGCTTGCGATCAAATCTCTCGCATCCTGCATTCATGCTGATTTCAGCCGAATACAATTCACACCCGATTTGCTTCCGGCAGATTTAATCGGAACACTCATCTATAATCAGAAGAAGGAAGAATTTACCGTGCGCAAAGGACCTATCTTTTCCAACTTCGTTCTTGCAGATGAAATTAACCGCGCTCCTGCAAAAGTTCAAAGCGCTCTGCTTGAAGCAATGCAGGAACGCCAAGTAACAATCGGTGACACTACTTTCCCTCTTCCTCAGCCATTCCTTGTTCTTGCTACTCAAAATCCGATTGAACAGGAAGGAACTTATCCCTTGCCGGAAGCACAGGTGGACCGTTTTATGCTGAAAGTGGTGATTGGTTATCCAAGCAAAGAAGAGGAAAAAAGAATTATTCGAATGAACATTGCTGAAAACTATCCGGCTCCTGCGCGCATCCTCAAACCGGAAGATGTTGTAAAAGCGCGTTCTGTTGTTCGCGAGGTTTATATGGATGAAAAAATTGAGAAGTACATTGTTGACATTGTTTTTGCAACACGTAATCCTGCAGATTATAAACTTTCAAAATTTACTTCGCTGATCAGTTATGGCGCTTCTCCCCGCGCGAGTATTAATCTTGCTCTTGCTTCAAAAGCATATGCATTTATAAAGCGAAGAGGATATGTTATTCCCGAAGACGTTCGCGCAATTTGTAACGATGTTCTCCGTCACCGTATAGGATTAACCTACGAAGCGGAAGCGGAAAACATCACCAGCGAAAATATTGTAAGTGAAATTCTAAACATAGTGGAGGTTCCTTAATAGTTTTATTTAGTTTAATCAATGGAAACAACAGAACTTTTAAAGAAAGTCCGTAAGATTGAGATAAAGACACGCGGTCTTTCCAATCAGATTTTTTCCGGGGAGTACCACAGTGCTTTCAAGGGAAGAGGAATGGCTTTCAGTGAAGTTCGAGAGTACCAGCCGGGCGATGACATCCGTACGATTGACTGGAATGTTACAGCTCGATTTAATCATCCTTATATAAAAGTATTTGAGGAAGAACGTGAGCTTACGGTAATGCTTTTGGTGGACGTGAGCGCATCTGAAAATTTCGGTACACAAAAGCAACTAAAGAAAGACATGCTTACGGAAATCTGTGCGGTTCTTTCTTTTTCCGCCATTCAGAATAATGACAAAACCGGTGTGATTTTTTTCTCAGATAGAATTGAAAAATTTATTCCTCCTAAAAAAGGGAAAAGTCATATCCTGAGAATTATTCGTGAGCTTATTAATTTTACTCCTGAAGGAAAAGGAACCGATATTGAATTGGCTCTAAAATATTTCACTAACGTAATTAAGAAAAAATGTATTGCCTTTCTGATTTCAGATTTTATAGATGAAAAATTTACGCAGGAAAACAAACGAGGCAGTGATGCTTTGAAGATAGCAGGAAAAAAACACGATCTGGTAGCGCTTCGAATAAATGACAAGCGGGAAAACGAACTTCCAAACGTGGGATTAATAAGAGTTCTTGATGCAGAAACAGGAAAACTAAAATGGATAGACACAGCAGATACTAAAATCCGTGAGCAATATTCCAAGACATCCGTAAAGCGCGATGCACGTTTGAAAGATATGTTTAACCGAAGCGGAGTGGATTCAACCACTATCAGCACCTCGGAATCCTATATTAAACCGTTGATGAATTTGTTTAAAAAAAGAGAATCAAAAAGATAAAAAAGAAAAGCCCCTCCTAACCTCCCCATTGGGGAGGGAATAAAGATAAATGAAAAGAGAAATTAAAATAAGGACTCTAAAAAAAATAGCACTTGGATTATTTTTATTGTTAATCTATTCGAATTTGTTTTCTCAATCCCTCCCCAATGGGGAGGGCAGGGGTGGGGCTTCCGTTACCGCTACTGCCTCACTTGACACCAATGCAATTCTTATCGGTAAACAGGCAAAAGTAAAACTGACAGTAGAATACAAAACCGATCAGGGAAATATAAGAATTAATTTTCCGAGAGTTGCGGATACGCTCATTAAACAGATCGAAGTTGTTGGGAAATCAAAAATCGAAAGTTACATTCCTGATTCATCCGATATGAATCGTCTGGCTCAAACTCAAACAATCATTATTACCTCTTTTGATTCAGGATACTATGCAATTCCACCCTTCCGATTTATTATCAACGGAGATTCAATCAAATCGATAGAAACAGAGCCTTTGCTGTTTTCAGTGAATACTATTGCTGTTGATACAACCATTGCAATCAAAGACATTAAACCACCGCTCGAGGTTCCCTTCAACTGGAAGGAGTTGCTTCCTTATATATATGGCGGACTGGGCGCACTTGCCGTTCTTGCCGGATTAATTTATTTAATTCTTTATTATATCAAAAAACGAAAAGAGAAACCTGTTCATGAAATTATTATTCCAAAGATTCCGGCACACGTTACTGCATTGGAGCAATTAGAAAAATTAAAGGAGGAAAAACTCTGGCAGCAAGGAAAACTCAAGGAATATCATTCTGGACTTTCAGATATTATCCGGCAATACATTGAGCATCGGTTCTACATCCACGCAATGGAACAGGTTACAGATGAAATCATGTACTCGTTTAGAACTGCTGATGTAAGCGAAGAGCTAAAAATGAAATTAAGAAATATTTTATTTCTTTCCGATCTTGTGAAGTTTGCCAAAGAGCAACCGCTTCCTAATGAAAATGAAATGAGTTGGATAAATGCGTATGAATTTGTGGCGGCAACAAAAATAGAAACAAAAGCCCACCCCCAACCCCTCTCATTAGGAGGGGAGCAGGGAAATAGAGACCTCCCTGATGGGGAGAATTTAGGAGGGGATCAACAGGTATGAACTTTTTTTCCAACATATCATTTGCGCATCCGATGCTGTTGTGGCTGTTGGTCGTAATTCCTATACTTATCGCATCGTATGTATTACGAAACAACTGGGGCGAGATTCAAATTTCATCTCTCGCAAATTTTTTATTGACAGCAAGGTCGTTCAAAGAATATTTAAAACATTTCATGTTTGCCATGAAGCTTATTGCGATTGGGTTGCTCATTGTTGTTGTTGCGCGTCCTCAATCAAAAACAAGCTGGAAAAATATTATAACCGAGGGAATTGATATTGTTCTCGCGATGGATATTTCTGGCTCTATGTTAGCAAAAGACTTTAAGCCAAATAGAATAGAAGCTGCAAAAGAAGTTGCAACAGAATTTATAGATGCGCGTACGAATGACAGGATCGGCTTAGTGGTTTTCAGCGGAGAAAGTTTTACGCAGTGTCCGCTCACCACCGACCATGCTATTATTAAAAACCTGATGGGCGATATTAAAACAGGCATGATAGCGGACGGAACTGCGATCGGAATGGGCCTTGCAACTGCAGTCAGCAGAATAAAAGACAGCAAAGCAAAAAGCAAAGTAATTATTCTGCTGACGGATGGTATTAACAACATGGGAGCGGTGGCTCCGCAAACTGCTGCGGAAATTGCAAAAGCTTTTGGTGTTCGTCTCTATACAATAGGTGTTGGCTCGATGGGAAAAGCGCTTGCACCCGTAGCAATGTATCCGAACGGACAATATGTATATGACTATGTTCCTGTAGAGATAGACGAAAAAATGCTTGGTAATATTGCGGACATGACAGGCGGAAAATATTTTCGTGCAACAGGAAATGATAAACTTACTTCCATTTATAAAGAAATTGATCGTATGGAAAAAACAATTGTGGAAGAAAGAAAGCACACACGCAGGACAGAAGAGTTTTTTCCTTATGCGCTTGCTGCCGGAATTTTGCTCTTGTTGGATTTTGCATTAAACAATACAATACTTAGAAGTCTCCCATAAGATGTATAGATTTGATCATATAGAATTTTTATACGGACTCCTCCTAATCCCGGTACTGATCCTTCTCTTTGTTTTAACAAGAGTATGGAGAAAAAGAGTCTTGAAAAAATTGGGCGACATGGAAATACTTTCGCAAATGATGCCAAGTGTTTCATCCGTAAAACCAACATTACGTTTCATCTTATTTCTCTTGGCAATCACCTTTTTAATTTTCGGACTGGTAAATCCTCAGATTGGTTCCAAGCTGGAAGAAATTAAGCGCGAAGGTTCTGACATTATAATTTGTCTTGATGTTTCCAACAGCATGAAGGCGGAAGATTTCAAGCCGAACCGTTTGGTAAAAGCAAAGCAGGCAATTGAAAAATTAATAGACAAACTCAATAACGACAGAATAGGAATCATTGTTTTTGCAGGAGAAGCGTATGTGCAACTGCCTATTACAACAGATTATGCTGCTGCAAAATTATTTCTTGAAAACGTGGATTGCGATGCCGTACCTATTCAGGGAACGGTAATAAGTTCTGCTATTGAGATTGCAGAGAGATCTTTCGGCACAGAAGAAGGAAAAAACAAAGCCATTGTCATTATTTCAGATGGAGAATCTCACGATGATGATGCCATTGCGGCAGCGCGTACGGCAACTGAGAAAAACATAGTAATTCATACCATCGGCATAGGTTCACCGGATGGGGTTCCGATTCCAGTTTATAAAAATAATGTGCAGTTGGGATTCAGAAAAGATAAAGAAGGAAATGCTGTTGTAACAAAATTAAACGAAGGAGCATTAGAGGAGATTGCATCTGCAGGAAACGGAGTATATGTACGTGCCACTCAGGGAGAAATAGGTCTTATTGCCTTG
Source organism: Bacteroidota bacterium (assembly GCA_016213435.1). Lineage (GTDB taxonomy): Bacteria > Bacteroidota > Bacteroidia > Palsa-948 > Palsa-948 > Palsa-948. The sequence continues at coordinate 43,624 of JACRAL010000037.1, forward strand.
CAGGAGAGAATCAATAAAATGGAAAAGAAAACTTTTGATGCAAAAGTGTATACCGATTACGAAGACCGGTTCCAGATATTCATTGGTGTTGCGCTTTTCTTTCTGTTGATTGAATCCTTTCTTACGGAAAGAAAAAGCAAATGGTGGGAGAAAATGTTTAAAGCTAAAACATGAATCTGATTAAATATATATTGATTCTATTCGCTACTGGCTATTGGCTATTGGCTACTGGCTACGCGCAGACGATTGACGAACAAAAACTCGTGCGTGACGGCAATAAAAAATATAAGGAGAAAAAATTTGCTGAGGCGGAAAAAAATTACCTTAATGCTTTGGGCAAGCAATCGAGTTCATACAGGGGGGCGTTTAATCTTGGCGATTCCTATTACAAACAGGGAAAATATAAAGAAGCATCTGAGCAGTTTGAATCACTTGCGGCAAGGAAATCAAGCGATGATACGCTCTCAAAGGTATATCATAACTTAGGAAACTCTTATCTGAAGCAAAAAGAATTTGAGAAAGCGATTAATGCCTATAAAAATGCACTGAAGAAAAATGATGCGGATGATGAAACCAGATACAATCTTGCTTATTCCCAGAGAATGCTGAAACAGCAACAAGAACAAAAGAAGCAGCAAAAGAAAGATCAGGACAAGAAAGAACAAGACAAAAAGGATGATAAGAATCAAGATAAGAAGGACGATAAGAATAAGGACAAAAAGAAAGACGATAAGAAAGATCAGCAACAGCAGAGTCAGAATATTTCCAAAGAGGATGCTCAGCGTTTACTCGAAGCGATGAACAACGATGAAAAGAAACTCAGAGATAAGATGAATGAGAAAAAAGTAAGAGTGGCTAAAACACAAATAGAAAAAGACTGGTAGTAAAAGCCCCTCCTGACCTCCCCAAAAGGGAGGAACGGAACACCATGAGATCAAAAAATACATACACAAAAAAGATCATAGCGGTTGTCGCTTTGCATTCTGCTATTGGATTACTCTCCCTTCCATTCGGGAAGGGTTGGGGATGGGCTTCTGATTTATACGCTCAAAAGTTTACGGCATCCGTTAATAAAAATAGGGTAGCAGTAGGAGAAGTTTTTCAGTTAGATTTTTCAATCAATGCAAATGGGAGAAATTTTACTCCTCCTTCTTTCGGAGACTTTACAGTGTATTCGGGTCCTAATCAATCTACCAGTATGCAGATTGTTAACGGGAATATGTCTCAGTCAATTACCCTTTCTTATTACCTCGCTGCAAAAAAAGAGGGAACTTTTACGATTGGAGCAGCATCAATTATTGTGGGCAATAATACGCTTCAATCCAATGCCATAAATATTGAAGCTGTGAAAAGTGGCAATACGCAACAACAAGCGCAACCACAGCAGCAAAACGGAACGAAGGGAAAGAATAGCAGTCAGGGAAGCAGTGAAAATATTTTTTCGAGAACATCGGTAAGTAAATCAAAAGTGTATGCGGGTGAACAGATCGTAATCACACACAAAGTGTACACGCGAATGAATTTAAAAGGATTTCAGAGTGTGAAATTTCCTTCTTACAATGGATTCTGGATGCAGGAAGTTCCGCGAAACGCACAGTATGAAATAAAAGCAGAAAATGTAGATGGAGTTAACTATAACGTAGTAGAAGTCAAAAAAGCATTTTTGTTTGCGCAGCGCATCGGAAAAATTGAAATTGAACCAATGGAAATTGAATGTGTAATACGTGAAAAATCAGGAAGACGAAACGATCCGTTCTCTCAAATTTTCGGGAACGATCCTTTTTTTGGCTTTGATTCTTATAAAGATGTAGTCTACAATGTTAAAAGCAATGCCGTAACTATTGATGTGGCATCTTTGCCGGAAGCAGGAAAGCCGGCAGATTTTCCGGGAGCTGTGGGGAATTTCAGCATGAATGCCACAATCGATAAAGACAAAGTGAAAGCGAATAACGGGATCAACCTGAAGATTACAATTTCAGGAAAAGGAAACCTGAAACTGATCGATGCGCCCAAAATGAATTTCCCCGATGAGTTTGAAACCTATGATCCGAAGACCAATGAAAATATTGCGGCAAATGAAAATGGAGTTTCTGGAAGTAAAATTTTCGAATACCTGCTTATCCCGCGTCACGAGGGTATTTACAAAATAGAGCCATGGAAATTCAACTATTTTGATGCGGAGAAAAAGACCTATGTTGCTTTGCCATCGAAGGAGTTTACTGTTACAGTTGAAAAAGGAGATGGCGGGATTTCGGGTGCTATGCCTGTATTTTCCAGTGTGTCAAAAGAAGATGTAAAAATTTTTGGGAACGATATACGCTATATCAAAACGGATAATGTTCCTTTGAGCAAGCAAGGAGAATATTTTTTTAGTTCACCATTGTTCATAGCCGGATTTTCGGTTCCTCCTTTACTCTTTCTTGCATTTTTATTTTTGAGGCGGGAACATATCCGCAGAAACAGCGACCTTGCGATGGTCAGAAAAAGAGGAGCCGGCAGGATAGCAAAGAAGCAACTTGCTCAGGCAGAAAAATCGATGAAAGCCAGCGATAAAGAAAACTTCTTTGTGAATATTTTATCGGCACTTTACAGTTATGCAGGTAATAAGATGAATATCCCGGTGGCGGAACTTTCAAAAGAAAAAGTAGTGGAGTTGCTGAGAGAAAAAAATGTGCAGGAGGATACCATTAATGAACTTGTAAAACTTTTAGACGAATGTGAGTTCGCAAGGTATGCTCCGGGATTGCAATCGGGAAATTTGCAGGAAGTTTATGACAGGGCAGCAAACATCATTACCAAAATTGAAAATGCGATATAATAATTCAAAATCAAAAATTCCAAGCTCCAAGCTCCAAGCTCCAAGAAAAACCATTTGGGGCTTTGAACTTGGGATTTGGTGCTTGGGACTTATGCTGCTTGTCTCCCTTCAGGGTTGGGGCATCGCCTTCACTCCTTCTGCTGCACTCGACAGCGCAAATCACGCTTATTCAAAAGGGAATTTTGAAAAAGCATCACAGTTGTACAAGGGAATTATAGCGCAAGGATATGAATCACCTGAAGTTTATTTTAATCTTGGTAATTCCTACTACAAACTTGCCAAGATCGGAATGTCGGTGTTGAATTATGAACGTGCTAAAAAACTTTCCCCTCAGGATGCAGACATTAACTTTAATCTGAAACTTGTTAGTCAGAAAACACTTGACAAGATAGAACCTGCTCCAAAACTTTTTCTCGAAGAATGGTGGGATAATATTAAAAGTATGCACTCTGAAAAAACATGGGGAATAAGAAGCATTGTTTGTTTCGTGTTCTTTCTTTTCTTTCTGGGAGTTTTTATTACAACCAAAAAAATTTTAAGCAAGCAGCTTGGTTTCTGGCTCTCTCTTGTGTTTGTTGTTTTCTCAGCTATTTCCTTCTTCATTTCAAAAAGCAGGTACAACGATATCTCCGGCCAGAATGCGGCTGTTATCCTTTCCTCTTCAGTCGAAATAAAAAATTCTCCTACTGATGCAGGAATAAAACTTTTCATACTGCATGAAGGAACTAAAGTTGCCGCATCCGAAACAAATGGCGACTGGGTGAAAATCGAACTTACTTCCGAGAAAGTGGGATGGGTGAAGCGAAGTTCTGTAGAATTCATTTAACGCATGACCCGCATTTTACTTCTCTCGGATACTCACAATCACTTTGATGAGAAAATAGCGAAGTATGCCGAGTCCTGCGATCAGATCTGGCATGCAGGTGATATTGGCACAGCGGCAGTTACAGATAAATTAAAAAAATTAAAACTGCTCATCGCAGTTTACGGAAACGTTGACGGGATGGATGTGCGCAGGGAATTTCCTGAGCATCAGCGATTCAAATGCGAAGAGGTAAGTGTATGGATGACACACATTGGAGGAAGTCCGGGAAAATATTCTCCGAACATCAGGAATGCACTTATGATAAAACCGCCTAAGCTCTTCATTTGTGGGCATTCTCACATTTTAAAAGTAATGTACGACAAGAAACACCACATGCTTTACATGAATCCCGGCTCGGCAGGAAATTACGGTGCGCATAAAGTGAAAACTTTGCTTCGATTTACAATAGATAAAACAGAGATAAAAGATCTTGAAGTCATTGAATTCGGTAAATTGTAAATTATGCTTTCTTATATGCTTTATAGATGGCGAAATAAGGAATTCATTAACTTCGGCTTCAAGAATAGATGAAGCAATAAAATCCAAGATTCGTAAATACCATAAAGTTTTTAAACAATAACATTATGAGTAAAACTCAATTTCAAGTCGAAAAAAATAATAAAGAACAATTGGTAGATCAATGCGATCTCATCGTTTATAATGATGATGTAAACACGTTTGATTTTGTAATTGCAACGCTTGTGGATGTTTGCGAACAGGAATACATTCAGGCGGTTCAATGTGCGCACATTATTCATAACAATGGAAAATGCGGAGTGAAGCGCGGAACGTTCTATGATCTGAAGCCAAAATGCGAGGCGCTTCTGGAAAAAGGGTTATCCGCCACAATTGAATAATTCGTTCATGACATTAACTTCCATAATCCTGCTCATCCTGCTCGGAATTTTTCTTCTGATGCTGGAGATCTTATTTGTGCCTGGCATGGTGCTCGGATTTGTTTCTGTCATTTTGATGATTGTAGGGGTCTATTTTTCTTTCAGGGATTATGGAACTACTATAGGGATCATTGTTTTTACAGGAACAACTGTTGTTTCAATTCTTGCCGTTTACCGGACATTCCATTCCCCGTTTTGGAAAAAACTGCAGGTGCAATCTTTAGTAGATGGAAAAGCAAATGCACTGGCGGATGGTAAAATCAATGTGGGCGACACAGGAAAAACCATCTCGCGCCTGAATCCGATGGGAAAGGCGCTCATCAATAATATGCAGGTGGAAGTGCAGGTGATAGAAGGCTTTATTGACCAAGACAAAGATATTACGGTAATAAAAACAGGGCAAAACAAAATATTTGTAAAACTGAAATAAGATTGCTTCCATTTGTATATTCGCATCGTTTTAATTTTAAACATTAAACCTTAAACTCTTCGATATGCCACCCGAACAAAACCTTCTCATTTACGCTCTCCTTGGATTAGGAGCATTAATTTTTCTTTGGATATTTTTCCGCATACTTCCTATCGGTTTGTGGGTAACCGCACAGCTTTCAGGAGTTCAAATGTCGTTGATACAACTGGCGCTGATGCGTTTCAGAAATGTTCCTCCCGGAGTTATCACCAATGCACTCATCAACGGACACAAAGCAGGTCTTATGCTTTCCCGCGATGAATTAGAAGCGCACTATATGGCGGGGGGGCACGTGCAATCGGTGGTGAATGCACTTATCTCGGCCGAGAAAGCAAACATTCCGCTTACTTTTAAATTAGCCACGGCCATTGACTTGGCAGGTCGCGATGTGTTTGATGCCGTTCAGCTTTCGGTGAACCCGCGCGTAATTGACACGCCTCCGGTTTCAGCTGTTGCAAAAAATGGAATTCAACTCCTTGTAAAAGCAAGGGTGACAATAAGAACCAATATTAATCAATTGGTAGGTGGAGCAGGTGAAGAAACTATTCTTGCCAGAGTGGGTGAAGGAATTGTTACCACGATTGGTTCTGCTCACGATCATCGTTCCGTTTTGGAAAATCCGGATACCATTTCAAAGACAGTATTGAAAAAAGGTTTGGATGCCGGAACTGCGTTTGAAATTCTTTCCATTGATATTGCCGATATTGATGTGGGAGAAAACATAGGTGCGAAACTTCAAACCGAGCAGGCAAGTGCTGACTTAAAAGTAGCGCAGGCAAAAGCAGAGGAAAGAAGAGCTCTGGCTGTCGCCCTTGAGCAGGAGATGAAGGCGAAAGCACAGGAAGCAAGAGCGAAAGTCATTGAAGCGGAAGCGCAGATACCTATGGCTATGGCAGAATCATTTCGCAGCGGAAATCTAGGCATTATGGATTATTATAAGATGCAGAATATTCAGGCGGATACCAGCATGCGGGAATCTATTTCAAAACCCGGCCAGCAAAAAGATAAACCGAAAGAATAAGATTTTATCTTTGCCTCAATTTAGGGAAAAGGTCTCGTAGCTCAATTGGATAGAGCATCTGACTACGAATCAGAAGGTTAAAGGTTCGACTCCTTTCGAGATCACAATAGAATGTTTTGTAACAGTAGAGGAACATCCTATATATACGCAGGTCTTTTTATTGAAAGTAAGATTCGTCACTTTCCTTTTTTTTGAGGATTATTTTATCCGTATCAAAATTTCTGACTTATCTGCCTCGACATCTGTTAACCTCGTTTTGAACTGATGTTGAATGAAATAATCTAATTCTGCAATATCATTCACCGGGTAATCAAATACAGGGAATAGCACTCGTTTGTATTGCGCTTTTTGAACCAGTTGATTAAAATATTGCGGATTATGCCCCCATTTTTTTCTGAATATGACAATATCAGGCTGGTATTTCAAATCCTCTTGAATATTTTTGTTAATGTACCCAATGGTAACTCTGCAACCTAAATAATAGATGTAGGAGAGTTCTTCATAATTTGTAGCAATGACGAGGCTATCAGGATGCTTATAATTCGCTTTTATGTAAGGGATTAAATAATCAAGAGGTCCTTTGTATTGGTGCGTGATTTGATAAAAGTAACTCTTGCAATAATTAATCTTCGCTTCAGAATTGATGGAAAATGAAATTATCAATGCAATAGTAAATGCAAGTCTCATGAATTTTGCATTCGTCTTTTGTACATGGGAAGAAATATAATTGAATATGATAATCGTATCGGTGAGTAATATCAAGATCATAATTGGCTGCAAAACAATAAAATACCTCTCCCACAGCAAGGGCATTTTAGCTACCATTAAACTAAAACAAATAAAAAATAAAGTCATGAAAAATGACAGTTTTTCCAAATTGATCTCCTGCAAAGATTCTTTTTGATTTCTCTTTTGTTCCTTTCGTTTGGCGTACCAGATAATCAACTGCAAAGTCTTTACAAAAACAGCGGCATAAAAAAACTCCTGTACTTTAAAAATAAGAACGATCCTTTTTAGGTTTTCCAGATATCTGTGGAAATCAAGCCCGTAATAGGCCGTTGCTTTTGCAGCGTTCTCAAATGTTTCAAAAAATAGCACAAATGGTGATATAAGGACTACTGCAATCAGCATAGGGGACAAATTTTTGAATGTTATTTTTAATTGTCTCCACGTCTCAAAAAATAAATTCTTTTTGTCCTTTCTATCTCCGAAGATATTGAATGCTCGCTGAAATGCTTCATAGATTCCTATCGTGAGACAAAAAGAAGGAAAAGCTACAAAATTTATCTGGTAGGCAAAAAACAAAACCAGAATCATTAGGATTAAATATTTTTTAAAGGAATATCTGTTGTTTAAAAAGTATTGAATGAAAACATAAAAAAAACATGCAGTAATAAAAATGAGCAAGGCATAATAACGCACTGTTCGGATGTGCAAAAAAAGTGCAACAGAACACAACTCAATTAAAATAAATGCAGCTACAAATTTTTCGTAAGAACTCTTGTTGTTAAATATCCTGCGGAAGCCAACAACAAAAATTATCAATCCTGCCAGTCCCGCGGTTGCAAAGGGTATCCGTACCAATGCAGATTTCAGGTAGATATCGTCAACGTGTTCCGCCAGCGCAACTCCAATGGTTGCAAAATAAAAATCTCCCCATGTACGGGCAATGTTCATATCATAACTTTTCTTATACCCTATCCATGAAGGATCATCCGGCAAGAAAATAATATTTTTCTCGTCATGAACTTTTGGATAACCGTATTTTAGCACCTGCGTTGCCGTCATGGCGGTATCTGATTCATCATTCCAGAGTAAAGGGTAGGAGATATTTTTATAAAGCAGGAAACAAAAAACAAAAAACAATATTGCAATTAAATACTTCAAATCAATCAGTGATTTTTTTTGAGAAAACTCAGGCAGCGCACTAGCTTTTCTATCAATTTTTTTCTTCCTCATCACTTTCTTAATTGTAACAACTCGTTACATACAAAGGAAATTTCAGCATTCTTCAAACTCGGAAAAGTAGGCAAACTTAGAACGTGCCGGCTAATGTTCTCGCAAATGGGGAGAGAATGTTTTTTGTATATCTTCAGCAAACTAGAAGCAAAAAAACCGGGACGGGTTTCAATACCTTTTTCTCTCAATTGTTCTATTACTTTATCTCTTCCCTGAGGAAAATTCTTTGAGTGCAATTTTAAAGCAAGTGCCCAAATTACAGGATCGACATCCTTTTCTATTTTTTGCAAAACAATTCCATCAACACCTGTCAAATGTTTTTTGTACTCTTCATAAACTCTTTTTCTTTCGGAAAGAATTACGTTAATTTTTTCGAATTGCGCTACGCCCATTGCCGCCTGAAAATTGGTGAGACGGAAATTATGTCCCGGAACTTCGTGCCAGTAAAAACTTTTACTTCTATCCATTCCATGGCTTCTGTACAGCATCATTTTTTTATTCAGATCCTCGGAGTCGGTAGCCACTAAACCTCCTTCGCCAGTTGTAATTGTTTTTGTAGCTTGAAAACTGAATGTGCTTATATTCCCGAATGAGCCACAATAATTCCCTTTATATTTAGAAAAGAGGGATTCGGCACAATCTTCAATCACAGCGATTTTTTTTTCTTTAGCAATACGCATGATCTTATTCATATTGCAAACATTGCCATACGTATGGATAGGAATGATCGCTTTTGTTTTTGATGAAATATATTTCGGCAGATGTTTTGGGGAAAGACACCAGGTATCAGGATCTACCTCAGCAAAAACAGGTTTCAGCCCCATGTGCAATGCAATATTTGAGGCAGCTAGAAATGAGAATCCAGGAACAACCACTTCATCATTTGGTTTTAATCCCAATCCTAAATACGCAAGATGAATTGCAGTAGTTCCGTTGGAAACAGCAAGAACATGTTTTTTATCAAGGACCTTTTTAAAATCATTTTCCAACTTGTCAAGATAGGTTCCGCCAGAAATCCAACTTGATTCGAGCGCATCGGTAACATATTTTATTTCATTTCCCCAAAAATCGGGTTTTGTCCATGGGATTTGCATATTATTTTTTCTTAAGTTCTAAAATGAATCCCGTTCCGAGTGTTCTGTTCTCGACAATAGTAAATCCGTGCTTAGCTATTAAAGAAGAAATTTGTTTTTGGCTATGGAAGCTGTAATGTCTTACATCTAGAAAACTCAATACCCTCCTCGTAATATTAAAAATATTATTCTTGTCATTATAATTGAAAAGAGCTTTGTCTGTGTAAGGTAAAATGTTGTCAAAAAAAATACCGACTTCAGAAATATAGGGAACCACACCAATTGAAATTGCAACATCTACCACAGGTATATTGTGTTTCGTAATATCCAATTGAGAAACTTGAAGATTTTTGATATTGGTGTCTGATGATAAATTCTTTTTAGTTAATTCTACAGCGCTATGAACGTAATCCATGGCATATACATGTGCTCCTTTATCCAACATTTTTTTTGAAAAAATTCCTGAGCCACATCCAATGTCTGCCACTTTCATTCCTGGCTTTACATGTTTATCTATGAAAGCACAAACAATATTGTACCTTTCTAAGGTTACTTTTCTTTCTAAAGGAAAAATAAACTTCTTGTACAAACCAGATAATCCAAATGGGATGTTAATCTGTTCCTCAGAAGTTATATAGTAAAAACCTGAGTATTTCTCAATGTTTTTTTCCCAATAGTCTTTATTAATTGTATTGTCCGTATGTTTTTCCATATGTAATTTTATTTTTAATTATGTCTGTTATAAATTCGCTTAAAGATTCCCGAAGCCAGGCATCCGAAGATCGCCAGCTAAAATCGGAACTTTGTTCGTCTAAAGTTACGTTTTCCGAATTAACGGTTACACTATATAAAGAGGAAATATTATGGATGACCCTGTCATTTTTTAGATTATAAACAAATTCAAAATTTCCAATTTCAGTGTAGTGCGTCCCTTCAAGATTACATTCTTCTTTTAGCTTTCTTATTGCAGTATCAGTTCTTTTCTCTCCGAAATGCACTCTGCCTCCAGGAACCCACCATTTATCTTTTTCTGGTTCATTTTTTCTTTTCACTAATAATATTTCTCCTTTTTTATTTCGAACCAACAAATCAACGCAGGGAATAGACAAGGATTGCAGAATGACATTGTACAGATCATCTCTTATGAATTGAATTTTGTCTTTATCGTTAGCCTGTTCATCCCAAAAAGAAGGATCAGTTTTTTTTTGTGATAAATTAAGTAGCAAATGTTTAAGAAAACCATGCTCCACCTTTTTTAACCATTCGGAGACCTGTGCCCATTTAAATTCATTGCTTTGAGAATCTATTTTTACTTCGCCATGAGAAATTTTCATCACATAAATAGTGGATATAATATGATGGTGATGATTTGCTTCTTTATTTTTTACCTGATAGTCATACATTCCAAAGTCTGTAATGGCAGAAGCTGTCATTCCGCATTCATTTTTCAATAATCTTTTTGCAGCATTCATTCTGCTTTCTGCAAATAGAATTCTTCCTCCGGGAATCCACCACTGAGATTTTGCTGGTTCGTTTTCCCTTTTGAGCATCAGAATCTCATTTTGCTGATTAAGCACAAGTAATTCTACAGCATTGATAGGGAAAGTGCGTATTATTTCAGTATAAAGTTTTTGTTCAATCATAACGGCCCATTAATATTACAAGGGAAAATTTACAGGGGAATGCACATGTCTTACTATTGGTAAAATTAATTCTAGATCATCCTCAAAAATCCTTTCACTGACATTTTTAGGAAGCCCTATGAAATCCTTAAAGCCATCTCGTAGAACTTTTTGTCTGCGGATCTTTAATGGAAAATCTTCTTCCCATACTTGCTGGTTCCACTTTATAATCATTTTTGGAAGAAATGGGGCAAGAATGAGTTTCCATCCTGTTAGCACAAATTTGTAGTTCATGGTAATCTTTGACTTGTCCATTCCTATTTCTTCCACAGTAATGGTTGTTGCGGAAGGTAATCCAAACAATCCGACATTGTACACTTTAATTGTATTGGAATTTTTTTGAATCATTACATTTAATGATTTTGATTGTAAAAAAGAAAAAACAGGAAGTTTAAATGTTAACAAGTAAACTGCAATTTTTTCATCCTCATAAATTATTTTTGCACTAGTGTAGTTCTTGTGTACAACTATCAAATGTTCGTGATCCCAATAGTTCCACAACACTACTGCCCTAGATGCATCAATTTCTCGAACGACTTCTTTTTCTATGATTTTCATTGTAAATACTATTACGTAGTTAAAGGAATAATAATCTCTATACGGTCATTATTTATATGCAAATCATAGGATTGTAATTTTCCCTTAAAGGGAAAGCAACCCAACGGCTCATGTGCATTCTTCAAGATTTTTCCTACCAAAGAAGTTTCTTCATAGCTTTCCCACTGAGCAAGACTTTGGCAGGTGTTGAGATCGAATTTCCATCCGTGCCATCTGCATCTTAAAATGTCTTTTGAAGAATCATAATCAAACTCTCCGCCAAAATGAGGGCATACTGTTGAAACTGCTTTGGGTTTTCCTTGCATCCAAAAAACTGAAATCTCATCTTTTAATTCGTCAATAAACTTTGTGACCTTTTTTTTATCTTTCAATTCTGAAAGGGAGCAAAAATGGTATATCTTCCGATCTTCCATGGTCTTATTATAGTTTTAAGGTATTATTTTCACCTCGGGCAAGGGGATGATGAACTTTGTTCCGCTTTTTACTAGATCTTTTTCTCGTTCCATAAATCCGGTAACGAAGCTGTAAGGGAGCGCAAGCAGATAATCCGGCTTGGCCTTATGCATTTCGTCCTCATCTTTTATAGGAATATCTGCTCCTATGATGTATTTACTGAACTTGAAGGAATTTGAATCAGCTGCTGCTGTTATCAGATCGCTCTTAATATCGCAATACTGAAGTATTGTATTTCCTTTTGTAGAGGCACCGTAGATCCATAATTTTTTTCCTTGTGCTTTTATCTTTTTGCAGAGTTTGATGAGATCAATGCGCGTCTTTTCCACTCGCTTCATAAAGCTGATATAAATGGAAGGATTGTATATCCCCATTTGCAGTTCATTTTGCAATTCTTTGCGATAGCGTTCTGTTGGGGGATATTTTTTGCATCCTTTCTTCTTTATAAACACTCTGAAACTTCCACCGTATACATCGTTCAAGGTAACGTCAAAAATTTCCAGTCCTGCTTTATCCATGATCCATCGCATGTGGTCGGTCGCATAATATCCAACGTGCTCATGCACAATATTATCATACATGTTTGTTTGTATCATTGCCGGGAGATATGCCATTTGCACCACCCAAATTCCATCTTCAGCCAGGCAAGCTGCAGCATCTTTTGAAAACTGGATAGGATCATACAAGTGATAGAACATTGCAATACTGAAGATCATTTTAGCTTTTTTATCAGTAACTGAATTGTAAGTTTTTTCGTTAAAAAAACCGTTAACTTTTATAAACTTCTCCGATTGAAAAACCGTCTTTACATTTTGAGCGGCATCAATGCACACCAAGTCGCATGGTGTATTTTTCAAATACGATAAAAGCGTTCCGTCATTCCCCCCGATATCTAACACCAGATCGTTGTCAGTTAAAGTAGCATGAGCCAGAGCGCTGTCCAAAACATCCTTCAGGATCTTAGGCATGGAAGAATTTGTGGAACTTGTGAACGGATAATTCTCATACATGCTTGACATATCAAAAGAATGCCCTAGCTGCAAAACACCGCAGCTGTTTTCATTCTTTTCACACAATACTAAATCCAAAGGCTGCTTTTTGATATCCTTGCGGTAAGAAAGGTCTTTTGGGAAAATAGAGGACAAGTATTGATCTCCTAAATCGATAACAGGTATCAGCGATGTGTTTCCGCAAAAACGGCATTTGGTGATTTTTACAGTGCTCATATTCTATATGTCAAGTTTATAAAATTATTTTTTCATTGTATCGAGAAATCTGAAAACCTCTTTTGCATCAGGAAAAACAGGGTCAGGGTTTTCAATTTCCTGTACATCCATGGCACCCTCAAATTCAATATCAGTCTTTAAATACTTAGCAATATCGATCATGCTTATAGTATTAATAGCGCCCACTTCAACAATGCCTTTTAAATCCAAATGAGAAGCAATGTAGCTTGAAACGAAATCAACGCTTGCAAAAGCATACCTACTTTCACCGTTCACAAATACTTTTTGACCGTTGAGCATATCTATCAATACACCTTTTTTCAATCCGTTTCCAAACATAGAACTTAATCGTAGAATCAGGTGGTTGCCAAAATTACAAATGTTTTCAGCAGCTAATTTATGCCTCCCGTAAACAGTATCTAGCTGACATCGTGCCGAGACGGTACTGACCTGCACAAATTTTTCATACGTGCATTTGTAAAATATATCTGCTGTTTTCTGAACTGTTTCTTGGAAATCTTTCTCTGGATTATTTTTTGCCCAGAATCTAGCAGCCGGATGTGCTGTATTTATTACTATGTCATAGTGTTTACCTATATGCTCTTGGTAATTAGCGCGTGTAACTGAAATGACATGATATTTTTTAGCAGTCAGGGCAGCACACAAGTTGCGTCCGATAAATCCATTGGCTCCAAACACCGCGACAGTAGTCATTTTTTTTTGCTGTCAAATATATCTTCTCTTATTATTGGATCTTTGCAATCATCCCAGGGTTTTGTGAGCATTGCCACGGCTGTTAAAGGCGTAATGGCATAGATAGTATGCGTAACTCCTATGGGAGTCCTGACGCAGCTTCCCTTGCTGATATGAATGATTCTCTCTTTCATATCCGGAGCATCCCGTGTAACAGCAATGCCCGAACCTTCCACCACTAAAAAGTATTCAACAAATTCAGGGTGAAAATGATTCCCTCGTGTGGTGGCAGGAGTAAAATATAGAAGATTAAATTCCATGATCTTGTCCTGAGGAACCCATGTAAAAATTCCTCCGCGGCCGTCTTTAACAGTATCCACGTTACAACTCGGGGAGAATACTTCCATTCTTTCGTTTGACAACATAGCAGTATGTTTTTATAAGTTTCTTATTCTGAACAATAAAAGTTCCTTCGTATATCTGAAAACCCTTGGGATAAGATTTTTATTTCCCACGCCAAAATTTCTTTGCCCAAATATAGCAGGTATTTGTAAAATGGAACAGTTTTTTTTCTGAAGAAAATAGAGCAATCGCATATAATAATCTCCGAATCCAAAAAATATTTTATTAAAATCACATTTATAAATCACCTCTTTTTTTATTGCAAAATAACCGAACAGGTTCTCAGTAATTCCCGATAAAAGTGTAAAACGAATAAACAAATTAAACATCCAACTCGATATTATTCTGAATAAATTATAATGTTTTTCAAGGGGAAAGTATAGAAATCTGGAGCCAATGACACAGTCATAATATTTCAAATTATCAATCATGATAGGTAAATATTTAGGTAGATGATTAAAATCAGAATCCATTACGACAATAATATCACCGGAGGCATTTTCAATTCCGCATCGGATGGATTTTGCAAAGCCCCTGTCTGTTTCTCTTAAAATTGCTTTAACATAAGAAAGATTTAAATCAAGCAGTGCCTTATAAGTGCCGTCCGGGCTGTTATCATCAACCACTAATATGTCATGATCATATCCGGCAATTGCTTCGTGTATCGCAGGAACTAACATTAATATCGAATCCTTTTCATTATATGCAGGCAAAATGACAGATACTTTTTTGTTTTCCATTATATATTGCAGAAAATTTTAATTATTGTTTCCACAAATGCAATAGCCGAAAGTACTTTAAATTCCAATAGGATAAATCGCACAATAAAGTACTGATTGTTTTTGCGAGGCGTGCATATTTTATACATTTGCACCAACTACTTTTCATTCATTCCTGTGCGTATAATAATATTTTCAGTCACAATTTTCTGCTTAGGACTTACTGTTGTTTTCTCACAAGGCACTTGGACTCAAAAAGCAAATTTTGGTGGAGGTTCAAGAGGCTGGGCAACAGGATTCTCTATTGGAAATAAAGGATACATCGGGCTTGGTGCAAATCCAATGAGTGTTAAGTGGAATGATTTCTGGGAATGGGATCAGGCAACAAATGTGTGGACTCAAAAAGCAAATTTTCCCGGAACAGCGAGAGATAACGCGTCCGGTTTTTCTATCGGAACAAAAGGATATATTGGAATTGGAGGCATTTATTCTGGCGGGCCTTTTTATTCCGATTTATGGGAGTGGGATCAGGCGACAAATACATGGAGTCAAAAAGCAAGTTTTCCTGGAACTGCACGTCAACTTGCTGCTGGTTTTTCTATTGGCACCAAAGGTTATTTTGGAACTGGAGGGGTTGATCCAAGCGGACCATTCTATTCTGATTTCTGGGAATGGGATCAAGCATCAAATGTTTGGACTCAAAAAGCAAATTTTGGAGGAACTACAAGGAATGGTGCGGTTGGATTTTCTATCGGCACAAAAGCGTATATCGGAACCGGACGTACAGCAAGCGGCTTTACAAATGATTTCTGGGAATGGGACCAAGCATCAAACACCTGGACACAAAAAGCAAATTTTGGTGGAGGAGCCAGGTATGCGGCAACTGCATTTACAATTGGAACAAAAGGATATGTTGGAACAGGATATAACGGGTCATTTCAACAAACATTTTGGGAATGGAATCAGACAACAAACGTTTGGACTCAACTGGCAAATTTTGGAGGAGGAATTACTTCAAGTGCGGCCGGTTTTTCTATTGGTAATTGCGGATATGTTGGAACAGGAGGCCATACAAGTTCCGGTATACTGACCGATAGCTTTTGGGAGTTTTGTCCCAATTCCAGCTGCTGTAATATTTTAACTGTTACAGCCGTTTCACAAAATATTTTATGCAACTCACAATGCACCGGCACCGGCACCGGCACCGTAAATCCTGCTAACGGAACAGCCCCTTACACTTACAATTGGAGCAACGGGCAAACTTTTCAAACAGCCACCGGTCTTTGCGCAGGAACTTATTCTGTATTAGTTACAGATGCATCCAGCGCAACAAGTTCAGCAACTGTTACTATCACGCAACCTGCTACACTATCTTCATCGGCAGATTCCTCCTCTGCTACTTGCCTTAACAACAATGGCAGTGCATCCATAACTGCAAGCGGAGGAACGCCCGGATATTCTTACAGTTGGAATCCATCATCTCAAACTTCTCAAACTGCGACCGGGCTTGTTGCAGGAAATTATTCAGTGATTATTACGGATGCAAACGGCTGTACTAAAACGCAAACTGTAACAGTGACAGCAACCAGCCCCCTGATACTGAACACTTCTTCTACGCAAACAGGATGCACGTTAAATAACGGAACCGCTTTGGCTAACCCAAACAACGGAACTGCTCCTTACTCTTATAACTGGAACAACGGACAAACTTCTCAAACTGCAACAGGCCTTGGAGTTGGTAACTATACAGTATCGGTGACAGATGCAAATGGATGCGTACAATCGCAAACCATTACAGTGATTTCCTCTCCCGGTCCCGCTGTATCCGTAAGTTCAGTAACAAATGCTGTTTCTTCGGGCGACAGCACCTTGCTTAGTGCAACAGGAGGAGGAACTTATCAATGGACACCCTCCACGGGATTAAGCTGCACTACCTGCGCAAACACCCAGGCAACTCCTGCGCAAACCACCACGTATTGTGTTTTGGCCACCGACAGCAACGGATGCACCGGCAGCGCCTGCCTCAGTATTGAAATACTCTGCGGAAATCTTTTTGTTCCCAACGCCTTTTCGCCTAACAACGATGAACAAAATGATTTTGAATGCGTAATGGGCAACTGTATACAAACTTTATATTTTACTATTTACAACCGCTGGGGAGAAAAAGTATTTGAAACTACCGATCCAAAAATCTGCTGGGATGGGATTTATAAAGGAAAGCTAATGAATACAGCGGTGTTCGTTTATTATTTAGAAGCAACGCTGACCAACGGGACAAAAATTAATAAAAAGGGAAATATTTCTCTGGTCAGATAATTGCCCGCTCCAAAATTCTTACCTTCGTTTCCCCATATGAAAAAGATCTGCAACAATATCCTTGAAACCATTGGCAACACGCCATTGGTAAAACTCAACAGCATCACGAAAGAGGTGAAAGCCACCGTGCTTGCAAAAGTGGAAACTTTTAATCCCGGCAATTCTATCAAAGATCGTATGGCGCTGAAGATGATTGAAGACGCGGAGAAGAAAGGATTACTGAAACCCGGCTATACAATTATTGAAGGAACTTCGGGAAATACAGGAATGGGATTGGCAATTGCCGCCATCGTGAAAGGATATAAATGCATTTTTACCACTACGGATAAGCAATCCAAAGAAAAAGCAGATGCGCTGCGCGCTTTCGGTGCGGAAGTAATTATTTGTCCTACCGATGTTGATCCCGAAGATTCGCGTTCTTATTATTCTGTTTCATCGCGGCTGGGAAAAGAAGTTCCGAATTCATGGAAAGCAAATCAGTATGACAATCTTTCAAACTCTCAGGCGCATTACGAATCTACGGGTCCGGAGATATGGGAACAGACCGGAGGAAAAATCGATCACTTGGTTGTTGGCGTAGGAACAGGCGGAACAATTTCTGGAACAGGAAGATTTCTGAAAGAAAAAAATCCGAAGCTGAAAGTGTGGGGAATTGACACTTACGGTTCTGTTTTTAAAAAATATAAAGAGACCGGAATTTTTGACAAGAACGAAATATATCCTTACATCACCGAAGGAATCGGGGAAGATTTTTTGCCAAAGAATGTCGACTTCAATATCATTGACCACTTTGAAAAGGTTACGGATAAGGATGCTGCCATGATGACGCGCGAAATTGTCAGACAGGAAGGAATATTTGTCGGCAATTCAGCCGGTTCGGCTATTGCAGGATTGCTTCAGCTGAAAAATAATTTCAAATCCGGAGAAGTAGTGGTGGTAATTTTTCATGATCACGGCACGCGCTATCTCGGAAAGATGTTCAACGATGAATGGATGCGCGCGAAAGGGTTCTTTGATAAGAAAGGGCTCACCGCAAAAGACCTGGTGGCATCTCAAAAGGGGAAATTAATTTCTCTTGATGTGAAAGACACTATTGATCGTGCTGTGAAAATCATGAGCGATAATGATTTCTCTCAGGTAGCAGTTACTAACGAAGGACGTGTTGTGGGTTCATTGAACGAGCAGCATCTTTATACTCAGATCGTAAAAAATCCGGATATTAAATCTAAGCCCGTTGAAACGATTATGCAACCGGCTTTTCCATATGTGGATATTTCTACACCCATAGATTCGCTTTCCGGCATGATAACAACAGAGAATATCGCTGTTCTTGTCCGCGATTTCAAAACCGATGAAACATTCATCATCACCCGTTCCGATATCATCAAAGCACTTTGCTGATTGTTCTGTTTTTATGATCAATTCTGCACAATTTTTTCTTTGTATATTCGCAAAATGAAAAACGGAATAAGTATGTTGTTAATATCTACCACCCCATCTCCTTATTCTAAAATTCTTCAATGAGACCCTCTAAAGAAATAAAGACCGGCATTCTCGTTATTGTTTCAATTGCTGTGTTTGTCTATGGATTTAATTTTCTTAAAGGGAAGAATCTTTTTTCCGAAAGACGAGTATTCTATGCCGTATATCCTGAAGTTGCAGGAATTGTGGAGGCAAATCCTGTTCAGTTAAATGGGTTTAAAGTAGGACGGGTAAAAGATATTCAACTATTCGGCACCAGCGGAAAAATTATCGTAACATTCACCATCTCAGATAAAAATCTGAACATCCCCCAGAATTCTGTTGCTAAGATCATCAGTTCGGACCTGTTGGGAGCAAAAGCAATTCAATTAATTCCTAGTACTGCAAAAGAATTCTCAAAAGATGGAGATACGCTGATTGGCATAGTTGAAGCATCCTTGCAGGAATCGGTAAATGCTACGGTTAAACCACTCAAAGATAAAGCGGAAAAACTTATTTCATCTATTGATTCCATCATGCTTGTTGTTCAGGCGGTTCTTGATAAAAGCACAAGAGAAAATCTGAGTAAAAGTTTTGAAAGCATAAAACATGCGCTTGAAACATTTGACCGCACCTCTATGCGCTTAGATACCCTTATTGCATCCGAGCGATACAAGATATCCACTATTTTCTCGAAAGTGGAATCCATTTCCTCCAACTTGGCTTCGAATAACGATAAAATATCAAGTGCAATAAAGAATTTCTCTTCCATCAGTGATACGCTTGCAAAAGCAAATCTTTCCAAAACAATTGAGAATGCAAATTCTGCACTCACAAGTATTTCAAGTGTGATGGAGAAGATTAATAAAGGAGAAGGATCTGCAGGATTGCTTGTGCGTGACGATAAGTTGTATAAAAATCTGTCTTCGGCTTCCGGAAATTTGGATAGTTTGCTGAAAGACATGGATGAAAATCCATGGAGGTATTTTTCTCTCTACGGGAAAAAGAAGAGAACTAAAAAACACAATCGCTGATCTTTCCTAATGGGAATTTCCAATATCATATTCATCCTGCTTCTCATCGCAGGATCTGGTCTGTTTATTTTCAACGCTAAGAAAATCAGGCGAAATATTCTCCTTGGAAAAGAGGTTGAACGCAAGGATAGAAAATCTGAACGATGGAAGATTATGATTCTTGTCGCTTTGGGGCAGAAAAAAATGTTCTCGCGCCCGATTCCCGCTATTTTGCATTTGTTTGTGTATGTCGGCTTCGTTCTCATCAATATTGAAGTGCTTGAAATGTTTATTGACGGAATATTCGGCACTCACCGTTTTCTTTCCATCCTGAATTTCGAATTCTTTTATTTCTATAATTTCCTGATCGGATTTTTTGAAATGCTGGCTTTTTTGGTGACATTTGGTTGTGCCGTATTTTTTATCCGCAGAAATATCATTCATGTGAAACGCCTTGTGATGAAAGAACTCAACGGCTGGCCAAGAATGGATGCTAACCTGATTCTGTGTTCTGAAATTATTTTGATGAGTGCTTTATTCCTGATGAATGCTGCAGATCAAACTCTTCAGCAAATGCACAGCGAACATTATTTTGCTGCAGGGAGTTTTCCTGTCAGTCAATTTATTGTTCCACTGCTGAGTGGATTGCAGGAACATTCATTGATGATGATCGAGAGATTCTGCTGGTGGTTTCACATCATCGGTATTTTTGGATTTCTGAATTACATTATTATCTCAAAACATTTTCATATCGTTCTTGCATTTCCGAATGTGTTTTATTCTAACCTGAATTCTAAAGGTCAGTTCTCAAATCTGCAAAGTGTGACCAACGAAGTGCAAGCAATGTTGGGAGCCCACCCCAACCCTCCCGAAGGGAGGGAGTTCTCTCCCTCTTCGGGGGAGTTGGAGGGGGCTTCGCCTCCTAACCGTTTCGGAGCAAAAGATGTTTTCGATCTTTCCTGGAAACAATTATTAGAGGCCTACACCTGCACCGAGTGCGGAAGATGCACTTCTTCCTGCCCTGCAAATCAAACAGGAAAACTTTTGTCGCCAAGAAAAATAATGATGAGCACACGGGATAGGGTAGAAGAAGTAGGTAGAAATATTGATAAGAATAAAAAGTTCAGCGATGATGGAAAATCACTCTTTGGTAATTATATTTCTGCCGAAGAACTTTGGGCTTGCACTTCCTGCAATGCCTGCGTACAGGAATGTCCTGTGAATATTGATCCTTTAAGTATCATCATTGACATCCGTAGATTCCTTGTGATGGAACAAAGCGCAGCGCCACAAGCACTCAACATGACTTTCACAAATATTGAAAACAACGGAGCGCCATGGCAATATTCTCCGGCAGATAGGTTGAATTGGGCAAGTGAAAACTAAATTAAATATATGAAAGCAACAAAACTCATACATGTGGAGGAGAACGGAAAAAAACTTTCCCCTAAACTTCCAAAACACGTAAAGAATTTTCTTATTGATATAGACGGAACGGTGGGAGAAGATATTCCAAACGAAGAGCCGGAGAGAATGGAAAACGCAGAAGTTTATCCAGATGCGCTGACAATAGTAAATCACTGGTACGATGAAGGTCATATCATTACGTTTTTTACTTCACGCACAGAAGCGCACAGGGAAGTTACAGATCGCTGGTTGCAAAAATGCGGGTTCAAATATCACGGACTTTTGGTGGGAAAACCACGCGGAGGAAATTATCATTGGATAGATAATCATATTGTACGCGCAACAAAATACAATGGTAAATTCACAGAGTTGAAAGATCAAAAAGCAACAGTACAAGTTTTTGAAGAATGAGCGATCTTAAAGTAAAAACAATGGCAGAGTATGCAGCTTCGGGAGAAACTCCTGAAATACTATTCTGGGTTGGATGTGCAGGAAGTTTTGACGATCGCGCAAAAAAAATTACCCGTGCTATTGTAAAAATTCTGAATCATGTGGGAATGAAGTTTGCCGTGCTGGGTACAGAAGAAAGTTGCACGGGTGATCCGGCTAAGCGTGCAGGCAATGAATTCCTTTTTCAAATGCAGGCGATGAACAACATCACCGTGCTGAATAATTATTCCGTAAAGAAAATTGTTACGGGCTGTCCGCATTGTTACAATACATTAAAAAATGAATATCCCGGTCTTGGCGGGAATTACGAAGTAATTCATCACACGCAATTGGTTCAGCAGTTGATCGATGCCGGAAAACTCAAAGTAAAAGGAGGAAGTTTTTCAGGAAAAAAAATTACCTATCATGATGCCTGTTATTTGGGACGAGCGAATGATGTTTACGAAGCCCCACGTTCTGTAATTCAAAACTTAGACGCGAACCTGGATGACATGAAACGCAGCCGCGAAAATGGATTTTGCTGCGGTGCCGGAGGTGCGCAGATGTTCAAAGAACCGGAAAAAGGAACTAAAGACGTAAACATTGAACGCACGGAAGAAGCGCTCACGCTCAAACCCGATGTTATTGCAACCGCTTGTCCATTTTGCATGACTATGATGACGGATGGTGTGAAACATTTTAATAAAGAAAAAGACGTGAAAGTGATGGATATTGCTGAACTTGCAGCAAATAATTTATAAATCGTCATTGCGAGGGAGGAGCGACCGAAGCAATCTCAAAAAGAGTTGCTGGGAGATTGCTTCGCTACGCTCGCAATGACGAATAGAAAAATATGACACAATTTAAAAATATGCCCGCTCACTCCCGCGCCTGGATTTATCAATCCAGCAAGGAGTTTACAGAAAATGATAAAAAAATCTTCCACGAACTTTCAGAAACTTTTCTTGAAAACTGGATATCTCACAATAAACCAGTGAAAGGCACCATAGAGCTTTTTCATAGCCAATTTGTTGTTGTACTTATTGATGATTTAGATGACAAAGTATGTGGAGGCAGCATTGATGCCTCGCAGCGACTGATGAAAGAACTGGAACAGGAACTTAATGTTACGCTGCTCGACAGAATGCTTGCTGCTTATCGTAAAGACGGGAAAATTATTTCCTTGCCGTTACATGAATTCAGAATTTTGGTTGAAAGCGGTGTGTTGAATGAAAACACGATTGTGTTCAATAATCTTGTGAGTACAAAAGAAGAGTTTGAAAATAATTGGGAAGTGCCTCTTAAAAGAAGCTGGCATAAGCAGCTTATTGCCTGAATACAATCTCCTTAATCACTTCTTCGCCTGCTTCTTCATTCAACATTTGAATAATTTTTTCTCTGGAATAAAAAAGTTCTTGTTTTAGTGGTGCAGAATCAAGATGTAGATACAGTTTTTTATCGTAAATGGAAATCTGTTTGGTATGCTTGGCAATCATCTTGCCCATGATCTTTTCCCATCCATCAATAATTTTTTGATTGGCAAGTTTTCCGGAAAGTCGTGAGGTTTTCAGAAAAGAGCCGATGGCGTCTTTGAGGGATTGTTCATTGCTTTTCATGTCGAGTCAAATTTACTATTAAAAGAGTTATTCGGTTATCAAACCACCTTTCACTTCTAAATATTTTATCTCAGTTCCTGTTCTTTTAAAAAGTTTCTGAATTTTTTCTTTGTTTGTATCCGTAATAAATACCTGTCCGAAATCTTTTCCACTCACAAGTTCAATAAGATGTTTCACGCGCTGCTCATCTAATTTATCGTGAATATCATCCAGCATTAGAATGGGGATTATTTTCCGGTGTTGTTTTACAAATTCAAACTGGGCGAGCTTTACCGCAAGCAAATAGGATTTCTGTTGACCCTGTGATGCGAATTTCTTTACAGGAAAATTTCCCATTCTGAATTCCCAATCGTCCTTGTGCACTCCAACAGTGGAATATTCCATCACCTTGTCCTTTTCCTGCGCTTCATTCAGTAGCGCTTCAAAATCTCCTTTCCCTAATTGCGACTGATATGCGATCTCCACTTTTTCTTTTCCTCCGGAGATCAGTTCATAGTATTTTTGAAATATTGGTTCAAATTCTGTGGAAAATTCTTTTCGTTTTTTAAATATCTTGTTCCCAAGTTCGATCAGTTGAATATCCCATATTCTCAAGGATTCCGGATCAAAGTTCCCTTTTTTAGAAAATTGTTTCAACTGGGCATTTCTCTGCATAAGAACCTTGGTGTAGGTAATGATGTCTTGAAGATATTGGCGGTCGTATTGTGAGATGATGCTGTCGGAAAATTTTCTGCGTATTTCGCTTCCTTCTAGGATAAGTTCAATATCGGAAGGGGAAGCCATTACTACGGGAAATAAACCAATGTGTTCGGAAAAGCGCGCGTATTCATTTTTATTCAACTTGAATTGTTTTCGCTCACCCTTTTTCTGCGCGCAGAATACTTCGTCTTGCTTATCTCCCACACTGAATGCTCCCTGTATTATAAATAGGAGTGCATCGTGAGAAATATTTTGGGAATCTATCGGGTTGAAATAGCTTTTCGTGAATGACAAATAGTGAATTGCGTCCAGCAGATTGGTTTTACCTTCGCCATTATCGCCCGTAATGCAGTTGAAACGATGGGAAAAAGTCACATCTGCATGAGTGTAATTTTTAAAATTTACCAGCGAAAGCTTATGAAGAACCAGTTGTTCCATGTGGCGAAATTACAAAAGATAGATGGTGCGAATCACGAAAGAAAACGAATTAATGCCGAAGGCATTTCTTCGGGACGAAAAACAGCCAAAACAATCTATATACAATTCGAATATTCGTTTTCATTCGCTATTCGTACAAAGAAAATAATTTTATCTTTGCCATCCTTATATAAAAAACATGTCAGAACAAAAAGAAGAGCCGATAGTTGATGTGCAGGAAACCATCAGCAAAGCGGAAAGGTATATTGAAGAAAACAAGAAAAGTTTATCTATTATTGCGGGGGCAGTAATAATTCTTGTAGGTGGGTATTTCGCCTGGACAAAACTATACCTCGCTCCTCTTGAAGAGGAAGCCCAAGGACAAATGTTTGTGGCGGAAAGATATTTTGAAAAAGATTCTCTTGATAAAGCGATCAACGGTGACGGGCAGTTTTTTGGCTTTAAAGATATTATAGAAAATTACGGACTCACTTCCTCTGGAAATCTGGCGCATATGTATCTTGGCCTTTGCTACTTGCATAAAGGACAGTTTGAAGATGCTGTGAAAGAGCTGAAAGAATACGATGGAGAGGACATGATGCTGGGACCTATTTCTATAGGTGCTATTGGCGATGCCTATTCAGAACTTGGAAAAACAGATGATGCCATTGATCAGTACATGAAAGCATCTTCAGAAAATAAAAACAATTTCACCACTCCTATTTACCTGATGAAAGCAGCCACTCTCTACGAAACACAGGGGAAATACAAAGATGCTGTGAAAATATATGAGCAGTTAAAAACTGATTTCTCCGAATCTCGTGAAGGACGGGAAGTGGAGAAATACATTTCTCTTGCAAAGGAAAAAGGCGGAATCGAGTAAGTTAATCTTGCGGCATGTCTTCTTCCGAAAAAAACTCCTCGTTAAATTACAAAGTCAAACTTGTATTTCCTGATTCAATAAAAATTGGCGTTGTTGTCTCCGAGTGGCATCCTGAAATTACCGAGGCATTGTATCAGGGAGCAGAAAAAATTCTTCTTGAAAACGGAATTAAAAAGGAAAACATTATTCGAAAAAATGTTCCCGGCAGTTTTGAATTACCCATTGGAGCTCAATCATTAACCGAAAAGACAAAAGCAGTAATTTGTTTGGGTTGTGTGATCAAAGGAGAAACTGATCATTACAATTACATTTGCGAAGCAGTTTCAAAAGGAATTATGGATGTTGCTCTTGCAAATAAAAAACCTGTTGCGTTTGGAGTTCTCACCACCGATAATTTAGAACAAGCGATGAACCGGGCAGGAGGGAAGTTTGGCAACAAAGGTGCTGATGCTGCCTATACAGTGCTGAAGATGTTGTAGCGTATGCAAACACTTATAGGGAGAACTTATATTTTATCAAGTGCATTATCAATATCGGCAATTAACTCCTCAGGATTTTCAAGCCCGATATATAACCTTACCATATTCCATGGAAGCGTATAGGGAGCTTTGCCGGCACAAATAGGAAATATCAGCGACTCATGACCTCCCCATGAAACAGCCAGCAAAAAACACTTTAAACTATTGCAAAAGGTTTCGATGTCTTCAACTGATTTTGCTTTGATTAAAACAGTAAGCAAGCCGCTGCCTTGCTTCATTTGTTTTTTTGCCAAAGAGAGTTGTTCGTTTTTTGAAGCGAAGGGATAAAAAACTTTTTCAATTTTCGGATGCTTTTCCAGATGGTTCACCACTTTCTGCGCAGATTCTGCCGATCTGTTCACCCGTAATTCCAGTGTTCGGATTCCTCTCAACATCAGCCATGCATCGTGTGGAGAGATGATGGCGCCAAGGGTCATGAATTCCTTTGAAAATATTTCATGGATCCTCTCCTTTGAACTGCAGATCACTCCCGCAACCAGATCGCTGTGGCCGCCAAAATATTTACTCCCCGAATAAACCACGATATCAATTCCAAGCGCCAGCGGCTTTTGATTCAAGGGGGTAGAATAGCTATTGTCGATCATCGTGGTGATGCCATGCTTCTTGGCAATTTTAGAAATCGCTTCAAGGTCTTGTAGTTCCAGCGTAAAGGTGTTGGGACTTTCTAAAACAATAAGTTTTGTATTGGGCAGAATTGCTTTTTCAAAATTTTCCGTATGGGTGCCGTCCACCATTGTAGTCGTAACATTATAATTTACGAGGTAATCATTTAAAAGAGCAGTGGTCCATGAATAAGGTTTGTTCACGCAAATAACATGATCGCCTCCTTTTACACACGACATCACCGCGCTTGCTATGGCGGCAGATCCGCTGGCAAACACCAAGGCATCATCTGCTCCTTCAAGTGCTGCAAGTTTCTTTCTTAAAATAGTAACTGTGGGATTACAGCCGCGGCTGTAAATAGGCATTTTGGATTCATTTTCAATTGCCAGACGAAAGGAGTTGACATCTTTAAAACAGAAATTAGAACTTTGAATGATAGGAGGCGCAACGGCATTAAAATAGTGTTCGCGATCTTCACCCAGATGGTTCAGTATGTAAGATATGTCCATAGAAAAAAATTGAGCTCAAAGATAATTACTTTCCTTGCTTTGTAAGATGAAGTTTTCTCTATTGTGAATAGCCTTGACCTAAAGATCGTGAAGAAGATGTGTTGAAAAAAAGTAAGCAGTATTTCTATGAAATAAAAAAAATGTATATATTCGTCTCGGTGTTTAGTAAGATTATATATAATTAATGGAATGAGTAAGTGTGTCGAGTCGGTCAAGAGTATATATTAAAACTAATAACTATAATCTAATCCTAATAAAAATGAAAACCATAAATCAAATGATGAAGCAAACTAAGGGTGTCGCTTATTGCCTTGGCACAGTTGTGCTGTTATTAACGGCTGCTATAAATAACAATAGCCGCGGCAATGCTGTAGCCATTTCCGCATTAGCAGTAAATCAAACCGGAGCAACAGGAGGAACCATCACTTTCTCAATTACATGGGACAACAGTTGGAGAGACCTGGTAAACCCGCCCTACAACTGGGATGCCGTCTGGGTGTTTGTTAAGTTCAGAGCTTGTGCCAGCGGTCCCACCGTTGCGTTTACACACGGAACCATAAATACCACCTTAGCCAATCACAACTTTGATGTGAATACAAATGGCGCACAAGTAGAACCTACCACCAGGGATGGTTTAACCATACCCGGCATTGATGCAGCAACTAACAATACCGGATTAATGCTGCGCAGAACCAGTGATGGTATAGGAACGGTTACTGAGCAAATTACCATAACCGTAGATAACCTGCCCGATAATACTATCCCTATTGATACCCGTGTGTTTGCTGCCGAAATGGTTTATGTTACAGGAGGAGCTGTAGGAGGATTTCACTATGTAGGAGATGGAAGCGGAGCATCCTCTTCAACGGGGTCAATCACGACTGGTGGTGGCAATAATACAGCAGTAACTATACCCAATGAAAATGCTATTACTGTATATTGTAATAGTGTTTTTGGAGGTCCTGCCCGCGCTTTAACTGCCAGTTTCCCAAAAGGATATAATCCTTTTTATGTGATGAAATATGAAATTACCCAGGGACAATACACTGATTTTTTAAATACATTATCTAGTGCTCAAGGTGTTACCCGCTATCCCGGTTCTGCAGGTGTTAACAGGCATACCATTACCAATACAGGTGTTGCCCCACAGGTATATACCTGCACCAGAAATGACAGGGCTTGCAATGTATTGAGCTGGGCTGATGAAAGTGCCTATTTGGATTGGGCGGCATTAAGGCCGCTTACCGAAATGGAATACGAAAAAGCAGGAAGGGGATTTTTAGGAAAGACACTTAATGAATATGCATGGGCAACAATTACTCCAACATACCCTGCTGCTGCCGGAATTTCAGGTGCAGAAAATGGAACAGAAACCATTACTACAGCCAATGCAAATGTTTGTTGTAATAATGTCAATTTTACATCAGGTGATAACGGGCAAGGTCCATTGCGAGTAGGAATTTTTGCCAAAGCAACCACTACTACTCGTTTACAAACAGGAGCCAGTTATTTTGGGGTAATGGAGATGACAGGCAATGTGGAGGAATATTATATAGGTATCTATGCGGGTATTGCCGGTCAAGTAAGCAATGCTGGAGTATTACTGGGAGATGGAAGTTTAACTGCAGCAGGAGAACATAATGTTGCTTCTTGGCCCGCGTATAATGTTACAGCAGGTGCTGTTACTGCTACTGTCATTCGAAGAGGAGGAGCATGGAATGTTATAAGATATTTGTCTTATAGAGACTATTTATCCAGTGTAAGCAGAGATGCTAATTCAGGCGGCAGAGGAGGCAGGTAAAATAGCCGAACCATGCTTAAAAGGGATTACTAGATAGTGGAACTGAGTTATTGAATCGTGGAACTCATTTATTGGATAGTGGAATTGAGTTATTGAATCGTGGAACTCACTTATTGGATAGTGGAACTGAGTTATTGAATTGCGGAACTCACTTATTAGGTAGTGGAATTGAGTTATTGAATTGTGGAACTGAGTTATTGAATCGTGGAACTCATTTATTGGATAGTGGAACTGAGTTATTGAATTGCGGAACTGAGTTATTGAATCGTGGAACTCACTTATTAGATAGTGGAACTGAGTTATTGAATCGTGGAACTCACTTATTAGATAGTGGAACTGAGTTATTGAATCGTGGAACTCACTTAATGGATAGTGGAACTGAGTTATTGAATCGTGGAATTCATTTATTGGATAGTGGAACTGAGTTATTGGATTCAAACCACCCATCTCAATAGTGAAAAATAGAGAATAAACGCAATAGATCGCAAAATCATGAGAATACGCATCCCTCAGAACGCAGCAGAACTCATCCTGCTTAGCCAAAACTTAAGTTTCATGATAAATTCAACGCAATAATTAACTCAATTAACGGAATCAACTCTTCAAAAGGACCAACGAATTAATGAAAGCAACCACAAACAAGCCCCGGCTAACCTCCACAAAATGGAGGAAAGTCAATTTATTACGCTTGGTACTTTGTACAATGCTCTCCATAGGATGCTTGGGTGTGGATTTGTTTGCCCAAAACTTGGCAGGTGGTTCTTACGATGGAGGTAACATGGCTCAGGTTTCTCCCTGTGCCGCCACTGTGTATACCAATATCTACATAGGCGGCTCTTATGATGGAGACAATATGGCACAAGTTTCTCCCTGTGCCGCCACCGTGTACACCAATATATTCACAGGCGGCTCTTATGACGGAGAGAACATGGCACAGGTTTCTCCCTGTGCGCCAACGGTATACACTAACATCTACACAGGCGGTTCCTATGATGGAGAGAATA
Organism: Bacteroidota bacterium; assembly: GCA_016213435.1. Lineage (GTDB taxonomy): Bacteria > Bacteroidota > Bacteroidia > Palsa-948 > Palsa-948 > Palsa-948. The sequence continues at coordinate 73,155 of JACRAL010000037.1, forward strand.
TGGTACAGGTTTCTCCCTGTGCGCCAACGGTATACACCAATTTATTTAAAGGAGGAACCTGCGGAGGGAGTTTTGTAAGTGTTACAACCTGTACCGGGGAAACATGGACATATCCTACCTGTGCCACTATTCCATTGCCTGTAGAATTGCTCTCATTTACTGCCAGTCTTACGGATAAGGAAACGGTTTTATTGGAATGGACTACTTCTACAGAAATCAACAATGACTATTTTGCCATAGAAAAAACAAAAGACGGAATACACTATGAAGAAATTGGAAGAATAAATGGGGCAGGTAATTCAAACAAGAACGAATATTATTCCATGCTGGATGAAAGTCCTTATCCCGGACAATCCTATTACCGCCTCAGGCAGGTAGATTTTAACGGAGCATTTACTTACTCCCCGATACGAGAAATATATATTGGCACGCTCGAGATTATTTCCATCTATCCAAATCCATCTACAGACGGAAGCATACAATACATAGTAACCAGCGAAGCAGGCGGAGAGCTAACTGTAAAAGTATATGATGTGTTGGGAAGAGAAGCGCTGAGCAAGACAGAAACGTTGCAAGGCGGTGTTACCACAACAAAAAAGTTAAGTACAGCAACACTCAGCAGCGGAAGTTACCTGCTGTGGATAATTAACGGAAATCTCGAAAAGACACAGAAGCAATTTGTGATAGAATAGAGATGAACCACGTCAAGACCCTAACCCCAAAATAAGGCACAGTGTTCTTTCCTGCCAAAGAGTATCTTTGTTTTTTTTAACTCAAACAATGTATAGTGAAATTTTCAGAATTCAATCTTGACGCGCAATTAATGGAAGGACTTGCTTCCATGGGTTTTGAAACCCCAACTCCCATTCAGGAACAAACCATTCCCATCATTCAGCAAGGAAAAGACCTGATCGCCTGTGCGCAAACGGGAACAGGAAAAACAGCTGCCTATCTTCTGCCTATCTTAACTAAGCTTGCTGCACATCCTTCTCCCAGTGTGGACACGCTCATTATTTCTCCCACGCGCGAACTCGCTTTGCAGATTGACCGTGCGCTGGAAGGATTTGCCTATTTCACTTCGGTAAGTTCCATTGCTATTTACGGAGGAAATGACGGCAGTTCTTTCGAAAGGGAAAAAACTGCACTGACCACCGGAGCGAATATCATCATTGCAACACCCGGCAGACTGATGTCGCACCTCAATATGGGCTATGTGAAATTCGATAAGCTCAAGCATTTAATTCTGGATGAAGCAGATCGCATGTTGGATATGGGTTTTTATGATGACATCATGAAGATCATAAAATATCTTCCAACGAAAAGACAAACTTTGCTTTTCTCGGCAACCATGCCTCCGAGAATCCGCGAGATGGCGAAAAAGAATCTTGTTAATCCTGTGCAGGTGAATATTGCTCTCTCCAAACCTGCAGAAGGAATTATGCAGGCGGCATACATGGTTTACGATAATCAGAAAAATAAATTGATCGTTGATCTGCTGAAAGGAAAGAACTTGCAAAGCGTTCTTATTTTTTCTGCCACAAAAGTGAATGTAAAAAATCTGGAGCGGGAACTTTACCAGTTGAAATTATCTGTCAAGGCGATTCATTCCGATTTGGAACAGAAGGAGCGCGAAGAAGTGTTGCGTGATTTCACCAGCCGTAAAACACAAGTCTTAGTAGCAACCGATATTCTTGCCCGTGGAATTGATATTGAAGGAATTGATCTCGTTATCAATTACGATGTGCCCCGCGATTCAGAAGATTACGTTCATCGCATAGGAAGAACTGCCCGCGCGCAAAGCACGGGTGTTGCCATCACTTTCATCAATGAAAAAGACCAGCGCAGTTTTAAAAAGATAGAAGATTTTATCGGAAAAGAAATTTTCAAAACTCCTTTGCCACCACACTTGGGCAAAGGTCCGGAGTACAGACCATGAAAATTATTTCGCCCTAAATCCCTAAAGGGACTTTGAAGTACAGCAAGGTTTTCTCCCTTTAGGGTCGGGGTAAATTAATGCAAGACACTTTACAAATAAATACTGATAAAAGTTTATTTCCCTGGCAGCACAGCCGGAGATACAATGCCTATCCCAATTATTCCAAGCGAGTTCACGGAGACAGAGTTCAAAAAGTAGCGCTCGATGTGGGTTTCACCTGCCCGAACCGCGATGGAACAAAAGGTTTTGGCGGATGTACATATTGTAATAATGACAGTTTTAATCCTTCTTACTGCAATCCGCTTTTGCCTTTGCACACCCAGATTGATGAGGGAATTAAATTTTTGCAGCACAGGTATAAAACAAAAAAATATGTGGGCTATCTGCAGGCGTATTCTAATACTTACAAGCCATTAGCTGAGTTGAAAAAAATATACGAGGAGATATTATTGCATCCGCAGATAACCGGATTGGTCATTGGCACACGGGCGGATTGCGTGGATGATGAAAAGTTGGATTACATAGAAAGTCTCTCAAAGAATTACGACATCACCATTGAATATGGAATAGAAAGCTGCTACAACAAAACCTTGGCTTTGCTGAACCGCTGCGAAACTTATGAAGAAGCAGAAGCTTCCATTCGCAAAACTGCAGAGCGCGGAATTAAAGTATGCGGACATTTAATTTTCGGTTTGCCCGGAGAAACAAGAGCAGAAATGCTGGAAGAAGCAAAGATCATTTCGGCATTGCCGCTTGATTTTATAAAACTCCACCAACTGCATATTGTAAAAGGAACAGTGATGGCGAGCCAGTATAAACATAATCCTGAACTGTTCACGTTATTTTCTCTCGAAGAATATCTGGACTTTATTGTTTCCTTCCTTGAGTTATTGAATCCTAAAATTGTGGTGGAGCGTTTATTTGGCGAAGCACCGCCAAAAATAATGGCAGGTCCCACTTGGGGCGGTTTGCGCAATGATCAGGTGTTGCAACTCATAGAAGATAATCTTGAGAAACGGAATACTTGGCAGGGGAGGATTTATGGCGCTTAATCGTTATTTATAATTCGAGAACAATGGTCATTGAGATTGAGTTAGATTTTCGCTAGCTTATAAATAATTTTTCTATACTGAGTAATTGCTTCGTTCAAGTCATTTTCATCGTCATAAAAAATAACATTATCAACTCCATCTAAATGGGAAAGATTAAAGTCTTTTCGAATGATTTCAACTAATGATAAATTTACTTGCTTGTCGTTTCTTGTCTCGTATGTTTTATTAAACACATTAATAAAATATTTTTCAAGGAGTCTAGGTTTTTTAGATACTCGTATGGATTTTCCATCATATGAAGCAATTAGATTTTTTCTATTTAAAATATTAATTAGTTCGTTTAATGGAATAGTCTGTTTTTTTATTTTTTGTGTTTTTGGTACAGCTTTATGTCGTAGCCAAAATGCAACATAATCAACACAGATATCAGTTTCCCATTCAATATTCTTTCCAATCCTCTTGACCTTAATATATTTAGGGTAATATTCTTCTGCATGGTTATTCAGTGTGTTGCCAGCAAGGTCGCGTAATAATTGAAAAATTTCTATGTGGCTTACATCTGGAGCTATTACTTTTCCATTGCTATATAAGTGTTTAAGCATTACTAGAAATCCCATTCTTTTGTTGCCATTATGAAAGGAATGATTTTTAACTATTCCAAATACAAGCGAGGCACAGTTTAAATACATGTCGTTGTATTTATAATAATCCCCACTCCCTGTTAACTGTCTAGATATAGCACTCTCTAATAAATTGTCATCTTTTATTCCCGATGGACTTACAGGCTCCATTTCTGGTAACAGATGGTAGTTTTCAGATAAGATTTTGTGTAATTTTAAAATCTCACCCTTCTCAAGAATTGCTATTCTCTCATTTTTATCGGTATATATTTCTTTCATGATGTAAAATTACTGTTTGATAACTTGAAAATCAATTTCCTTGCATTCATTTTTGCACAAGTTTTGCACGGTTTTTAAACGATAAAATTGTACGTAGTAAATTACTCTCCGAATAATTCAAGTGTAGACAAGAAATATTTGAAGGAATATGGTTTTGTTACAGCGATAACAAAGACGTCATAGTATCAACACCATCGCGTTTTTACAACATATCATACGAAAACTTCAAAATCAACCCTGTAACAATAACGAGGAATAGAATGCGCACAAACCCGCTTCCTCTTTTTATTGCCATGTGCGCGCCTATGTATGAACCAACCATGTTGCAAATTCCTACGGGGATGGCTAATTTATAATCTACGTAGCCGCCATAGATAAAAAATACGAGCGCAGCCACATTAGTGCCGCAGTTAATTATTTTGGCAGAGACCGAAGCATTTAAAAAGTCAAAACCAAAAATTGCCACGTAGGCAAGAATTAGGAAACTTCCTGTGCCCGGTCCGAAAAAGCCATCATAGAAACCTAACACCGATCCAACAATGATGGCAAGCACAGTTGTTTTTGTTTCGCTTAGATTTGGTTTGTGAAGCAAACCAAAATCTTTTTTGATAAATGTGTATGTCGCCACAGCGATCAATAATCCAAGAATCACTATCCGCAAATAATCTTTGTTAAGGTGTGTTACCATTTTTGCTCCCAGAAAAGAAAAAATCATGCAGCTTATTAAAGCAGGAAGTACGCTTCTCCAGATCACTTTTGTGGAAAGTAAATACCGTGCAGTTGCAACGGAAGTGCCCATTAATGCGGAAAGTTTGTTGCTGCCAAGTGCTGAGGTGATGCTTAGCTGCGGAGCAAAAATTAAATAGGCAGGAAGTTGTATCAATCCTCCTCCTCCAACCACCGAATCAATGTATCCGGCAATGAAAGCGAAGAGAAGCAAATAGTAGAAATAAAATTCCATGTGTAAAATTAATTTAAAGATCCAATAAGAACTTCATGGTGTCCACGCCATCGGCATAATCCCATAATTCGGGGTTCTGAGTTTGACCATACCTCACCCTAACCCTCTCCAAAGGAGAGGGAACTGCATGATTTGATGCGATGCATTGTATCTGATCTTTTACCGAAAGAAGCTTTTCGTTTAGCTCTTTTTGATTTTTGTATCGCTCGTAATATAAAGTCGCAACCGGAGATGAAAGAGAAATATTTTTCTCCTCCTTCGGTTCTTTCCCCTCTCTTGCGGAGAGGGGCAGGGGAGAGGTGGCGCTTTCCTTCAGCATCAAAAAATTATTATCCAGAAATTTTTCCTGGTTGAGCAAATAAATAGTGCGGTGGTAAATATGATTGTTGTAATATTTATTGTGATTGATCACATCGCCAAAATCTACTATGGCGGAAAAGAATGTATCGAGGTTGTAATCCTGCGGAATATAAATCTTAGAAACATTCCGGCATCCCATTCCGAAGTATTGAAAAATATCTTTGCCGAGGTTTTTCAGGTCTTCTTCTGTTTCTTTTCCATCAAGAACAGCAATGGCATTTCTATTTTTACGAATGATGTGCGGATATTTTTTAAAGTAATATTCAAAATACCGCGCACTGTTATTTGAACCGGTAGCGATGAAGGCAGAAACATTTGCTGATTTGTTGATTTGTTGATTTGTGAACTGAATTCTATTCGCAAATGCCGGTTCTATTTCGCAAAGAATTTTTGTAACCGCAGGAAGTAAAAACTCATCATCCGAAGAAAGTTTTCCAACAAATGTATTTCCGCTTATTAGCACGCATAGAAAATCATGAAACCCGACAAGGGGAATATTTCCTGCCATGATAACTCCAACCTTTCTGGATGTTGGATGTTGGATATTGGATATTGGATATTTTGAAATCCATTTTCTGATCTTATCTTCCCTCAACATCTCTCCTAAAGAGCCAATGGCAAGCAGTATGTTTTCTTCGGTGAACCAGCCGTTATGCTTGCTTGCGTTTGTGATTGCTTCGGCAAGAATACTAAAGCTCCCCATCCCCCCGAAGGGGGGGCTTGAGCTTTTCCTCAATATCTCACCTAACCGTGTGAAGGCAATAATTCTTTTCTCCAGATTCATAAGCGAAAAACTTTTTTAATACATTTGCTTCAGTTTAAAACGCGAAGCTATACGAAATTACAAATAAGAAACCTTAAACTTTAAACTTTCCAGTTATGGCAATCAAGATTACAGAAGAGTGTATCAACTGCGGTGCCTGCGAGCCCGAGTGTCCAAACAATGCTATTTATGAAAATGGTGCAGAATGGAGATATTCTGACGGAACAACGATTAAAGGAGCGTACACAGGAAAAAGCACCGGCACTGCTGCTGAAGCGGATGCTGCACAGCCGGCAGTTTCTGCCGATTTCTATTATATAGTAACCGATAAATGCACGGAGTGCGTTGGTTTTCATGAAGAACCACAGTGCGCTGCGGTTTGTCCTGTTGACTGTTGCGTTCCGGATGAAGCGCATGTGGAAACAAAAGAGCAATTAACTGCCAAGAAAGATTCATTGCACGCAGCATAATTTGCGAACATACTATTCAAAGACCGTAAGCGTTCGTTTGCTTGCGGTTTTTTATTTTTAGATATAATGAAAATCAGACTACTTATATTCTTTCTTGCCATCTGCCATCTGCCATCTGCCATCTGCCATGCTCAATCTATTCAGGATTCTGTTTATCATCTTTATACTGACTTTGTTCATTCAATTAAAAACGAGGTAAAAAAAGCGGACGACAACAAGAAATTCTCGAATGGATTGAAGTATGTGCTCAGCATGGATAAGTCGAATGAATTTGCTTTTGATTCCTTGAAAAAATATAAAGTGATGCTTGAATCTGCTGATAAGCAGGTGAGGATTTTTACATGGGATTTAGAAGCAGAAGACGGTACGCACACATTTTATGGATTCATTCAAGCGTATAATAAAAAGTCGAAAAAATACGAAGTATATCCGCTGAACGACAGATCGGATGCGATCAAAGACCCCGAGAATGCATCTCTTGATAATGCGAAATGGTTTGGCGCATGGTATTATCAAATTGAACAAGTAAAATATAAAAAGAAAAAATATTATATCCTGCTTGGATGGGATGGCAACAACCGAATTACCAACAAGCGGTTGATTGAAGTTCTTTTCTTCAATGAAAAAGGATTCCCGAAATTTGGCGATGCAATATTTTCTGATGAGAAAGGAAAAATAAAGAAACGTATCATCTTTGAATATCAGGCGGGGATTTTTATGTCGCTGCGTTATGATGCAGAAAGGCAATTTATTGTGTTCGACCATCTCTCGCCTTCAAATCCGGAACTTGAAGGACAGCATCAGTTTTATGGTCCTGATTTCTCATACGACATGCTGGAGTTTAAAGATGGTAAATGGCAATATGTTAAAGACGTAATTCCACGCAACAACAAGGATAAAACAGATAAGTATTTTAATACACCAAAATAGCTCTTACGGAATCGTTTTTCTTGCTAAATTCGGACGCATTTATCAAACACTAATATATTCCTATTTAAGATGGAAACAGTAATGACTGATGTAAAGAAAAAAGTGCACAATTTCAGTGCGGGTCCCGGCATTCTTCCTCAGGAAGTTTTGAAACAGGCCTCTGAAGCGTGCATTGATTTTGACAACCTCAATCTTTCTCTTCTGGAGATTTCTCACCGCAGTAAAAATTTTGAAGCGGTTATGCAGGAAGCACGAGCATTGGCGAAAGAACTTCTTGGCCTTGGTGATGGTTATCAGGCAATTTTTCTCGGAGGAGGGGCAAGTATGCAGTTCTGCATGGTGCCGATGAATCTTCTTCGCAGCGAAGGATATGCTGCGTATGTGAACACAGGCGTGTGGGCTGGCAAAGCGATAAAGGAAGCGCAGATGATAGGAAATGTAAAAGTCATTGCTTCTTCCGAAGATAAAAAATTCAATTACGTTCCGAGGAATTATCCGATTCATGGGGATGCAGATTACATGCACATTACTTCGAATAATACCATTTACGGAACGCAGATGAAGAATTTTCCTATCTCGCGTATTCCGGTGGTGTGCGATATGTCGTCTGATATTTTCAGCCGCAAGATAGATTGCAAAAACTTTGATCTTATCTATGCAGGTGCTCAAAAGAATATGGGCCCTGCCGGATGTACGCTGGTGGTTGTGAAAGAAAGTATACTTGGAAAAACAGGAAGAAAAATTTCTTCCATGTTGGATTATAAAGTGCATATCAAGGGAGAGTCCATGTACAATACGCCTCCTGTGTTTCCGATCTATGTTTCCCTGCTCACCATGCGCTGGCTGAAGAAAAATGGTGGCATAGAATGGATCGATAAAAAAAATAATCAGAAAGCAAATTTACTTTACGCAGAAATAGACAGAAATAATTTATTCTTCGGCACAGCGGAAAAGGACTGTCGTTCCATGATGAACGTAACTTTCCTTTTGAATAACCCTGAACTGGAACCTGAGTTTGATAAAATGTGGAAAGAAGCTAGCATCAGCGGCATCCGAGGTCATCGCGATGTGGGAGGTTATCGTGCTTCTCTTTATAATGCGCTTCCGCTTGAAAGCGTTCAGGTGCTGGTGGATGTGATGAAAGAGTTTGAGAAAAAGTTTGCATAATATATTTTTCTATGGGACGTATATTTGAAACAAGAAAGCATGTGATGTTTGCCCGCTATGCGCGCATGGCAAAAGGTTTTACCAAGATCGGGCGCGAGATAGCCATTGCGGTGAAACAACATGGACCCAATCCTGATTCTAATTCCCGTTTGCGTTTGGTAATTCAGAATGCCAAGGCGATCAATATGCCTAAGGATAGGATTGATGCTGCAATTCAGCGTGCATCTTCTAAAGGCGAAGCAAATCTGGAAGAACTTACTTACGAGGGATATGGTCCTCATGGAGTGGCTGTGTTGGCAGAATGTGCAACTGATAATCCTACTCGCACGGTTTCAAATATTCGCATGTATTTTTCAAGATCAAATGGAGCTCTCGGAAAAACGGGTTCTCTTGATTTTATTTTTGAACGCAAAGGAGTTTTCAGGATTTCTGCCGAAGGACAAAACAGAGAAGACCTTGAACTTGAACTGATTGAACACGGTGCTGATGAAATTGAAGAGCACGAAAACGAACTCATCATCTATACAAAGTTTGCGGGTTTCGGTTCCATGCAAAAAGCGCTGGAGGAAAGAAAAATAAATATTATCAGTGCAGAAAAGCAAAGAATTCCGGCTACGTATGTAACGCTGAATGAAGAACAGAAAAAGGAGATAAACGAATTGGTTGCAGCATTGGAAGAGGATGATGACGTGCAAATGGTTTTTCATAATATGCAGGAGTAAAATGAAGTCCCTCCTAGATCCTCCCCTTCAGGGAGGACTTGATGAGTGGCGTAAGAGGTAAAACAAAAAAGCCCCTCTGAAGGAGGGGTTGAGGAGGCACTTATGAAAAAAATATTAGCTAACGATGGAATAGATGCTCAAGGCAAATTGCTCTTGGAGAAAGCCGGGTTCACTATTGTGACTGAAAAAGTTGCACAGGAGAATCTTGCAAAAGCAATCAATGATAATGGGTATGTGGGACTGACTGTAAGAAGCGCCACAAAGGTCAGAAAGGATGTGATTGACGCTTGTCCTAATTTGAAACTCATTGGCCGCGGTGGAGTAGGCATGGACAATATAGATGTGGAGTACGCAAGATCGAAAGGAATTGCAGTGGTGAATACACCGGCAGCTTCTTCTCTTTCTGTTGCAGAATTGGTGTTCGCGCATTTGTTCACGCTCGTTCGTTTTCTTCAGGATTCAAATCGCGAGATGCCGGTGAAAGGGAATGCAGAATTTGATGTGCTGAAGAAAAAATACGCGAGCGGAATTGAACTTTCAGGGAAAACTATAGGCATTGTCGGGATAGGAAGAATAGGACAGGCTGTTGCGAGAATTGCATTGGGAATGGGAATGAAAGTGGTTGCCCACGATCCTTTTGTGAAAGAAACAAAGATCGAGTTTGAGATCGCAGGCAATAAGATATCAGTTCCTGTTAAAACAGTTGCTCTGGACGAGGTTTTTTCAAAAAGCGATTTCATCACCGTTCACGTCCCTGGAGGAAAACTGATCACAAAGAGCGAGATCGCAAAAATGAAGAATGGGGTCATTCTTGTTAATGCATCGCGCGGTGGTGTGATAGAAGAGAATGATCTGCTGGAAGCTTTGAATTCCGGAAAGGTGGCAGGCGCAGGGCTGGATGTCTTTGAGAACGAACCGAAGCCAAAACAGGAATTGCTTCAGCATCCTAAAATTTCTCTTACTCCTCACATTGGAGCAGCTACAAAAGAAGCGCAGGAAAGAATTGGTATTGAATTGGCAGAGAAGATGATAGAGTGTTTAAAGTATAGATATACGTAAAAATAAGTTCTTTAAATTTATGTTAAGCAGAAGATTTCTCAGGATAAAAGTGATGCAGGCACTGTATGCGTACTTTCATTCAGAAGACAAAAGCATTGCCAAGCACGAAAAAGAAATGTTTTCGAGTTTTGAGCGGATATACGATCTCTATCTTTATCTCCTCCTTCTCCTTATCGAAATACGCGAGTGTGGACGAAACCGCATAGCCATCCGAAAGGTGAAAAGACTTCCTACTCAGGCAGACATCACTCCAAATACAAAATTTGTCGATAATAAAATTTTCAGCATCATTTCCATTAACAAACAAGTTGCCTCGGAGTCTTTTAAAAGAAAAATCACTTGGGAAAAAGATATGGAGATCGTGCAGAAACTATTTGAGAAGGTTGCTGAAAGTGAAGAGTATGCTTCTTACATGAACAGTTCTGTAAGAAATTTCAAGGAGGATAAGAAATTTATCAGTGAGATATACCGGAATATCATTGCCGGTGACGAATCGATCGAAATGTTTTTTGAAGAGAAAAACATTCACTGGGCAGATGACATTGATTTTGTGAATACCCTCGTGCTTAAAACAATGGATTATATTCATGAGACGGCCACTGATAATCTCCCCATTGCGTCACTTTATAAAGATGAAAAGGAAGATAAAGAGTTTGCAAAAGAACTTTTTAAGATGGTAATTGAACGTGGTGATGAGACAGATAAAATGATTCAGGGCAAAACTGAAAATTGGGAGTTGGAGCGGATCGCATTCATGGACGTGTTGCTCATGAAAATGTCGATCGTTGAGTTTCTTTACTTTCCTACGATTCCGGTGAAAGTTACTTTGAACGAATACATTGAACTTGCAAAGCAGTATAGTACTCCTAAAAGCAGTGTGTTCATCAATGGGATTCTTGATAAACTTCTTGCTGAATTTAAAAAGGACGGAAGATTGCAGAAAGAGGGGAGAGGACTTGTTGAGAATTAGAAATTAAAAAGTATTTTTGTTTTTAAATGAAAAAGCTATTCCATTATACCTTATACCTTATACCTTTTTGCCTTTTGTCCTCCTGCGGGCAAAAACAAGAACAACTTCCTACAGACATAGTAAATATTCCTGCCACTGCAAATAATGGACTGGATAAATCAGAATTGCCGGATATGAAGTTTGATGAAGATATTTTTGATTTCGGCACCATTACTCAGGGAGAAAAAGTTACTCATGATTTTAAATTTATAAATATTGGAGATAAAGATCTTATCATTGCCACTGCGAGTGCTGATTGCGGATGCACGGTGGCAGAAGTTCCTAAAGCGTCAATCCCTTCGGGAGAAGGGAATATAATCCGTGTAACTTTTGACAGTGAAGGTAAAACAGGAATTGTAACTAAAACAATTACAGTAGTAACGAATTGCATTCCAAACATGCGGACGGTAAAAATTAAAGCTAATATATTTGTTCCACAATCTAAACAATAACCATTTTAAAACATAACTCTATGAATCTACTGAATGTAATACTGATGATGGGTGGTCCCGATGGGCAAGGAGGAGGCCAAACAATGAATATTATTTTTATTGCTCTCATGGTTGTCGTATTTTGGTTTTTTATGATCCGCCCCCAGATGAAGAAACAAAAAGCACAGCAAAAATTTAAGGAAGCACTCGGTAAGGGGAATAAAATTGTAACCATTGGGGGTATACATGGTAAAATTCTTGAGGTACAGGATGCCACTTTTATTATAGAAGTGGAAGGCGGTAACCGGTTGAAGATCGAGAAGAGCGCGGTGTCAATGGAATCTTCCCAGCCGCTTTTGGATAAGGAGAAAAAGTAATAATCGATACCAATTAACGATGCCTATATGCGAATGGGTGCTAATGATGCGAATACGGATCCGATTAGTATCATTATTCGCATGAATTTGTATATTGGAATCGCATATCATCAGAATCGCACACCTTGAAAACAGACCTCTTTCGATTTTTGCAACACCGTTCCGAGATCAAACTGAACAGAAAGGTTTTTGTTTTTATCGTTTGTCTCGTCATTTCATTTTTTAGCTGGCTGCAGATCAATCTGTCTAAGAACCATGTGGATACTATTCCCGTGAAAATCGATTTTGTTAATTTGCCTAAGGCCAGATTTGGAGTCAGCAAAATTTCAGATACTCTCCTTGTGGAAGTGGAAGCCAATGGGTACGGACTTTTGAAATATAAAATCAAAGACATTTCAATTGACTTTAAAAAATTGAAAAGAGATGATAACTCAGGAAGTTATTATTTTCTTCCCAATAATTTTACGAAGACCATAGCAAAACACATGGGAGAAAATTTTAAAGTGCTTAGGGCGATTACTGATACCCTTCAGTTTAATACAGCACATTGATATGCTAATTGTAGGAATAACAGGAGGAATAGGCAGTGGCAAGACCACTGTCTGTAAGATATTTGAATTGATTGGCGTTCCTGTTTTTTATGCCGATGATGAAGCAAAAAAGATTTATAATAATAAAGCTATTAAGCTTAAAGTTGTAAAGGTTTTTGGCGCAACAATATTGAATAAAAACAAAGAGGTTGACAAGAAAAAATTATCAGAAAAAGTGTTCAATGATAAAGTATTGCTTGCTAAATTAAATGCAATCATTCATCCGGAAGTTCGGAAGAGATTTGGTGAGTGGAGGAAGAAGCAGAAGGGTAAAAAATATGTGATAAAAGAGGCCGCAATTATGATTGAGAGCGGTGCTTATAAAGAACTTGATTATTTGATCTCTATAAATTCACCTAAGTTGCTGAGAATAAAAGGAATAATAAATAAAAATATTCTTACTATTTCAGAGATTAAGAAACGAATGAACAAGCAGATTTCCGATAAAAAAAGAGCAGAATATTCTGATGTTGTAATTACGAATGATGGCAAACATTCTTTAATAAAGCAAGTACTTGATTTGCACAAAAAATTATCCCGTAAATAGTTGGATTATATTTGAAGATTGATTGATATAAAGGCATGAAAATTCTTACCTCAGATGAACTCAGAAAGGCCGATGCTTATACCATTGCGCATGAACCTGTCAAATCCATTGGCTTGATGGAGCGTGCTGCAAAGGCGTGTGTGGATTGGATCGCCTCATCCTCATCCCTTCTCCCAAAGGAGAAGGGAACAAAGCCAACAGCCAAAATATTTTGTGGGTTGGGGAATAATGGAGGAGATGGCTTGGCAATTGCCCGCCTGCTTGCTGCAAAGAAATTTAAGGTTGAAGTTTATATCATACGTTATTCACAAAAATGTTCAGAAGATTTTTTGATCAATGAGAAGAGACTAAAGAAAGCAAAAGGAGTAAAAGTTCATAACATATTATCGGCTGTTCAACTTTCAACTTTCCTGTCTAGCCGTCAGGCAGGCAACTTTCAACTTTCAACTATTTGTATTGATGCTTTGTTTGGTTCCGGCTTGAACAAATCCATTGAAGGATTAGCTGCTGAAGCGGTAAACTATATTAACAAATCCGGCTGTCGGATTATTTCCATTGATATTCCTTCCGGATTGTTTTCCGATAAAACTTCTCATGGAAAAGATGCAGTTATTGTTCGCGCAAACCATACACTTACATTCCAGTCGCCAAAACTTGCTTTCATGTTCCCTGAGAATGGAAGCTATGTTGGCGATTTTTCCGTTCTGAATATCGGGCTGGATGAAGAATTCATTTCCTCCTTACCTTCAAAGAATTATTTTGTCACCGAAGAACATGCGCGGTTCATCCGTAAGCCGAGAAACAAGTTTTCCCACAAAGGAACTTTTGGCCATGCGCTGATCGTTGCCGGAAGTTACGGTAAGATGGGAGCATGCGTTCTGTCAAGCAAAGCTTGTCTTTCTGCAGGTGCAGGGCTTGTTACCGTTCATATCCCCAAATGCGGTTACGATATTTTGCAGACTGCAAATCCTGAAGTGATGGTTGAAACGGATTCTTCTGAAACCATAGTATCCGATAACATTAAGTTGGATAAATACAACGTGATCAGTATTGGTCCAGGAATTGGAACAGAAAAGGAAACACAGAATGCATTGAAAGTTCTGATTCAGAATTCTTCAGATCCGATGGTGATTGATGCGGATGCGCTGAATATTCTTGCTGAGAATAAAACATGGATTTCTTTTCTTCCGAAGAATTCAATTCTGACCCCTCATCTCGGAGAATTCAAAAGGTTGGTTGGAGACGCTGATAGTGATTTTGAAAAATGGCAGAGGCAAAAAGAATTCTCTCTTAAGCACGGTGTGTATGTTGTTTTAAAAGGTGTACACACCTGCATCACTTGTCCTGACGGAGAAGTATATTTCAATTCTACCGGAAACCAGGGCATGGCTACTGCCGGAAGCGGAGATGTGTTAACGGGTATTCTTACAGGGTTATTGGCTCAGCGATACGATTCAAAGCAGGCGGCTATTCTTGGGGTTTATTTGCATGGACTTGCTGGTGACTTTGCTACAAACAATCTTAGCGAAGAAAGTTTGATGGCAAGCAACATTATTGAATTTCTTGGGCAAGCATTCAGGAAGATTTCTGTCTAAATAGGTTTAGTATTCTTTAAATTCCTTCTCAATCACATCTTTGAAAATAATTTCGATGAAATTGTTTTCAATTTAAATATATATCGTAATATTGCGATATATATTTAAATTATGGGTATCACAAAAGCAGAAGAGTTCTCGGTAAAAGACAACAGGGTGGCGAAGTTTGCAAAAGCATTATCCCACCCTGCGAGAGTAGCAATTCTTAAATTCCTTATTAAGCAGGAATCTTGCATTTGCGGAGACATTGTAAATGAATTGCCGCTTTCTCAGAGCACTGTGTCGCAGCACTTAAAGGAGTTAAAGGATGCAGGGTTGATCAAAGGTGATATTGAAGGAGCGAGTGTTTGTTATTGCATTGACCCAAAAGAATGGCAGGAAGCTAAAAAGTATCTCAATGAATTGTTTGACGATTACAAAAATGTAAAAACTAAATGTTTCTGATCTCTTAATTATATATCGTAATAATACGATTTAAAAATATATTAATATCTAAAAACTTAAACTTATGAATGCTTCAACTATCAAACAAACCGTAAAAGAAAAATACGGAGAAATTGCTAAGCAAAGCAAGGAGCAAAACGAATCTTCCTGCTGCGGTGCAGGAGGATGTTCAACTGTTGACTACGCTGTGTTTAGCGAGAACTACAATCAACAGGAAGGATATGTTCCCGATGCCGATCTTGGTTTGGGATGCGGACTTCCAACAGCCTTCGCATTGATTAAAAAAGGCGATACGGTAATTGACCTTGGCTCGGGTGCAGGAAACGATTGCTTCGTTGCGCGTGCCCTTACTGGCGAAAACGGAAAAGTCATCGGCATTGACATGACCGAAGCTATGATAGACAAAGCGCGTGAGAATGCAGAGAAGTTAGGATTCAACAATGTGGAATTTCGCTTTGGCGATATTGAAACAATGCCGGTTGGGGCTGATCGCGCAGATGTGGTCATTAGTAATTGCGTGCTGAATCTTGTTCCTGATAAACGAAAAGCCTTTCAGGAAATTTTCAGAATACTGAAACCAAATGGACATTTTAGTATTTCAGATGTAGTGCTGGTTGGAAATCTTCCGCAGAACTTACAGCAAGCGAGTGAAATGTATGTAGGATGTGTGAGCGGTGTGCTTCAGAAATCTGACTATCTCAGCATCATTAATGAAACAGGCTTTGTGAATTGTAAAGTGCAAAAAGAAAAGCTCATCACACTTCCCGATGATATTCTTGCCGATTATCTCACCCCACAACAAATTCAGGATTACAAGAACAGTGGAGTAGGAATATATAGCATTACCGTTTATGCAGAAAAGCCAAAAGAATGTACTCATGGAAAAGGTTGTTGCTAATAGGACAGAGCGATGAAGATTATAAGTGATAATGGAAAGGCGGTTGAGTTAAAATCAATCATTACTTGTCCTCATTGCGGGTTTAAGAAAGAAGAAACAATGCCAACAGATGCCTGTCGGTTTTTTTATGAGTGCGAAAATTGTAAAACGGTATTAAGACCAAAGCAAGGCGACTGCTGTGTTTATTGCAGCTACGGAACAATAAAATGTCCGCCAATGGAAACGGACAAAAAATGTTGCTGAAATAGAATGAAAAATATTTTAGTCTTATGTACCGGCAATTCCTGCCGCAGTCAAATAGCGGAAGGATACTTGCGACACTTTGCAAATGGTAAAGCAAATATTTACAGCGCAGGCATTGAAACTCATGGAGTAAATCCAAAAGCAATTCAGGTAATGAAAGAAGATGGTATTGATATTTCTGCACATACTTCAAATAATGTGAATGAGTATTCAGATATTGCTTTTGATTATATCATCACCGTTTGCGATAACGCCAATGAGAATTGTCCTTACTTTTCATCAAAAGCAAAACGATTTCACCAAAACTTTATTGATCCTGCAAAGAAGAAAGGAAGTGAAGAAGAAATATTAAATTCATTTAGAAAAGTAAGAGACGAAATAAAATCATATTCAGAAGAGTTTATTAATAAAATATGCCCCGACCCTAAAGGGAGAGAATAATAGCTCCCTTCAGGGATGGGCGACACCATTTATGAAAAAAAAACTTAAAACATTAGATCAGTACTTAACCCTCTGGATCTTTCTCGCCATGGCAATTGGCGTTGGTTTGGGATATTTTATTCCATCCACAGCCGATTTTATTAATTCATTTTCAAGCGGAACGACCAATATTCCTTTGGCGATCGGATTAATACTCATGATGTACCCGCCACTGGCAAAAGTGCGCTTCGAAAAAATGGGAGAAGTTTTCCGCGACACCAAAATACTCAGCCTTTCATTAGTTCTCAATTGGGTCATCGGTCCCATGCTGATGTTTTTGCTGGCTATTATTTTCCTGAAAAATTATCCTGAGTATATGGTCGGGCTTATCCTGATAGGGCTTGCACGCTGTATAGCCATGGTCATCGTGTGGAACGAACTTGCCGAAGGCAACCGCGAATATGCCGCAGGGCTGGTGGCGCTCAATAGTATTTTCCAGGTATTGTTCTTCAGCGTGTATGCGTATGTATTTGTTTCGCTGCTGCTGCCTATGTTCGGCATGAAAGCCGCAGCGGTGAATGTAACCATCAGCCAGATTGCAAAAAGTGTGGGTATCTATCTCGGCATTCCCTTTGCCGCAGGCGTCATTAGTCGTTACGGGTTAATAAAACTGAAAGGCGAAGATTGGTTCGATCGGAAATTTATTCCATTGGTTTCTCCCATCACGCTCATAGCCCTGCTTTTTACCATAGTGGTCATGTTCAGTTTGAAAGGACAGCTCATCGTGCAGATACCGATGGATGTGCTGCGCATCGCACTTCCGCTGGTAATTTATTTCGCCATCATGTTCCTGGTAAGTTTCTTTCTTGGCAAATCTCTGGGCGCTGATTATTCAAAGAATGCTTCCATTGCTTTCACCGCTGCCGGAAATAATTTTGAACTCGCCATTGCTGTAGCCATCGGTGTTTTCGGAATAAATTCCGGACAGGCATTTGCGGGGGTCATCGGTCCTTTGGTAGAAGTGCCCGCTCTCATCATACTGGTGAATGTTGCCTTTTGGCTTAGGAAGAAATATTATTAGGATGTTGTGTGTCATCGTTGTTTATAATCTGCGAGTAAAAATCTTCACCGGATACCATGCAGCAAAAAATCCTATCAGTAATACAGTGGCAAATACCATTGCTAAATCCATGGGTATTATTTTTACAGGATAAGAATCCACGACAAATCCTTCGCTGAAGGGAACAAGTTTAAACTTTAGTTGTATCCAGCAAATAAGAAGTCCGAGTACAAGTCCGCTCAATGCCCCAGTGAGAGTGATCATTAACCCTTCGCGCATAAATATATTCCGTATCAGATTTTTATCCGCCCCAAGGAACATTAGCGTTTGAATATCTTTTTTCTTTTCAATAATCAGCATTGTGAGCGAACCGATGACATTAAATGTGGCTATTACAAGGATGAATGCAAGAATTAGAAATGTCCACCATTTTTCTGAGTTGATAGTTTTGAACAGGACTTCATTTTGCTCGTAGCGGGATTTAATAGCAAAAGAAGGGGAGAGCGGAGGAGTGGGAGAATCGGAGATTACTCCGCTTCTTAAGATCATTTCGATTTCTCTTTTGATACTCCTTATATCTGTTCCTTGTTTTAATCCTATTTCAATCGCACTTAATTCGTTTTTTCTGTTCAGTAATTCTCTCGCCAGAGAAAGAGGGATGAGTGTATAACGATAATCAAAATCATCATTCAACGAAAAGATGCCTGATACGTTAACGCTCCGGATAAAAAATGCATCTTCCGGATTCAGGTAAGATTGATTTCCTCTTTTTGGAACATATATCTCCAGCGGGTGCATGAAATCTGAGAGAGAAATATTTAATCGTCTTGCAATTCCATATCCGAGAACTGAATAATCAATGCTGTCGTGCTTCAGCATAAATTCTCCTTCGAGAATAACAGTATCAATGCGTGTCATCTTCACGAAATCATCGCTTACGCCTTTAATAGTGGCGATCACTTGCTTGTCACCATATTTAAGAAGCGCGTTTTCCTGGAGTACTTCCGTGTAGTAGGCAACGCCATCTATCTTTTTTATTTTCTCAGCGGATAAAGGATCGATCAGAAAAGTTTTTCCTTCCTTAGGTGTGATCTTGATATCGGGATCGAAGGTGTTATAAAGTCCGAATACTAAATCGGAAATCCCGTTAAAAGCAGAAAGTACAATGACAAGAGCCATCGTTCCGATGCAAACTCCGGCAACAGAAATAAAAGTGATGATGTTGATCGCATTATGCGACTTCTTGCTTATTAAATATCTTTTTGCTATGAAAAACGATACATTCATTTTTTTATCAATCGGCTCGTTTTGTTTAGTAGAACGAAAAGCAAAACTAAACGAAAATACATCAATCCGCGGTAATTAATTTTACATTATCTTTGACGACATTGTTGGAAATTGCTCATGGGAATTGAACAACAAATATATTTCAACTTGAAAAAAATACTACTCTCCTTCTTTTATTTTGCGGTATTATCTTCTTCAGTGGCGCAGGTAACAACTAATACTCCTGTTCAGAAAAAAGCCACCAAACTCCATTACGATGAATTCTGGATCACCGGAGGAATAGGAGCCGGAGCAGTGGTAAGTACCAACATTGTAAACTCGGGTGCTGTGTTTCCGGTCCGTACAGAATTTCTTTGGCAGAGAAGGCATAGAAGGTTAGGCGTAGGTTTCGGGAAAGAGTTGGAAGTTACCCCTGAGCAATTGTTTAATCTAGTTTTGGGTAAGAAACCGGGCATTTCCAAATTATATTTTGTTTATGAACAATATGTTTTCAGGAACTTCCCTATTAACTTAGGGTTTAGTTCTCACTTGGGATTTTTTGGTACAAACGATACTACAAATTCAAAAGGCGGATTATTTGGAAATATTGGTTTCCCGGTTGAATTGGGTATCCGTCCGTTTTATTTGTTTGTCAGGCCGGATATTGAGTATCAATCATGGAGTGGATTTCACAAGCAGATACAGGCAACTGCTACTGTTGGAATGAAATTGAAATTCTTATCCAAAGAGGAAAAAGACCGAAGGGCAGCAGTGAAAGCGGCACGCAAAAAACATAGAGCACTAAGGCATAAACACAAATAAAAAATATATACGTGAAAAATTTAATAATAGCAACTGTCATCTTAGTTTATTTTAACATTGGGTATGGTCAAAATAAATTTTATTCGTATTCTCCATCCGGTAAGAATATTTCTGACAAGCCTCTTTTCTTTAATGTGGATTCTGTTCTTACCCTGACGAACTATAAAGTCACGGATTGTACCTATTCTGTTATTGATGATAAACTTGCAAATTACGACTTGGATGTGTTGGGGGAAACGCATCGCGAATCATTTATTCAAGGAATAGATCATACATTTATCAGAGACATAGGTGTTTTAGTAACTGATAATATAAATAAGGATATTGATACTGTAATATTAAAACTGAGGGCATTTGTGTATAAAGATTCAGCGGAAGCACGTAAAGTGTTTTATCATTTGAATGGAAAGACATTATCGGCAATCACTGTGCCTGATTATAGAATCATTTATAAAGTAGAAAATAAAATATACTTTATCTCATTGAAGGAATATGACCCGGAGTTGAAAAATGAACTTTCTAAAATAATCAATCCTCTGTATGATGCTTTAATAGCAAGAAAGAATAACTTGTATTTGTTATTTCATTATGATAGGAGGATGAAAACAAATGCTGACAGTAAATAGAATGTTATTTCTGTTTATTCTCTACTAGAAAAAATCTCTCATCCAAATTACTTCCGCGCTTTTACGATCAAACCTGTTCCTGTTTTATGACTTGTGTTTGTGTCGAGATAATTCAGGATGAAGGAAATCGGATAAGTAATAACATAGTAGAATGGAAGAAGGATGAAAAACAATTTTGAAGTGCTCAGTATCTGCATAGGGTATTTCATTGATAATCTCCATGAAATTTTTCCCGGAGTTCCATAAACGTAACGCGGTTCTACCTTTGAAAAGCCTGCCAGCTTAAGCTTGTCTTCAATCTCTTTAATGTTATAACCATCGCGCACATGCTCTCCGATGAATGACCCCTCGTGTTCTTCGTGCACATCGCTTCCCCCCTGATCGGAGGGGGTAGAGATGAGAAGCATTCCTCCCTGTTTGAGCGATGCGTGAATGTTTTTGAAGACTTGAACATCTTCAAGAATATGTTCCATCACATCTACGGAAATAGCAAGATCAAAACTATCTTCACGAACAAACTTTGTAAGGTCGGCAACTTCAAACTTCACGTTCTTTCTTCCGATTGATTGAAAGAAACTATTGCAATCCTTCACCTGTTCGTCTTTTACATCCACTGAAAATATTTTTGCATTCGGAAATTTATCCGACATCCAGTAACTGTATTGCCCGAAACCCGCTCCTGCATCCAAAATCGAAAAATTCTCTCTTTCTCCGTTTCCTCGTTTCCCTGTTTCCCAGATCCGTAACTCCTTATGCACATGCCAGGAACGCAAAAGCAAAAGATCGAGCAAATGATAAAAAGCCTTCCTTAGAAAAGGAGATTTATTGAAGATGTTTCCAAGCGAGCGTTTAATTGGGTCGTACTCCATTCTGTAATTTTCTGGTTAAGAAAAATTATTCTTCTTCTTTCTTTTTTCTTTTTGGCTTTGTTTCCAGTTCCTCCTTCGGATATGTTTCCGGTGGAGCAGGGCTGATGGTGATTGTGCTGAATACCTTTTCCATCTTATCGGCATAGTCTGCAGATTCATCCACAAAAAAAGCAATTTCAGGAACGATGCGGAGTTGCTTTTTAATTTTTGTTCCGAGAATTCTTCGGATCTCTTTCGCCTCTTTTCTGATAGCACCCAGCATTTTTTCTTTGTCTTGAACTCCGAACAAGCTTAGGTAGATTTTGGCGAAAGATAGATCCGGACTCATAAACACGTGAGTAACAGAAATTAATCCCGAGCCAAAGGCATTTTTCATTTCCTTCTGGAAAACTGCTGCTACGTCCTTTTGAATGACGCGTGCTACTTTACTTTGTCGGATGGTCACCATAAATTAACGAAAAACGTCCCGATAGTTATCGGGATTGCGAAAGTACGAAAGAAAAGCATTTTATAGTTATCAAAATCCATAGTGGAAACATAGTGCAATACAACAAAACTTAAATCCGTACGTTTCGGTTTTTTCGTATAAATTCGCTTTTCGAAGATTTGATGAAAAGATTTTTACATATCCTCAGTTATGTGCGCAATTACATGCGCTATGCTTTCCTGAATGTGGTTTTCAATATTCTCTCAGTAATTTTCTCCCTCTTCTCGTTGACGATGATCGCACCTTTTCTCAATCTTCTTTTTCTCAAGCAGGCGGATGAATACGCAACTATTCTTGCCAAAGGAGTTCCGGTTCTAAAATTGTCGGTCGATTCTCTTATTGGTAATTTCAATTATTATCTCTCGAAAGTGATAATGGAAAACGGAAAATTACATGCGCTTATATTTATTTGCGTGCTCGTGGTCTCTATTATTTTTCTCAAAAATGTTTTCCGTTACTTAGGGATGTTTTATATGGCCAATGCGCGTAATGGCGTGGTGATGGACCTGCGCAATGCAATGTATAAAAAAATTCTTGCCCTTCCACTCTCTTACTATTCTAATGAGCGCAAAGGAGACCTTATGTCGCGCATGACAACCGATGTGCAGGAAATAGAATGGAGTGTAATGCAATCCATCGAAATGGTTTTCCGCAATCCAATAAACATCATTATTCTTCTGGGTACGATGATCTACATGAGTCCGGCATTAACTCTGCTTGTGATGATTCTGATTCCTGTTCCGGCTCTGCTGATCGGTTTGGTGTCAAGCAGTTTGCGCAGAACCTCCGTGAAAGGAAAAACAAGGTTGGGTGTGCTTTTTTCTATCATAGAAGAAACGCTTGGCGGACTTCGTATCATCAAAGCGTTTAATGCGGAAAGGTTCATGGACAAGAAATTCGTGCAGGAAAATAAATTCTACACGCATACCATGATCCGCATGTACCGCAAGGTAGATTTGTCCTCTCCTCTGAGCGAATTTCTGGGTGCAGGCGTTCTGATGGCGCTCGTTTATCTTGGTGGAAAAATGGTTTTAGATAACTCGCTTCCTGCAGCTACTTTCATCACTTACATTGCGGTGTTCTACCAAATTATCGGGCCTTCGAAAGAACTCACGCAGGCATTTTACAGCATCCAGCGCGGACTGGCTTCGGCAGAGCGTATAGAGAAAATTGTGAAAGCGGAGGAAAGCATTAAAGAAGTTGCTTCGCCAAAAGGTATTTCAACTTTTGAAAAAGAAATTGAATTCAAAAATGTTTCCTTCTCCTATACCCGTGGTGATACTGGTTATGTATTAAAGGGTATCAATCTGAAAATAGGAAAAGGAAAAGTTATTGCGCTGGTAGGACAATCCGGTTCCGGAAAATCTACATTGGCAGATATGCTTCCCCGCTTTTACGATCCCGACAAAGGCGAGATACTGATAGATGGAATTTCGTTGAAAGATTTGAAGATCACTTCCCTCAGAGACCTTATGGGAATCGTAACGCAAGAATCCATTTTGTTTAACGATACAGTTGAAAATAATATCGCATTCGGCATTTCTCCCATCTCCTCTGGGAGAGGGGCAGGGGGTGAGGTAGAAGCCGCTGCTAAGATTGCCAACGCCCATGACTTTATCCTGCAGATGCCCGAAAAATATCAGACAAACATTGGTGACCGTGGCAGTAAACTTTCAGGCGGACAGCGCCAGCGCATCGCCATTGCACGCGCGGTGTTGAAAAATCCTCCGATACTTATTTTAGATGAAGCCACTTCAGCTCTCGACAGTGAATCGGAGCGATTGGTGCAGGATGCGTTGAATAATTTAATGAAGAGCAGAACCTCTGTTGTAATTGCTCATCGCCTCTCTACCATCCAGCACGCAGATGAAATAATTGTTTTGCAAAAAGGCGAAATTGCTGAGCGCGGAACTCACAACGCCCTGCTTGCCAAAGGAGGAGTGTATAAGAAGTTGTATGATATGCAGGTATTTGTATAATCTGCGAAAAACGAATCTCTACGAATTTGCGAGTTGAATAATTGTTTTTGCAAACTCCTCGGGCTTATCCGCATGCACCCAATGCCCCGCATCTTCAATGGTTTTAAATTCTGAGTTGGGGAATATTTTTTTGATCTCAGTTATATCTGAATACAGAATGTAATTTGATTTTTCTCCGCGTATAAATAGGGTAGGAGTATCAATTTTATTTTTGATGCTGAAAGTTTCTCCGATCTTATCCTGATTTTTTGCAATCACTTTCAAATTAAATTTCCATTCCAGAATCTGGCTGTTTCTTCCCTCTCCTTCGGAGAGGGACTGAGGGTGATGCCGGAGAGGGGCAGGAAGTGCGGTCCAGTGTATATTCTTTAGCAAAAGCTGAATCGTAGCATTGTCATTAATTATTTTTTTTAACTCAGCTTCCACTTCCTTCCTTGATTTCATTTCAGCAAGATTGAGCGTAAGAAGTTTCTCAATAAAGCCATCCCGATAGCTGTCGGGATGATTTCCGGGATAATCTTTCGGAGCCATGTCCACAACGATTAGTTTTTCCAGTTTCTCAGGATACATCGAAGCAAATTGCATCGCCACCTTTCCGCCCAATGAATGACCCAAAAGAATTTGTTGATTTGTCGATTTGTCGATGTGTAAATCATTCATTAGTTCCAAAACATCGTTCGCTATTACAGAATACGTCCATTCATCGCTATGGGGCGAACTTCCGTGATTGCGAAGGTCAATTAAATAGACTTCAAAATGTTCAGCAAGCATTTTCCCAACCGTTGCCCAGTTGTCAGAGAGACCAAATAAACCATGCAGGATGAAAAGGGGTTTTCCTTGACCGAGTTTTCGATAATTCAATCGCATATTCGAAGGATGTCTTTACTCCCTCTCCTTCAGGATAGGGCCGGGGTGAGGTCTTAAATCCTATTATCAAACTTAAACTGCTTCAACTCCTCATTCGCTTTCAAAACTTTCTCTTTCAGCTTTTCTTTGAATTTTTTTAATTCGGCAGTAATTTTTTCATCACCAGTTCCGAGCATTTGCACGGCAAGAATGCCTGCATTTTGTCCTCCATCCACACCCACCGTTGCTACCGGAACTCCGGGAGGCATTTGCACGATCGAAAGAAGAGAATCCCATCCATCCAGCGAAATAGTGGATTTGCATGGAACTCCAATCACGGGACAAGTTGTAAAGGCAGCGATCACACCCGGCAGATGTGCTGCTCCCCCTGCACCGGCAATAATCACTTTTACTCCGCGCGAAGAAGCGTTTTTTCCAAATTCGGCTACTTGTTCCGGCACGCGGTGTGCGGAGAGCGCGTTCACTTCAAAAGGAATTTTGAACTGGTCAAGAATTTTTGCGGCCTCCTGCATTACAGGCCAATCGCTTGTGCTTCCCATGATGATTGAAACTTTTGGTGTCATATATTTTAAAGTTTAATTCTGAAATTTTAGTGTGTAAAGATAAACCTTTCTGATGATTCTTTATGTTTGGACTCATTCAATAAATATTAGATTTGTGGCGTAGCCATCCCTTGGGGACCAACGATGAAGAAATGCTTTCACATATTATGGATTCTTAATTCTGTTTTCTTCTTTTCATGCAACTCTTCTTATAATAAAGTGGAAGAAGAAAGTTTAATTGCAAAAAGAGATTCCGGATTAATTGCCGATTCGGGAATGGTGGTTTGCGCACATATAGAAGCGTCAAAAGTTGGTGTAGCTATTTTAAAGAAAGGTGGAAATGCTGTGGATGCGGCTGTCGCGGTGCAGTTTGCGCTCGCAGTGGTGTTTCCGGCTGCAGGAAATATCGGTGGCGGTGGATTTATGGTTCTTCGCTTGAATAATGGCGAAATCAACTCGCTGGATTTCCGAGAGAAAGCTCCGATGAAAGCATCGCGCGATATGTATCTCGATAAAAACGGAAATGTGATTGCCAATATGAGCGGAGAAGGATTGCTTTCTGCAGGAGTTTCGGGTTCTGTGGACGGAATGATTCGTGCACATGAGAAATACGGAAAACTTCCATGGAAAGAATTAGTTCAACCTGCGATTGATCTGGCAGAAAAAGGATTTCAAATCACGGAAAGTCAGGCGAAGGATTTTAATATCTCGAAAGAAATTTTTCTTAAAAAGAATGATTCTTTGTATTCTCTCCCCCTTGTAAAGGGGGACAGGGGGGATTGGTCTGTTGGCGACACTCTTATCCAAAAAGAACTTGCAGAAACTTTGAAACGCATCCGCGATAAAGGAAGAGAAGGATTTTATTCCCGAAAAACTGCAAAAAATATTGTAAAAGAAATGAAACGTGCCGGAGGAATTATATCCTATGAAGATTTAAAGAACTATAAAAGTGTTTGGCGTAAACCAATTGTCGGCTACTATAATTCGCCCTCCCTATTGGGGAGGGATGGGGTGGGGTCTTACCGTATCATTTCCATGCCTCCTCCTTCCAGCGGTGGAATTGCGTTGATGCAATTGCTGAATATGGTAGAGAATTATTCCTTGAAAGAGTGTGGCTATAACAAAGAAAAAACAGTTCATCTCATGGCGGAAGCAGAGAAAAGAGTTTATGCTGACCGCGCAGAATATCTTGGCGATCCAGATTTTTATCCTGTGCCGGTGACGCAGCTGCTTGATTCGAATTATTTAGTTTCTCGCATGAAGGATTTTAGTTTTGAAGCAGCTACGGATTGCAAAAAAATCAGATCAGGATTATGTACTCCCTCTCCTTCGGAGAGAGCTGGGGTGAGGCAGGAGAAAGAAGAAACAACCCACTTTTCCATCATTGATAAATGGTACAATGCTGTTTCAGTAACAACAACACTTAACGGTGCTTATGGCTCTGGAGTATTTGTTCCGGGTTCAGGATTTTTGCTGAATAACGAAATGGATGATTTCAGTTCCAAGCCGGGAGTGCCGAATATGTTTGGCTTAATTGGTTCAGAAGCAAATACCATTGCTCCCGGAAAAAGAATGTTGAGCTCCATGACACCTACAATCATTGAGAAGGATGGAAAACTTTTTATGGTAGCAGGAACTCCCGGTGGTTCAACCATTATTACGACCGTGTTTCAAACGATCCTGAATGTTCTTGAACACGACATGACCATGAACGAAGCGGTGAATGCAAAACGTTTTCATTATCAATGGAAACCCGACACGATTTATATGGAGAAAGATGCGATGGATAGTCTGACAGTTTCTGATCTCAATAAAAAAAAACATCACGTTGTGGAAAGAGCTTCTATTGGAAGAGCAGACTGTATCCTTCTCCTTCCGAATGGAAAAATGGAAGGTGGAGCAGACAAGAGAGGAGATGATATAGCGGTAGGATATTAAAAGAAAGTAAGAAGACAAAAGGCATAAGGCAGATGGGAAAGATTGTAGTTATTCACGATAAGAAATTCAGAAAATTTATTTCTTCTCAGAAGATTCAAAAGACAATTGCTGTAATTGCAAGAAAGATCAATAAAGATTTCAAGAATGAAAACCCGGTTTTTCTTTCGGTGCTGAATGGTTCTTTTCTGTTTACTGCCGATCTGTTGAAGAAAGTAAAAGTTGACTGCGAGGTTTCTTTTATTAAAGTTGCTTCGTATTCTGGAATTCGCTCAACTGGAAATCTGAATACCTTAATTGGTGTGAATGAAAATCTGAAGAGGAAAAATATTGTTATTCTTGAAGATATTATTGATTCCGGAAACACGATTGAAAAAGTTATGCTCGAATTAAAAAAACACGATCCCCAAAAAATAAGTATTGCCACACTTCTCTTCAAGTCAGGTGCTTATAAGAAGAGATTGAAGATTGATTATATCGGCATGGAAGTGCCCAATGATTTTTTAGTTGGCTATGGTTTGGATTATGATGGCTTGGGACGAAATTTATCCGACATTTACATTCTTAAATCTTAAATTCTAAATTTTATGTTGAACATCGTTTTGTTTGGTCCTCCGGGTGCAGGCAAAGGTACACAGGCGGAGAAATTAGTGAAGAAGTATCAGCTGGTTCATCTATCCACCGGAGATATTTTCCGTGCAAATATCAAAAACGGAACAGAACTCGGAAAACTCGCAAAGGGTTATATGGATAAAGGTGAACTTGTTCCGGATGAAGTTACCATTAAAATGCTGGAATCAGAAGTGGGGAAATATGCTTATCCCAAAGGTTTCATCTTTGACGGTTTCCCGCGCACCACGGCACAGGCACAGGCACTGGATAAATTTTTAGCAACCAGGAATCTTTCTATTACGATAACTTTGGCGCTGGAAGTGGATGAAGAAGAACTTACAAAAAGAATTTTACTGCGCGGAAAAGAATCGGGCAGGGCAGATGATCAGGACGAAAATATTGTACGCAATCGGGTGAAAGAATACAACAATAAAACTGCACCGCTAAAAGAATTTTATTTAAAACAAGAGAAGCTGAAAACTATTCAGGGTGCCGGAGGAATTGATGATATCTTTACTGAACTTTGCAAGATGATTGAAGCCAACGCTAAAACAGTATGAGCCGGAAAGGAGCAAATGCCCGTGTTTTGGAATTGATGGAGCATTTTGGAGCAAAGAATAATTCACTTATGTCTGTTGAATTTTTCTTTTATGCCAATAAGCAAGATGATGCCAGTAACCTGCTGATTGATTTGAGTAAACTTGGTTACAAGATATATACAGTGGATGAACCAGATGCGGCAAAAAAACAATGGGCGATTATCGGCAATACTCCAAAAATGGATGTGAGTGAAACTGCGCTTGCCGAATGGACAGAAAAGATGGAGCGATTAGCAATAGAAAATAATTCCGCATTTGATGGATGGGGAACTTTGATAGATCCCAAAGGTGCTTAAATATTAAAAGACAAAACTACACATGGCAGATTCCAATTTTATTGATTATGTAAAGATTTGCTGTCGCTCAGGAAGAGGCGGAGAGGGATTTGTACATTTTCATAGAGAAAAATTTGTTGACAAAGGCGGACCGGACGGAGGCAATGGCGGACGTGGCGGGCATATTATTGTACGTGGAAGCAAAAATGTGTGGACCATGCTTCACCTAAAATACCGCAAGCATGTAATTGCTGATGCGGGCGGTAAAGGAGAAAAAAAACTTAGTTCCGGTAAAAATGGCGAAGACATAATTTTGGATGTGCCGATCGGTACAATTATTAAGAATGCAGAAACAGGAGAAGTGGAAGTTGAAATTACCGAAGAGGGACAAGAATACATTGTTGCAAAAGGCGGTAGAGGAGGGAAGGGGAATGCTTTTTTCAAATCTGCTACCAACCAGTCGCCTCGTCATGCTCAGCCCGGTGAACCGGGACAAAATGATTGGAAAATTTTTGAACTAAAACTTTTGGCAGATGTAGGTCTTGTTGGATTTCCCAATGCTGGAAAATCTTCTTTACTCGCTGTTGTTTCGGCTGCTAAACCTGAAATTGCAAATTATCCTTTTACTACGCTTGTGCCGAATCTCGGCATTGTAAAATACCATGACCATCAATCATTTGTGATGGCAGATATCCCGGGAATCATTGAAGGAGCAAGTGAAGGAAAAGGATTGGGTTTGCGTTTTCTCCGCCATATAGAAAGAAATTCTGTTTTGCTTTTCCTTGTGCCCTGCGATGCGAAAGATGTTGTGAAGGAATATAAAATCCTCGTGAACGAACTTAAACTTTATAATCCCGAACTGCTAAAAAAAGACCGCGTGCTTGGAATTTCAAAATCCGATCTGATGGATGAAGAGCTGATGCGTGAATTTCAAAAGGATATGAAGAAGAAGTTTAAAGAGAAAAAAGTTCCGCTGGTTTATTTTTCTTCACACACGCAAAGAGGATTAACTGAACTGAAAGATGTTCTCTGGAAGCAAATAAATAAATAAAATGAAATTTCATTTTATTGTCTACTGTTTACTGTTTATTGTTTATTGTTCTTCCTGCTCCAGGAAGAATTCCGGTTCTGTCAATAAAAATGGCATTGATAGTGTGAAAACGATTGTTCTTTCGTTCGACACATCTTTTGAAAATGGGAAAATTATTCCTGTCATTAAGTGCGTAAAAGATCCTTCTGTAAATTACGCGCTCTATCTTCCTCGAAAATATTCTTCCGCTAACAAAAATCCTGTTATTTATTTTTTTGATTCCCATGGAAGCGGTTCTTTTCCTCTTGAGAAATACAAAGGACTCGCTGAAAAATACGGATACATTCTTGCCGGATCCAATAATTCCAAGAATGGAATGTCGTGGGAACAAAATCATCCTCAGATACAAACATTCATGAGTGATGTGAAATCGCGATTCAATATTGATGGTAGAAGAATTTACGTTTGCGGATTCTCCGGTGGTTCCCGCGTGGCAAGTTCGGTGGCGATATTTGATGGCGGAGTTTCTTGCGTGATCGGAATGGGTGCGGGATTTCCTTCGTTGAGCGAACCGATTAATAATAAGTTTGATTACATTGGGTTTGCAGGCAACGAAGATTTCAATATGAATGAAATGATTGCGCTGAGTGCTTCTATGGATAACTCCCTCATCCGTCATCAGCTCATAATTTTCAATGGCCATCACGAATGGGCTCCGGTCGAAAAAGCGGAAGATGCTTTTGTGTGGATTGAATTTAATGCGATGCGAGAGGGCTTGATTTCAAAAAATGATTCGCTGATTAAAAACTTTATTTCTAAAAACGAAAACGAGTTGAAAGTTTTTGGGAAAAAGAAAAAGAAATATGAAGAAATGTTTTTATGGAAGAAGATGAATGTTTTTTTGGATGGACTTACCGATGTTTCAGATTTTCAGAAAAAAGCAGAGCAACTTAGCGCTTCTGAAGAGTTGAAAAAGGAGATGTTGCAAAAAAATAATCTTGCCAAACAAGAATTGGTTCAGCAGGAGCAATATCGCAACGATTTCGTGTTGAGAGATTTATCGTGGTGGATGAATGAAATCAAAAAACTTAACCAGCTTGCTAAAAACAAGAGCGATGAAGAAAAAGCCGTGATGAGCAAACGATTGCTGAATTATTTGAGTTTGCTTGCATATATGAATGCCTCCTCAGCTTTACAGTCAAATCAACTTGACATGACTGAGAAATCTCTTAAGATATACGAACAGGTTGATCCTGAAAATTCAGAACATCAGTATTTGTTTGCAGATTTTTATGCAATAAAGAAAGAGAATGCAAAAGCAATTTTAGCTCTGAAAAATGCTGTCAAACTTGGATTTAATGATCTTGTAAGAATGGAATCCGATGCCATGCTTTCCATGTTGAAAAGCGATGAGGAATACAAGCAGTCAGTTGAAAGGCTGAAGGTTAAAAACTGACAATTCGTAAATTCGTGCTGTGATAGAACTTCTGAAATATATTGACACCCGCCTTTTTCTGTTCTTCAACGGAAATCATACTGACTTTATGGATTCGGTGATGATGGCTGTTACGGGTAAGTTCACCTGGATTCCCCTGTATGCCTTGCTTCTCTTTTTTGTCTGGAAGAAAACAAAAAGTAAAATGTGGCTGGTGGTTCTGTCTGTTGCCGTTCTGATCACGTTCTCGGACCAAATCTCTGTTCATCTTTTTAAAGAAACATTTCAGCGTTATCGTCCCTGCCATAATCTTCTTCTCAAGGATAAAATACATTTGCTGAATGGTGAATGTGGTGGCTTATATGGTTTTGTTTCTTCGCATGCGGCAAATACCTTTGCGCTCGCCACTTTTCTGATCTTCTTTTTTTGCAGGAGGGATTTCGCGCTATGTATGTATCTTTGGGCTGCATTTGTTTCTTACAGCAGGGTGTATGTGGGAGTTCATTATCCTTTTGATATCTTGGGAGGAATGGTTCTTGGGATATTTTTAGGAGCGATAGGATACAAAATTTATTTTCACCTTAATAAAAAATATGCTGACTAATCTTTTTGTTGTTTTCATCGGTGGCGGAATCGGAAGCGTGTTGCGCTTCGGAATTTCCTTGCTGACCTTTCATTATTATAAAACAGTTTTTCCTCTTGCAACTTTATTGTCAAATCTTTGCAGTTGTTTTGTTTTTGGACTGGCAATTTACCTCTTGGGCGAAAAAC
This sequence comes from Bacteroidota bacterium, assembly GCA_016213435.1. Taxonomy (GTDB): domain Bacteria; phylum Bacteroidota; class Bacteroidia; order Palsa-948; family Palsa-948; genus Palsa-948. The sequence goes on from JACRAL010000037.1 coordinate 105,203, forward strand.
TAAATACGGAAATGTCTTTACGTCTGCTCATCATCACAGGCTTCTGTGGAGGATTCAGTACCTTTTCTGCTTTTAGTTTTGAAACGGTGGAACTGATCAAGAGCGGATATATTATGTATGCGATTTTGAATGTTGCAATAAGTATTGCTGTATGTTTTGGAATTATTTTTTTTCTAACAAGGAATATTCAGCATTAAGGTTTTACTTTCGTATTTTTCGTAATCCCGATAACTATCGGGACGTTTTTCGAAGATCCATGAAGAAATTAGACATATATATTATTAAGAAATTTCTCGGAACATTTTTTCTTTCCATCGTTCTTATTTTGATGATTGTTGTGGTGTTTGATATTTCTGAGCGTATGGAAGATTTTATAGATAAAAAACCTCCTTTAAGAGAAATTATTTTTGATTATTACCTGAACTTCATTCCTTTTTTTGCAAACCTGTTCAGTCCGCTGTTTACTTTTATTGCGGTGATTTATTTTACATCACGCATGGCATACCGCAGCGAGATCATTGCTATTCTAGGAAGCGGAGTTAGTTTTCGCAGACTGCTTTTCCCCTACATGCTTTCTGCGACTGTGCTTGCTGTTGCATCTCTTTACCTGAATCATTTTGTGATTCCTCAGTCCAACAAAAAACGCCTAGCATTTGAGGAAATATATCTGAGAGACAGATATTATAACAATGATAAAAATATTCATCGGCAGATAGAGCCCGGAACATTTATTTATTTTAACAGTTACAACAGCCTGATGAATACAGGGTATCAGTTTTCGCTTGAAAAAATTCATGATGGAATGCGTAATTATTATCTGAAATCAGATTTTATTAAATGGGATAGTATTAAAAATAAATGGTCGATTGAAAATTATTTTATAAGGAAGATAGAAGGAATGAACGAAGTGATGATCTCAGGGACTAAACTCGATACGGTTTTTAATTTTCAGCCCGCAGAATTCGGCAAAAGAGAGAATAGAACGGAAGCTATGCAAACGCCTGAGCTCAGCCGTTTTATTGCCGATGAAAAAGAACGAGGTTCTTATCTTATTCCTTTTTACGAAGTAGAAAAATACAGGCGCACTGCATTTCCATTTGCCACGTTTGTACTTACACTGATCGGTGCATCCGTTGCGAGCAGGAAGGTGAGGGGAGGAATCGGCTGGCACATCGGGCTCGGACTGATGATTAGTTTTTCCTATATACTTTTCATGCAGGTGTCAACCACTTTTGCTACCTACGGAAGTTTGCCTGCTTCTATTGCGGTATGGATTCCTAATGTAATTTTTTCGGTGCTCGCGTTGTTTATGCTGAGAGCTGCACCTAAATGAAAATGTTGTTTAGAAGTTACAGAATTGATATGCGTATATTTGTTGTAGGAATTTTTTTAATAAATGGAATTGTTATAAGCATTGCGCTTTTCCATTTTAAAAAATAAATACGAATAGTCTAGGTCTGAAGAGAGTAGATGAGATTTTTAGCAGTAACCTTATTTATGCGATTATTAATTGTCCTGTCTTTTTTTTTACTTAACAGTTTCTTCTGCATTGCAGATGGTGGAGACAGTTTGATGACTTTTCGCAGCCGGATAAAACATAGGCGTGAAGGAGAGCATCTATTAATAGCAAAAATGAGCGATGAGCAATTTCTTCGTCTTGTTAACCATTTGTTTGAAGCAAGTTATATTCCTCCTGACATTTGGGAGAAAATAATGCTGGAAACGGCAAAAAGAAATCTTCATAAAGAGAGCATAGATGAAATTACAGGTGATGCTTTGACAAAACCATGCGGTTTGTTGTTTATAGACAAGATGCAGCCTGATTCTATTATTCCGTTTCCAATAATAGAACCTATTGATTCTCGTCCTGCTTCCAATTATTATTCTGAATGGGATGAAGACATTTCTAATCTTTTTAAAGACCAATTTGCTGCGGATACCACCTACCAGATAGAACTTGAAAATCCTCAATTTGGGTGTTTTAAAATGCCTGCTTGGGGTCCGCTTTCATCGCCCTATGGATTAAGACACAGAAGGTACCACAAAGGAATAGATATTCAACTAAGAAAAGGCGATACTATTACTGTTGCCTTTTGTGGCATGGTTCGTTTTGCACAAAAAAAAGGTGGATTTGGAAATGTGGTTATTGTACGTCATTACAACGGCTTGGAAACAGTATATGCTCATCTTTCGAAAATAAATGTCCAAGAGGGACAACTGATTTCTACAGGAGACCTAATTGGATTGGCAGGAAGTACCGGACATTCAACAGGACCTCATTTGCATTTTGAAATTCGTTTTATGGGATTACCTATAGATCCGCAATATATTTTATCTCTTGATTATGGAAATCTTCTTTTCAATACAGTAACTTTGCAAAAGCAAAAAAGCGGATTGCTTTCAGCTTACCATCCGGATATAGAATTTCACACAGCAGTAAAAGGAGAAACTCTTCTCGAAATTGCAAATCATTATGGAGTCACTTCAGCAAAGATCCGAGAAATGAATCATATGGGGGCTAAACAGTACGTCCGCATTAAGCAAGGGCAAATTCTTAGAGTGAGAACTATTAACAATTCCGAATCTTTTTCTACAAAGTAATGTTGACGTGTAGGGATTAAAATCCTTATCACTTTTCCTTATCCTTTTTCGTTATTTCCTTATACCTTTATGCCCAATATTTTACGTAATGAAAATCGGATTTGATGCCAAACGAGCTTTTCTGAACCATAGCGGATTGGGAAATTATTCCCGTATGCTTATAAGATCGCTTCTTGATTTTTATCCTGAAAACAATTATTCCCTTTTTACAACAAGAAAAAGAAAAACTGATTTTTCAGAATTCATTTCTTCTCAGAAAAACACTTCTGTTATTCATCCTGAAAATTTTATAGACAAACAAATAAGTAGCAGATGGCGTTCTTATAAAATCACACCACTTCTTTTGGAAAATAAAATTGATGTATATCACGGCTTGAGCAATGAACTGCCTTTTAACATCAGCAAATTCAAGGGAAAAAAAATAGTAACAATTCATGATCTGATCTTTCTCCGCTATCCAAAACTCTATCCGTTTTTTGACAGAAAAATATATGACAAGAAATTTAAGTCGGCTTGTGATTTGTCAGATAAGATAGTGGCTGTGAGCCAGCAGACAAAGAATGATATTGTAAAATTTTACTCAGTGGATCCGGAAAAAATAAAAGTTATTTACCAAAGTTGTGATGAAGTGTTTTGTAGGCAGATCACTGTAGATAAAATCAAAAATGTCAAATCAAAATATAAATTACCTCAAACGTATTTGCTCTATGTCGGAACGATTGAAAAAAGAAAAAATTTGCTAACTATTCTGAAAGCGCTGACCATTGTAAAGGATATTTCGCTTGTTGTTGTCGGAAAAAAGAAGTCCTATTTTAAAAAGGTGCAGGATTTTATTTCCTCGAATGATCTTGGTAAAAGGATAAACTTTCTTGAAGATGTGTCGAATGAAGATTTGCCGGCAATTTACAATAGTGCGGAGATCTTTATTTATCCATCGTTATTTGAAGGATTCGGAATTCCAATCATCGAAGCGCTTACATGTAAAACTCCTGTTATAACAACACAGGATGGATGTTTTGCAGAAGCAGGCGGACCTGATTCGATCTATATTGATCCGATGAACCACGAACAGCTTGCTGAAGAAATAAAAAAGATTCTATCATCTCCTGAGTTAAGAAAAAACATTGCAGAAAAGGGATATGAACATTCAAAACTTTTTTTACCTCAAGTCATTGCTGCCGAAGTGATAGCATTATATTCTAAAAAATGATGGAGCACGAAATTCAAAATGCATTAAAAGTTTTGAGAGGTGGAGGCACAATACTCTATCCTACAGATACTATATGGGGAATTGGCTGCGATGCCACCAATGAAAAAGCAGTAGGAAAAATATATAACATCAAACAAAGAGAAGATAAGCAAGGACTAATTGCATTGGTCAGCGATGACGGCATGCTAAATCGTTTTGTTAAGGATGTTCCTGAGATGGCATGGGATTTAATCGGCATAAGTAATAATGAAGATGATTATGAAGAAGAGAAACCGCTCACCATTATTTATGATGCAGGAAGAGGATTTGCAAAAAATGTTTTAGCCGATGATGGCAGTATTGGAATAAGAATGGTGAAAGATGATTTTTGCCAAAGAATGATACATAAATTCAGCAAACCGGTTGTTTCTACATCTGCTAACATAAGCGGAACACCGGCTCCGCAGAATTTTTCAGAAATTTCGGATGAAATAATCAAGGTGGTGGATTATGTTGTAAATTGGAGACAGCATGAGAATGGAAATGCAAAACCATCTTCCATTATTCGGCTAAAAGGAAACGGAGAGTTTCAGATAATCAGGCAATGAAAGACAAACTTACGCATCCCATCTTTAAGATCGTTTCCGACTGTTCGGAGGAGATGGGCATTCATGCTTTTGTTGTTGGAGGATGGGTGCGTGATGTAATACTCAATCGCCCCTGCAAAGACATTGATTTTGTTTGTGTGGGAAGCGGAATAGAATTAGCAGAACGAGTTGCGAAAAAACTAGGAGATGATTATCACGTAACGGTTTATAAAAATTTTGGAACGGCAAATATCAAGTATGGCGAATTTGATATTGAATTCGTAGGAGCAAGAAAAGAATCGTACAGCAGAGGTTCTAGAAATCCTATAGTGGAAGACGGCACGCTGGAAGATGATCAGAACAGGCGCGATTTCAGTATTAATGCAATGGCAATTTCTCTGTCTAAAGATAATTACGGAGAACTGATGGATCCTTTCCGCGGAATAAAAGATCTGGAAGAAAAAAATCTGCGCACACCACTTGACCCTGACATTACCTATTCTGACGATCCGCTTCGGATGATGCGCGTCATTCGTTTTGCATCGCAACTGAATTTTAATATAGAGGAAAATTCTTTTGATGCAATTTTAAAGAACAAAGAGAGAATCAAAATAGTTTCGAAAGAACGCATTGCGGATGAGCTGAATAAGGTTATTCTTTCGTCAAAACCTTCTGTCGGTTTCAAATTATTGTTCGACAGCGGATTGCTTCATATTATTTTTCCTCAACTTGTTCATCTTCATGGCGTGGATTATGTCGATGGTAAAGGGCATAAGGATAATTTTTATCACACGCTGGAGGTGCTCGATAATATTTCACGCAACACAAATGATCTCTGGCTGAGATGGGCTGCTCTGCTTCATGATATTGCAAAGCCACAGACCAAAAGATTTGAGCAGGGACACGGATGGACATTTCACGGTCACGAAGACAAAGGTTCGCGCATGGTGCCGAAAATATTTGCAGAACTCAAACTTCCGCAGAACGAAAAAATGAAGTACGTGCAGAAACTTGTGCTGCTTCATCTGCGCCCCATTGTGCTTGCAAAAAATGAAGTAACAGATTCTGCAGTGCGCAGATTGCTGTTTGAAGCCGGCAATGATATTGACGACCTGATGATGCTCTGCGATGCCGACATTACATCAAAAAATCCGGAGAAGGTGAAACGCTACCTGAGGAATTTTGAGATAGTGCGCACGAAATTGAAAGAGGTGGAAGAAACGGATAAGATCAGGAACTGGCAGCCTCCCATTACAGGAGAAGTTGTGATGAAGACATTCGGAATTCCTCCAAGCAAAAAAGTGGGTATCATCAAAGATGCAGTGCGCGAAGCCATTCTGGATGGGATTATTTCAAATGAATATGAAAAAGCATTTCAATTCATGTTGGAAAAGGGAAAGGAGTTAGGGTTTATTGCTGTGAATAATATTTTTAGCGGAAAGGAGTAGTATTTTTTATTTTTGTATCTGTTGGAGTTTATTTTAAATCCATAATTTATAATTCATCATTTCGGCTATGGTTTACCGTTTCAGAGTTACATACGAAGATCACGAAGATGTGTTTCGTGACATTGAGATCAGATCTTCTCAATCTTTTTTAGAGTTGCATGCTGCTATTCAGCAGGCAATAAGTTTTGATAATTCCAAGTCCGCTTCTTTTTATATGAGCGATGATTATTGGAGAAAAGAGGAAGAAATATCTGTTGAGAACACAAACGAAAAGAAAACAAAAAAAACCAAAAGTAAAAGAGAGGAATCAGGAAATAAAAAAACTATTGCAGATCTTGTTAACGACCCCCACCAGAAATTTATTTATGTATTTGATCCGGAAAAGGAATGGACTTTCTTAATTGAACTCATCAAAATTATTCCTGAAAACAAAACTATTTCTTATCCTCAATGCGTGAAGAGTTCCGGCACTGCTCCAAAACAATACAAGCCCACTAATCTTCCGCCACCTCCCGCAGAAGAAGATACTGTCCTTCCTTTGATGGAAAAGGAAATTATAATCGATGCTCCGGAAGAAAAAATTTCTGTAGATGATGTGGAAGAAGGCGCCATTCTGTTGGATGAGGAAGATGTAAAAACAGGGGAAGAAGGGGAAGGCGGTGCGGAAGATGAAGCAGGAGAGGAGTCTGAAGAATTTGATATAGATTAAGTTAACTAATTTGATTAGATTTTGAATTTATTTTCCTATTCCTGCAATGTCATTTAATCAAAGTAAAAAGTACTTAATAGTCATTCTCGGCCCCACTGCAGTTGGAAAAACAGTTCTTGCTATTGATATTGCTAAAGAATTCGACACGGAAATTATTTCTGCAGACTCCCGACAGTTCTTCCGGGAGATGAACATCGGCACGGCAAAGCCCAACAATGAGGAACTCAAATCCGTCAAACATCATTTTATCAATTCGATTTCCGTTCACGATGAATACAATGCAGGAATCTTTGAGAGAGAGGCATTGAAGACGCTGGAAACCATTTATCAGAAGAATGGCATAGCCGTGATGACAGGAGGTTCGGGATTATATATTAACGCGGTGTGTAATGGTTTTGATGAATTGCCGCATGCGGATAAGGAAATACGCGCTAAGATTATTGAAATGTATAAACTTGAAGGAATTGAATACCTGCGTGATACACTGAAAAAATTAGATGAAGAACATTATAAAAAAATTGACATAAAAAATCCTCATCGCTTGATACGCGCCATTGAGGTGTGTATGGTAACAGGGATGAAATATTCCGAAATGAGGGTAAGGGATAAAGGTCAGGGGGCAAAGGAAAGAAAGTTTGCAGTTATAAAAATAGGATTAGAAATGGAGCGCGAAAAACTTTATGAAAGAATTAACTTGCGTGTAGATGAAATGATGAAGCAGGGATTGTTGGACGAAGTAAAAAATCTCTTTAAATACAAACATTTAAATTCTTTGCAAACGGTTGGTTATAAAGAACTGTTTGATTTCATGGAGGGAAAAATAGATTTGAACAGAGCCGTTGAGCTCATCAAACAGAACACCCGCAATTTTGCTAAAAGACAGATGACATGGTTCAGAAAAGACAAGACTATAAAATGGTTTGATCCAAGAGAGAAAACAAAGATTATTCAGTATGTTAAAGATGAATTCTGAAATAATGATACCTGACAGACTGTCTACATTGATTGTCAAGAAGAGCGCTATAATGCAGTTCCAACCTTTTTATGTTCTTATTCGTCTAAGTTGCATATGAAACACACTCGCTTTTTACATTTGACCCTATCTGTACTGGTTCTTTCATTTTACTCCTGTGGTAAAAAATGGAAAAAACCTACTGATGTTTCTTTTAAGTTTCAGCTTAATAGTAATTCGAATAGCGGATTTGTGAAATTTACAGACGCTTATCTTGTGCTGGATAAAGTTTCTTTTAAGGGCGAAAGGAAACAGGGGACAAAAGAAGTTAATTTGGAGCAACAGTTCAGCAGTACTATGCCGATTTATCTTTCTCTAAATGCTACAAGTCCTGGAATAAAGTTTGATATACCTCAGGGAACTTATTCTCAAATAGAAATCAAGTTGGAAACAAGTACAGACCCGAGCGGAACAGCATTACAAGTTAACGGTACATATTTAGATTCCTCCAATAACGATGTCGCAGTTCAGTTTACATTTTCTGCAGCAGATGTTACTGATATTATAGCAAAAAATTCAAGTGGAGGAAATCAAATAGTCCTTATTGCAGATCAACCGGCAACTGTAACAATTATAATAAATCCCGTTTACTGGTTTGCTCCTGTTTCAGAAAGCATATTGGACGAGGCAGCAGAGGACATTGAAAATGGAGTTCCAGTTATTCAAATTAATAAAGATAAGAATCAAGATATTTATAACCTGATAATAAATCGTATTAACGATGGTTGTGAGGCTGTTTTTAATTAAGTTTTGATTTAGTTCGGAATATGATGGAAAATCTGACAGAAGCGGAGTTGATTAAGCATTGTACTGCTGGTAATCGATCGTATCAGGAACTGTTTTACAAAAAATATGCCTCGAAAATGTTCGGAGTATGTCTGGGCTATGCTAATTGCCGTGATGATGCCAAAGATATTTTACAGGATGGATTTGTGAAAGTCTTTGCTGCATTAAAAAATTACAACGGAAGTGGTTCTTTGGAAGGGTGGATAAGAAGGATTATTGTTAACACGGCAATTGATTATTGCCGAAAGGCGCTGAAAGACCAAAAAAACATTGATGTTGAAAATGCCGGAGATATTCAAGTGGAAGTATCCGTGCTGGAAAAAATTCATGCACAGGAATTGATGGAGCTGATCCATAAATTACCCGAAGGCGCAAGAACTATTTTTAATTTATATGTAGTGGAAGGATATAGTCATGGTGAGATTGCTGAAATGCTTGATATCAGCACCGGAACTTCCAAGTCGCAATTTTCAAGAGCGCGGACTTTATTGCAGAAATGGGTGAGTAACATGTATGACACAAGAATGATTCCTGGAAACGCATAAAAATAATGAAAGAAAAAGATCAGTTTTCTGAATGGTATTTGAGGCAATTCAATCAGATTACGGAAGAGCCGCCAAAGGAAGTTTGGGATAATGTTTCCAATGAACTGGATGTGAATGATGTTTGGACTAAGATTGATTTGAAGCTCAACAGTATTGACAGAAGAAGACTTTTCATACGCAGAACCGCTTATGCTGCTACAGCTCTTCTTTTGCTGTTTATTTTCGGTACGACCGTTTTCAAAACATATACCAATCCTGAAAATAGAATCATCCTGTCGGATAAAGAAACTAACCGTGTTGCAAAAGATATCACTTTGCCCCTCGACAATAAAACAAACGCTGTAGAAAAAGAATTGGCAAAATCTTTGGATGTTGCTCCAAACATTAAGAATTCTGTATCTGTTTCCGAAAAATATTCTCCCGTTTCTTCTGCTGAATCGAATCCTCATGCAATAGTTATGCAGACAAGTTCTGCAATTTCCGAAAATCATTCTATCAGTAAAGAAGGCGACAAAGAACGTGTTTCTGCTGCAAATGTTATTCAAACGAATGTAGATACCACTTCAATATCTTCGGAAGGAGATAAGAAAAGCAATGCGGGTGAACTATTTATTGTTCCAATTAAAACATTATTTATTGCGGCCAATGCGGTTGATTCCTTTGTGCCGCGTTTTACGCTGCATTCTATTGTAAATGCCGATTCAAATAAACATACTCAACAATCCGCAAAAAATGAATTTTATGGATTTTACTTAGGCGGAGTGTTTTCTTCGCATAATATGTGGTTACTTAACCAATTGACTTTTGATGGACTGAAAGCAAACTCGCTTAATGAAACAAAAATAAGTTTTGGATATTCTTTTGGAATTTCTACAGGTTATAATTTTAGCGATCACTGGGGGGGAGAGTTGAACTGGTATATTAATTCTCGGCAAGGACAAACCTATAATGTGTATAATGAAGGGCAGTATGTTGCAAGGAAAATAAAAATGGATTTTTCTATACTTAATCCTATGTTGAAATACCGCAATCAAGGATATAGCAACTTGATGAAAACGGCAGACTCGAAAAATATATTGATGGGGATTACTATAGGAATGCTTAAGAGAGGGGAAGATAATTTCAATTTGAAATCAGAAGACATTACTACTCGTTTTCATAAAGCAAATTATAGCCTCCAAATAGGATATGAATATGAGGTTATTGCTTTTCGCAAAATACTTTTGTCTTCAGCAATAGTTGCCAATCTTGGAGTAAAGAATATATATAAAGGAGATGCATATATTCCGGCAAGTTTTAACAGAACGCATATTGCGTCAATAGAATTAAATATTGGCTTGAAGTACTTGTTGCGGTAGTTCCTCCTCTTTTTCTATTAATAGGAACTACGCAGAGGTCTCTTATTTGCTACAAATTTCATAAAAGTTTCAGCCATAACCTGAAACTTTTGTTTCACAATCTAAAGTTTTGACTTCATAACCTTAGGACTTACGCAAAGAAAACATGTTGTTTCCTGTCCGACTTTTATGATCAGGCGGGCATAAGAAATGCGTCACCTTATTTCTTATCCAAAATATTAATCATCGGTTATTAATTGTTCGGATAGATGATGAAAAAAATTATAACCAAGCGCAATGCTGAACTCCCATAGCACATAGGCTTGCAGCGATGGTTTTTTCATAAGGGTTGTAACCGTAGCAGGTTTTACGCATTATAATTTAATAGTGTTTTCAAGTATGCAGTATCGTAGTTGGCTCTTAGTTTTTTATGGGTCATTGAGAGTTTGGATTCTATTTCTTGGTTTAACAGATTGATTGCAATTTTATTTGTGAGTGCA
>JACRAL010000038.1 GCA_016213435.1 Bacteroidota bacterium
CGAATTAATCAAACCGCCTTGTGGTGCAAATCCTTCACGGAAATGTACTGAGCGACAAGGTCAAGGGCGCTGCTGTCAGTTGTACGACAAGCAGAATGCTATGGTGAGAACAAAGAAGGTGAACGCAAGTAAACTGTCATCAATGCTAAGTTCTTTAAAATCGTTGTCGAAGTATTCTCTAAGTGTCGCCACTGTCTATGGTTTTTAAAATTACCGCTAACTATTAAATATACGCACCTTTTATGCTTAAACATTGGTTAAGTTGAGGTATTACGAAGGCACTATTTCTTCGGAGTTTCATTTTATTTTTTAATAACTCCCAATTCTTTCCCCACTTTTTCAAAAGCCGCAATGGCTTTATCCAGATGTTCTTTTTCATGCGCGGCAGAGAGCTGCACGCGTATGCGCGCCTGTCCTTTGGGCACCACAGGGAAGAAAAATCCTATCACGTAAATTCCTTCCTGCAAAAGTTTGTCGGCAAAAGTTTGAGAAAGTTTTGCATCGTACAGCATCACAGGCACAATGGCAGAATCTCCATTCTTAAATTCCAAACCTATTTTGCGCATGCCTTCTTTAAAATAATTTATGTTCCATTCTAATTTATCGCGCAGCTCGGTGGTTTCGCTCAGCATATCCAACACGGCAATGGATGCGCCCACAATATGAGGAGCAAGCGAGTTGGAAAATAAATAAGGTCGTGAGCGCTGGCGCAGCATGTCAACCACTTCTTTTTTGCTGCTTGTAAATCCGCCCATCGCACCGCCCAATGCTTTGCCAAGCGTTCCGGTAACGATATCCACGCGGTGCATCACATTTTTTAATTCTATGGTTCCGCGTCCTGTTTTCCCTATGAAACCGCTGGCGTGACTTTCATCCACCATCACCATCGCATTGTATTTATCCGCGAGGTCGCATATCTTATCAAGAGGTGCGACAAATCCATCCATGGAAAAAACTCCATCTGTAACTATCAAACGGAATCGTTGTTTCTGCGCCTGTTTTAATTGCTCTTCCAGATCATTCATGTCGCAATTCTTGTAGCGGTAGCGCTGGGCTTTGCACAAACGCACACCGTCAATAATGCTTGCGTGATTGAGTTCATCCGAAATGACGGCATCTTCTTCTCCGAGCAAACATTCAAACAAACCGCCATTCGCATCAAAACATGCGGCATATAATATAGTATCCTCTTGCCCCACAAACTTGGAAATTTTTTGTTCCAGTATTTTGTGAATGTCCTGCGTTCCGCAGATGAAACGCACGGAACTCATTCCGTAGCCGTGTGAGTCCAATGTTTTGTGAGCGGCTTCCACCACTTTTGGGTGAGAAGAAAGTCCGAGGTAATTATTCGCGCAGAAAATAATTACCTCTTTTCCATTCACTTTCACCGTTGCGCCTTGTTTTGTGGTGATGATGCGTTCGCGTTTGAACAATCCTGATTCCTCTATGGATTTAAGTTCTTTCTGGAGATGTTGCTGAAAGTTTCCGTACATATAATTATAGATGTAAGTATTGTGATTTGATTTATAAGAGCGTTCAAAGGTAGAAATTGTCCGATTTCATCATCGTTCTTTAAATCAAACCTCTCTTTCGCGATAATTGATTTGTTTGAAGTGGTAATTAGGAATTATATGATGTAGATGCAATAAAAAATGTTTGATTTATACATTTTACATGATTTTTATACAAATAGGTAAAAAATATAGGGGGTCGTTAATAAAAAAGTTCATTATTTTGTTTTATACCCCCATATTATTTTACTTTTGCTCATTATTTTTCAAACTTTATACTTCAAACCTTAAACTTTTAGACTAAAATGGCAATTCAACGATTTCGCGCACTCGAAGAAGTGCTCAGCAGAGTTCCGGTAAATGTGGAACTTCCGGCAAAAACTGTTTCCGATTTTTTCGGAGAGAATGTTTTCAATAAAGAAACCATGAAAAAATGGCTTTCGGACGAAGCGTATAAAAGCGTGATGGCAGCCATTGAACAAGGAACAAAAATTGACCGCAGCATTGCCGATGATGTGGCATCAAGCATGAAAGCCTGGGCAATGAGCAAAGGGGTTTCACATTACACGCACTGGTTTCAGCCGCTCACCGGAACCACCGCGGAAAAACACGATGCCTTTGCACAAAATATTGAAGATGGAAAAGCGCTCGAACGTTTTGATGGCGACCAATTGGTGCAGCAAGAACCCGATGCTTCTTCTTTTCCAAGCGGAGGAATTCGCAGCACTTTTGAAGCACGCGGATATACTGCATGGGATCCAACATCTCCTGCATTTATTATCGCACAAACACTTTGCATTCCAACCATCTTTGTTTCCTATACCGGTGAAGCATTGGATTACAAAACTCCATTACTGAAAGCATTGCATGCCATTGATAAAGCCGCGGTGGATGTTTGCCAGTATTTTGATAAGAATGTCACAAAGGTTTCTGCAACTCTCGGATGGGAACAGGAATATTTTCTGATTGATTCAGCATTCTACAACGCCCGCCCTGATATTGCTTTTACAGGCAGAGCGCTGTTCGGTCATTCAGGAGCAAAAGGTCAGCAGTTGGAGGATCATTATTTCGGTTCTATTCCTGAAAGAGTTCTTTCTTATATCCGCGATCTGGAAATTGAATGTTTCAAACTTGGCATCCCAGTTAAAACCCGCCACAACGAAGTGGCACCAAATCAGTTTGAATGCGCTCCTGTTTTTGAAGAAGCAAATTTGGCTGTGGATCACAATTCTCTTTTGATGGACATCATGGAAAAAGTAGCGCGCAGGCATAACTTCCGCGTTCTGCTCCACGAAAAACCATTTGCCGGAGTGAACGGTTCGGGCAAACACAACAACTGGAGTTTGAGTACTAACACCGGAAAAAATCTTTTGGGTCCGGGAAAAACTCCGAAAACAAATTTACAGTTCCTTACATTTTTCGTCAACACGATTAAAGCAGTTCATGACAATGCGGATCTGATGCGGGCTGTAATTGCTTCGGCAGGAAACGAACACCGCTTAGGAGCGAACGAAGCGCCACCGGCAATTGTTTCTGTTTTCATTGGCAGTCAGCTCACAAAAATTTTGGAAGGGCTTGAGAAAAAAGTGAAGTCAGGAAAAATGACCCCTGAAGAAAAAACAGATCTTAAATTGGATATCGGCAAGATTCCTTCTATTCTTTTGGATAACACGGACAGGAACCGCACCTCTCCATTTGCATTCACCGGAAATAAATTTGAGTTCCGTGCAGTGGGATCATCGGCAAACTGCGCTGCTGCAATGACCGTTGTAAATACCATTATGGCAGATCAGCTGGTGAAATTCAAAAAAGATGTGGATGCACAAATAAACAAAGGCGTTGAGAAAGACGAAGCCATCTTTCATGTGCTGCGCGATTATATTTCTGCAACCAAGAAAATTCTTTTTGAAGGAAACGGATACAGCGAAGAGTGGGTGAAAGAAGCCAAGAAGCGCGGACTATCCAATATCAAAACAACTCCCGAAGCACTGAAAGTTCTTACACGAAAAGAAGTGATAAAACTTTTCGAGCAAAATAATATTATGAGCGAGCGCGAGCAGCATGCGCGCTATGAGATTCAACTGGAAACGTATATGAAGAAAATCCAAATCGAATCGCGCATGATAGGAGAAATGGCAATTGCTTCAATTATTCCATCCGCTCTGAAATATCAAACTGCGCTCATTGAAAATCTAAAAGGGCTGAAAGAAGTTGCAGCATTTGCCCCAACCCTAAAGGGAGAAATGAAAACCCAAAAAGCAGTTTTAGCTGGCGCAGATGAAGAATTTTCCCCATCCCTAAAGGGAGAAAATCGTAACCCCTCCCCTTTAGGGGCAGGGGGCGACTTTTCCTCCTCTCAGATGGAAACCATTCAGGAAATTTCTCAACACGTTTCAGCAGTTAAAAATAATGTTTACAAAATGATCGAGGCGCGCAAAAAAGCAAACTCGCTGGAAGATGCTCAGGACAAAGCGGCCGCCTATTGCGAGCACGTAAAACCCTACTTTGATGAGATCCGCTACCATGTCGATAAACTTGAATTTGTTGTGGATGATGAACTATGGACTCTTCCGAAATACAGAGAAATGCTCTTCACACGATAAGGTTATAACAAGTCAGAGTTAATAAATTTAAACCCGCTCATGAATGCATGGGCGGGTTTTTATTTTCTTTGTTTCACTTAATAACGTGTTATTTCGCTGAAAAACATATTTTTGCTGTCTAAATTTGCTGTTTCAAACAAAAAATCTACTTTAGTGCTCAATTTTTTATAAGCCTTCCTTGAAGGATCTTATGAACTAACAACCTACCTGATGAAAATGTATAAAAGTATCAGTTTATTTCTTTTTGCACTTCTTATTTGTGCCAACGCCTTTGCTCAGAAAAATTTCTACAAAGACGCGGAGAAAAAATTCTCTTCTCTTGAATATTATGCGGCCATTGACCTCTACAAAGCTGCTTATAAAAAAGCAAACAAGAAACAGAAACCGGAGTGTCTGTGGAAAACTGCGGAATGTTATCGTCTTATCAACGATATGAAACAGGCAGAAGTTTATTATCAGAAAGCGATTAAGGCAAAATGCGAACAATCAACTCTTGCTATTCTTTATCTTGCCGATGCTATGAAAATACAGGAAAAATATCCTGAGGCGATGAATGAATATGAAAAATACAGCAAAGAAGTTCCAACCGATAAGCGCGGAGAGAATGGTGTCAAATCCTGCGAACAAGCTCAAAAGTGGAAGGACACTCCCACCCATTACAAAGTAGACAACATGGTGCAGATTAATACTAAAAATTTGGATTACACTCCTATGTATGCCGAAAGAAAAAAATATTCTACGCTGCTATTCTCTTCTACAAGACAAGGAGCCACAGGCGATATGGATGATCCGAACATTGGAGAACCTTATGCAGATATCTTCATGACAAAAGTTGATAAGAATGGCAAATGGAGCACGCCAGCCCCACTACCTGCTCCCATCAGCACAAAAGTCAATGAAGCGGCATGCGTGCTTGATGTAAAAGGAGGCAATATGTATTTTACACGCTGCGGTGTGGCAAAAAGCAAACATCCTAAATGCCAGATATATGGAACAGTAAAAACCGGACAGGTATGGTCTGACCCTACACTTCTTCCTTTCAATGTTGACTCATTCAATTTCGGACATCCTGCTCTCAGTAAAGATGAAAAAATTATGATTTTTGCTTCTGATATGCAAGACAGTCTGCATTCCGGATTAGGAGGTTTGGATTTATATTATTCTTTGTGGGACACTAAGAAAAAAACATGGGGAACACCTGTAAATCTTGGTCCTGACATTAACACAGAAAGTGATGAAGCCTTCCCTTTCATTCATGATGATGGCTCTCTTTATTTTGCATCAAACGGACATCCGGGTATGGGAGGTTTTGATATTTTTCACGCTTCAAAAACAGGGGATAATAAATGGGGCAAAGTAGAAAATATGCGTTTCCCGCTTAATTCTTCCGCTGATGATTTTGCTATTATTTTTGAAGGCGAGAAAGAACGCGGATACTTCACATCCAATCGTGCAGGAGGAAAAGGCGGTGATGATATTTATTCTTTCTATCTCCCACCACTGCTCTTTATGGTTGAAGGGTATGTAACCGAAGAAACTACAAAACTTCCCGTTCCAGGAGCCACTGTGAAATTACTCGGTTCGGATAACACCTCTTTCGAAATTAAGACCGATGCAAAAGGATATTACAAATATGAAACAAACGGACAAGCACGCTATATTAATGGTAATACTTCTTATGTTCTCAGCGCATCTGCTTTGGATGTGAAAACTCCTGATTTCCCGGATAACTTACTGGGAAATCCAAAAGCAAAAATCTCAACGGTTGATGTGTCTGAGAATACAAACTTTCGCCAGGATTTTGTACTTCAGAAGATCGTAAAGGAAATGAGAATGCCGCTTGTTCTCTTCGATCTTGATGATTTCACTCTGAAACATGCATCCAATCCAAAAGATTCTCTAGAGTATCTAGTTAAGGTCATGACGGAAACTCCGAATATTACGGTTGAGCTTTCTGCACATACTGACTATCGTAACGATGCCAAATACAATCAAACCCTATCATACAATCGTGCAAAAACCTGTGTGGATTATTTAATCAATGAAAAAGGCATTGATCCAAACAGGATATCTCCTGCAGGATATGGCGAAAGCAAACCCACTGTTCTGCAAACAGAAGTAACGCTTCCAAGCGGGAAAGTTGTTCCAAAAGAAACAATACTTTCTCAAAGTTGGATTGACAAGAATTTCCCGGAGAGCAAAAACAAAAATGATTATGAATACCTGATGCAAATCAACCGCAGGGTTGTTTTCAAAATTTTGAGAAAAGACTATGTTTCTAAAGGAACAGAAGGACAGTCAAAAACAGCTCCTGAGATCAAGGTTACAAAGAGCAAATCGGAAGGCGGTGAAGGCGATAACAAAACAGAATGGGACGATCAATAATTCAATTACAAATACTTTCAGTTAAAAATATCCTCCGACATTTCGGGGGATATTTTTTTAGTACAGGATTATGAATGCATCGCGCTATAATTTACGGGGAGTTTCTGCTACAAAAGAAGAGGTACATCACGCCATTAGAAAACTCAGCAAAGGAGTTTTCCCGAATGCTTTTTGCAAGATCGTTCCTGATTATTTAAATGGAAGTAAAAAACATTGTGTGGTGATGCATGCCGATGGTGCAGGAACAAAATCCTCGCTTGCATACATATATTGGAAAGAAACCGGTGATCTTTCTGTATGGAAAGGAATTGCACAGGATGCACTGGTAATGAACATCGATGATCTGCTATGCGTAGGTGCAGTGGACAATATTCTTGTTTCAACTACCATCGGCAGAAATAAGAATCTTGTTCCGGGAGAAGTTATTTCAGCCATCATCAACGGTGTGGAAGAATTTCTGGCGAAGATGCGTTCCTACGGAATCAATATGCATTCTACAGGTGGGGAAACTGCCGATGTGGGCGATGTGGTAAAAACTATTATTGTAGATTCTACAGTTACCTGCAGAATGAAACGCAAAGATGTGATGGATGAAAAGATAAAATCCGGTGACGTGATTGTAGGACTGGCTTCATTCGGAAAAGCAAAATATGAAGATGAATACAACGGAGGAATGGGGAGTAATGGCTTGACTTCTGCGCGCCACGATGTGTTTGCAAAAATGTATGCTGGAAAATATCCCGAAAGTTTTGATGCAGCTATTCCTAATGAAGTAATCTATTCCGGAACAAAAAAACTTACTGATTCAACAGAAGTGAAGGGAATGGATGCCGGAAAACTTGTACTATCTCCAACAAGAACCTATGTGCCAATCATCAAAAAGATTTTAGAAAAAAACAGAAGGAACATTCACGGCATCATTCATTGTTCAGGTGGAGGACAAACCAAAGTACTGAAGTTTGTAAATGGAGTTCATATTGTAAAAGACAATTTATTTCCAACTCCACCGCTCTTTAAATTGATTCAGCTTGAATCCAAAACTAATTGGAAAGAAATGTACCAGGTATTTAACATGGGACACAGAATGGAAATTTACATAGACAAAAAATCTGCTGAAAAAATCATTTCTATTTCAAAATCCTTTGGTGTGGATGCGCAAATTATCGGAAGAGTTGAGAAATCAAAGAGTAAAAAAAGTAATTTAACAATTAAAAGTGAGTACGGAATATTTGAATATCTATAAAATTTCTATTTCGTATTTTTCGTACAATTTCGCTTTTCGAAGATTTAATTTATGTTAGGGAAACTCGCTTCCGTAAATAACCGCTATGAAGAAGTGGAAAGACAACTTTCCGATCCTAAGACTTTGTCGGACATGAGGCTTTTTACCAAGCTGAATAAAGAATACAAAGACCTGAAACCCATTGTCGCAGCCTATTACCGCTACAAAAAGATCACCGAGGATATTGAAGGTGCAAAAGCAATGTTAAAGAATGAGAAAGATGCCGATATGCTCACGATGGCAAAAGCGGAAATTGACGAACTCATTCCGAAAAGAGCGCAGCTTGAAGAAGAAGTAAGGCAATTACTCGTTCCAAAAGATCCGGAGGATGCAAAAAATGCTGTACTTGAAATTCGTGCCGGGACCGGAGGAGATGAAGCAAGCATATTTGCCGGAGATCTGTACAGAATGTATATGCGCTACTGTGAAAAGAAAAAATTAAAATTTGAAACAGTAGATTTTTCGGAAGGAACCATGGGCGGCTACAAAGAAGTCATTGTAAAAATTACCGGTGAAAACGCATTCGGCATTTTGAAATTTGAAAGCGGAGTTCATCGCGTGCAGCGTGTTCCGGAAACTGAACAGCAGGGAAGAGTTCACACCTCAGCAGCAACCGTGGTGGTTCTGCCTGAAGCTGAAGAAGTAGATGTGAAGATAAATCCTGCCGATATAGAAATTCAAACTTCTCGCTCGAGCGGTGCAGGCGGACAGAACGTAAATAAAGTGGAAACAAAAGTGATGCTTACGCATAAACCCTCGGGCATCGTGATCACTTGCCAGGAAACCCGTTCTCAAGTTGACAACCGCGAACGCGCTATGGAAATTCTTCGTACCAAATTGTACGAAATAGAATACACGAAAAAAATGGGCGACATCGCACAAAAGCGAAAGACCATCGTTTCTACCGGTGACCGCTCGGCAAAGATTAGAACTTATAATTATGCACAGAGCCGCGTAACAGATCATCGCATTGGATTGAGCGTTCATAACCTTCCTACGTTTGTAGGCGGAGATATACAAGAAATGATTGATGCATTGCAGTTAGCTGAAAATGCTGAGAGACTAAAAGAAGGCTCGGCTGTTTGATAGCAGAGGTGAAATGGCAGATAATGTTGGTTGGTTGTCCCCCTCTGGAGGGGGTAGGGTAGGATTCATTCGTAAATTTGTACAATGACACGGGAAGAATTATATCAAAATATAAAAAAGAAAAAATCTTTTCTATGCATTGGATTGGATACGGATCTGAAAAAAATTCCAAGACATCTTCATAAATCCTCTGATCCGATCTTCGAATTCAACAAACAAATTATTGATGCCACTCACGATCTCGGTGTTGCTTATAAACCAAATGTTGCTTTTTATGAATCGTTGGGTTCTGCAGGATGGGAAGCGCTAGAAAAAACTGCTGATTACCTCAAAAACTTTAAAGATATTTTTACCATTGCTGATGCAAAACGTGGAGACATCGGCAACACTTCCTCCATGTATGCTCAGGCATTTTTTGGATTGATGGATTTTGATTCTATTACCGTTGCACCATACATGGGAGAAGATTCTGTAACTCCATTTTTGCAATACGAAGGAAAGTGGGCTATTCTTTTAGCGCTCACTTCAAACAAAGGAGCGAACGATTTTCAAACTTCTTGCCTCACCCCTAACCCCTCTCCGAAGGAGAGGGGAACTGAAGGCATCAAGTTATTTGAGCAAGTGCTAAAAATTTCACAGCAATGGGGCAACGCTGATAACATGATGTATGTGGTTGGTGCCACGCAAGCACAAATGCTGAGCGGTGTACGAAAAATAGTTCCCGATCATTTTCTTCTTGTACCGGGTGTGGGCGCCCAAGGCGGAAGTTTGCAGGAAGTTGCCAAATATGGCATGAACAAACAATGCGGGCTGCTGGTTAACTCCTCACGAAATATTATTTATGCCAGTGATAAAGAAGATTTTGCTGCCAAAGCCAGAGTAGAAGCGATGAAGATGCAGAAGGAGATGGAGAAACTACTCGTTAATATTTGAATTTATTTCTGAATGATTAGCTTTCGTGTAGTGGTTTCATTCTCAGATTTTACTTGAAGAAAATAAATCCCATTCGGTTGTTTGCCTAAATAAATTTCGGATTTTTCACTTTGGATGTTTTGAAAAAGAATTTTTTCTCCTAGCACATTACAGATTTCTAAACTGTATTGATTGCCTACTGCCAACTGCCCATTGCCAACTTGTATTTGAAATGTTCCGTTGTTGGGATTGGGATAAATGATAAACTGATTTTGCAAATCATAATTTGTAACGCCAGTAACGCATTGCACAATAGCAGTATCTGATAATGTACAGTTGTTAGCGTCTGTAATTGTTACAATCAGGGTTTGTGTCGGACTACCGGTTAATCCTGTAACGGTTGCAGTGGTATCTCCGCTGCTCCAGAAATAAATGTAAGGAGAAGCACCTCCTCCTGTGGCTGCTGTTACGCTTCCATTATTGTTACCGCAAGTAGGAGTCGTGATAGTAAGAGAATTGGTAATGGCTGTCACTGATAGTACAGTTACATTAGTCGTTACTATACTGTCGCAGCCGAGAGATGAAATTAATGTATCGTGATAAGTTCCGCTTGTGCTATAAGTATTTGTTCCTACGATTACACTTTGTCCTGCACAAACAGTTGACGATTGAAAAAAAGTAACGGCAAGACATAACGGATTATACTTAAATATTGTTCCCAGATTGTTTGTGCCACCTTGACTTGTCATTCCATAAAGAAAAGTTCCGTCATAAATAAGAGAGCCTAAAGGAACACCTCCGTTTGCAACTCCTGAGAAATCGAGCCGCTTGGAATACCCTGTTCCATCGGGTTTTATTTTAAAGAGGGTTCCCAGATTGTTTGTGCCACCTTGACTTGTCATTCCATAGAGAAAGCCACCGGCATAAATAAGAGAGCCGGCAGGCTTACTTCCGTTTGCAGCTCCTGCAAAGTCGAGCAGTTTGGTATATCCTGTTCCATCAGGCTTTATTTTAAATATTGTTCCCAAACCGTATGTGCCACCAACAGTTGTCATTCCATAGAGAAAGGTTCCATCAGAAATCAGAGACCCCTGAGGAATACCTCCGTCTGGATTGCCATTGCCTACGAAATCGTGCAGTTTGGAATATCCACTGCCATCAGGCTTTATTTTAAATATTGTGCCCAGACTGAATGTGCCACCAATAGAAGTCATTCCATAGAGAAAAGTTCCGTCATAAATCAGAGATCCCGTAGGACGACTTCCGGTTGCAATGCCTGAAAAATTGCATATCCGGTTATAGTTAGTTCCATTGGGCATTATTGTAAATATTGTTCCCTGACTGTTTGAACCGCCTTCAGATGTCGTTCCATAGAAAAAACCAGCAGCAGAAACCAGAGAGCCGAAAGGTCGCCTTCCATCTACACCGCTTCCGAAATCATGCAGTTTGGTAGTACCACCAGATACCTTAAAGATTGTTCCAAAACCGTTTGTGCCGCCATACGCTGCCATTCCATAGAGAAAGCCACCGTCAAAAATAAGAGAGCCGTAAGGAGCACTTCCGTTTGGAGTGCCTGTAAAATCGAACAGTGGTGAATACCCTATTCCATCGGGCATTATTTTAAAGATTACTCCCTTATTGTTTGCACCTCCCCAAAATGTCATTCCATAAAGATAGGTTCCATCAGAAATAAGATCGCCATGAGGTTCCGTTCCGTTTGTCGCACCTGCAAAGTCAAGCAGCTTGGTGTATTGTGCGTTTGCAATAGTTGAAAGCACAAGTGATGCAATGAGGAGTTGTGTCTTCATCTTTATATAATTTATTTTTTCGTTCTGATTATAAAATTGCATTCAGAGGTGGTACTTCACCATAAGTAATGAAATATGCTTCCAATAATTCTTTTTCCTTTTCTTCGGGTTTGTCTGTCTGAATAAGCTCAACAAACAAATGCTCGTAAGGAAATTGTTTTGCGATCTTTGGATTGCTTTTGTATCGCCTGCCGCAAATGTGTCCTGTTCCCTTGTAATCAGCAGCAATTGATTTTTTAAGCTCAATAACTCTATCAACGTAGGATGTTGCTTTACCTATATAAAGAACACCTTCATTATCTGTTCCAAGAAATCTGTTGATTGGCACTCGTTGTTCGTTTCGAACTGCAATCATTTTATAAACACCGCCTTTGTCTTGATGTCTCTTATGGATATGATCCCAAAACTTTTCGTCAGCTATTTGCAGCAAATTAGTTGTCATTGGTCGATTCTATAGAATTGATTGTTTTATAAACTATCAATAATTATCATTTAGCAAATATAATTATCTTTTTGATAATAATGGTTTTCATTCCTTGCCGTGTGCAATTTTAAAAATCACACACCATGTACATTGGCAAAAAGATAAAACTGCTCAGAACCATGAGGGGGCTTACACAGGAGGAACTGGCAAAGAAAATCAACAAGACAAGGGCGCTTGTTTCTTATGCGGAACAAACGGGTAAAATAAACCACTATACGCTCCAGACAATTTTAAAAGCGCTGGGCGTATCGGAAGAGGAGTTTGAAGGATTCAAAGGAAAAATCGGCATGGTGCAGGAGGAGTTGGGTGCAGATCAATACGGCAACAAAGAACTCTCACACTTAAAGCATAACCTGGAGCATTGCCAAAAAGAAAATGAAGCGCTGAAAGAACTTGTCGCTTCGCAAAAGAAAATTATCGGAATGCTGGAAAAGCAAAAAGCATGAATGTGACTATTCAGCGTCTTGGGTTGATTTTGTGTTTTTTAGTTCCTGTTGAATAACAAAACAATGATCCGTTAAAAGTTTTTTGATTCTAAAGTTTATTCTCTCTTCCTTTATATACGTTTTAGTTTTCATTCGTAAATTCGCATCCATTAGCCATTCGCACCATGCAGGAAGAATTCCTCCATTACCTCTGGAAGTTCCGCTTGTTTGACACTAGGGATTTAAAAACTACTGTTGAAGGCGAACCCATTGAAATTCTTAAATGCGGAGAACCCAACTCCGATTCTGGTCCGGATTTCTTCAACGCAAAAATTAAAATAGGAAAAACTATCTGGGCTGGGAACGTAGAGATACATGTTCGCGCTTCAGATTGGGAAATGCATAAGCACCAACAGGACAAAGCCTACGACAATGTAATTCTTCATGTTGTGTATCAAGCCGATAAAGAGTTGAGAAGAAAGAATGGCGAGCGTATTCCAACGCTCGAACTTAATGAGAGAATCCCCAACAATATTTATCAAAAATATTTATCCTTCAAATCCAGTCGAGATTGGATTCCCTGCGGAAAACAGATTAAAGATATTGATTCGTTCACATTGAATCACTGGCTTGACCGATTACTTGTTGAACGCCTGGAAAGAAAATCCATTCCTATTCTTGAAAGTTTAAAGCAAAACAAGAATAACCGGGAAGAAACTTTTTACCGGCATCTTGCCCGAAATTTTGGACTTAAAATAAATGCAGAACCGTTTGAGTTGCTTGCAAAATCATTGCCGGTTTCTGTTCTTGGAAAACATAAAAACAGTTTGCTGCAAATTGAAGCGTTGTTGTTTGGAGTGGCGGGGATGTTGCACCCCTCCCTAACCCTCCCCAAAGGAGAGGGAACGCATGATGAATATTTTTTACAATTAAAAAAAGAATATGAATTTCTGAAAAATAAATTCAAACTAAAACCAATCGACAGTCATCTATGGAAATTCATGCGCCTGCATCCGCCAAACTTTCCAACCGTTCGTATTTCCCAGTTTGCAAATCTGATTTACAAATCCTCACATTTATTTTCAAAAATAATAGAAACAAAGAATATAAAAGCAATTCGCGATTTGCTCTCATGCGAAACGAGTGAGTACTGGAAGACACATTATCGTTTTGATAAACAAACTCCCCTCTCCTTTAGGAGAGGGGTTGGGGGTGAGGTGAAACGCTTTGGCGATGATGCCATAAGTAACATCATCATCAATACCATTGCACCTTTTGTTTTTATCTATGGCAAAGAAAAAGGTGCGGAAAACTATGTTGAACACGCTTTAGAATTATTAGAAAAAACTCTTCCTGAAAAAAATGCTATTATCAGTAAATGGAAAGAATTGGGAATTAATGCAAAGAACGCCTATGAAACGCAAGCTCTTCTTCAACTGAAGAATGAATATTGCTCTAAGAAAAGATGTTTGAAATGTTCGGTGGGAGCGAGACTGCTACACCCCTCTCCTTCTCTCCCCAAAGGGGAGAGAGAAAGCGCGTAACTCCCTCTCCTTTGGAGAGGGCTGGAGTGAGGTGGCTTTTTCTTACTTTTACACTATGATACAACGCACACGCAATTGGTTTGAAGGGCATGCATTCGGAGTGTGTACCTGGCTGGGGAAAAAAATGGGTATCAAAGCCACCACCATCCGAATGTATTTTATTTATCTGTCATTTTTCACATTTGGTTCTCCCATTATTATTTATTTCGTTCTAGCGTTTTTATTGGAGCACAAAGCATACTTTAAGCCACGAAAAAATCCGCGTCCAACCATTTGGGATCTATAAATTAATTTCTGCGTGAAAAATCTTTTCTTTTCCAGAATCTATTTCCCAATCACACTCCTCTTTACAATTACGCTTATCGGCATGAGCGGATATATCTTCATTGAACATTATACGCTGATAGAAGCATTTTACATGACCATCATCACCATCGCTACGGTTGGTTTTGGCGAAGTGCATCCGCTCAGCGATGCAGGAAGACTTTTTACAGCATTTCTCATCATGAGCAGTTTTGGTATTTTTGCCTATTCCATTTCACTGATAACACGTTATATTGTGGATGGAGAGTTTCAGCACTTCTTTAAAAGTTATCGTATGAACAATACAATAGAAAAAATTGAAAACCACGTCATTATCTGCGGATATGGGCGTAACGGCAGACAGGCAGCTCACATATTAAAACAACATGATCAGCGCTTTGTGGTTGTTGAACAAAATCACGAGTTGGTTGCATCCATTACGCATCGATTTTCTCATCTTCTGGTAGAAGGAGATGCCACCGATGATGAAGTCTTACAGAAAGCAGGGATTACAAGGGCAAAAGCGCTTATCACCACACTTCCAACTGATGCGGATAACCTTTTCATTGTTCTTTCCGCTCGCTCTCTGAATGCAAATCTTACCATCATCAGCCGTGCTTCAGACGACAACTCGGACAAAAAACTTAAAACTGCCGGAGCGAATAATGTGATAATGCCTGATAAAGTGGGTGGCGCACATATGGCATCACTCGTGCTCAAACCCGATGTGGTGGAGTTTATAGATTTTATCACTGAGCAAGGAGAAAACAATATTAACCTGGAAGAATTTACTTTTACAGATCTGCGCGAAGAACTCCGGAACAAGACCATTGCTGATATTGATGTGCGAAGTAAATCGGGCGCAAATATTATCGGCTTCAAAACAGATAGCGGACAGTTTGTGGTAAACCCTTCTCCCGATACAAAAATAAGTCCTAATGCAAAACTTTTTGTTCTCGGAACAAATGAACAAATTAAAAAACTGAAAGGAATTCTTTCCTGACCTCACTCTAGATCCCTATACCGCAGGAGAGGGACTTATTGAAATGAAAAAAATTCTCATCACCGGCTCCAACGGATTACTCGGACAAAAAGTTGTTTATGGACTTTTAGGCGATTCGTTTTGTCTACTTCCTGACGATTTGAGAAAACAAATTAAAGGGGAAGTGCAAATCATCGCCACAGCCAAAGGAGAAAATCGCCTGAATAGAAAAGACGGCTATATCTACGAATCCCTCGACATCACAAATAAAGCGGAAGTAGAAAAAGTTTTTTCAAAATGCAAGCCCGATGTGGTTATCAATACCGCAGCAATGACCAATGTGGATGCCTGTGAAACCAAACGTGAAGAATGCTGGCTGGCGAATGTAACGGCTGTACAAAATATTGTTGATGCACTTACAAAACTCCCCTCCCCCGTGGGAGAGGGGTCAGGGGTGAGGTTGATTCATATTTCCACCGATTTTGTTTTTGACGGAATGAAGGGCGCGCCTTACGATGAAAACGATAAACCCAACCCGCTTCACTATTATGCGCTTTCAAAACTGGAAGGAGAAAAGATTGTGATGAAGAGTAAACTTAAATGGGCAATTCTAAGAACAATCATAGTTTATGGAGTAGTGGATGGTAATACCCGAAGCAACCTTGTATTGTGGGTAAAAAATAATCTGGAAAAGAAGCAGAAGATAAATGTGATTAACGATCAATATCGCGCACCTACTCTTTCAGAAGATCTTGCACAAGGGTGTATTCTTGCAGCGATGAAAGGAGCTGAAGGAATCTATCACGTTTCCGGCAAAGAAACTTTCAGCATTCTTGACTTGGCCTATCAAATTGCTGATTTTTGGAAATTAGATAGGTCCTTTATTAATCCGGTTTCATCAGAACAATTGAACCAACCTGCAAAACGCCCACCTTATACCGGTTTTATAATAGATAAGGCAAAAAGAGAACTCGAGTATCACCCTCGTTCATTTACAGAAGGGCTTAAAATTGTTGACGAGCAGTTGAAGCCATATAATTGAATATAATGAGGGACCAGAAATTAAGGTTTTGAGGTGTTAATTTTTTAATTATCTTCGCTTCCCTTTTTAATACCTAAAGAAAATGTACGCTATAGTAGACATTGCAGGACAGCAATTTAAGGTTCAGAAGAGCCAGCAAATATTTGTTCACCGCCTCGAAGGAAACGAAGGCGATACCGTTAAATTTGACAAAGTTCTTCTCGTGGATAACGAGGGGAAAGTAGAGGTGGGCATGCCTACTGTCAAAGGCGCTTCTATAAGTGCAAAAATTGTTTCTCATTTGAAAGATGAAAAAGTACTTGTCTTCAAAAAGAAAAGACGCAAAGGATATGCGAAACTGAACGGACATCGCCAGTATTTAACCAAAATTGAAATTCAGGACATTCAATCATAACAGACCTTAGATATTAGATGTGAGATAGCAGCACCTCTAAAATCTAAGAATCTAAAATCTAAGAATCATGGCACATAAAGCAGGTGAAGGTAAAACCAAAAATAACCGAGAGTCGCACAGTAAACGCCTCGGTATAAAAATTTATGGCGGACAACCAGCCATTGCAGGAAACATTATCGTTCGTCAACGCGGCACAAAACATCATCCCGGACTTAACGTAGGCATCGGAAAAGATCATACTTTATTTGCTCTTGCAGATGGTGTTGTACGATTCAAAAGAGGCGCAAACCATCGTTCTTTTGTACTGGTTGAGCCTGTTGCCGCTAAGTAAAGCACTTCGCCCTAGAAAACATATAGTCTCCTGATTTTCTCTGTAAAGTCAGGAGATTTTTATTTTTGCACTCATGCTCCAACTTAACTACATACGCGAACACAAAGAAGAAGTCATTGCGCGACTGGCTGTCAAGAATTTTGACGCGAAAGAACTCGTAGAAAAAATAATTTCTTTCGACAGCGATCGAAGAAAGATTCAAACGGAACTTGATACATTGAATTCTGAAGCCAATACAATAGCCAAACAAGTGGGCGATTTGTTCAAAGCAGGTAAACAAGCAGAAGCGAATGATTTGAAAAATAAAAGTACCGCGCTAAAGGAAACAACGAAGAAACTTGAGATATCTCTTGCGTTGGCAGAAGAAGAATTAAATAAAGTATTGGTGCTGCTTCCGAATCTTCCGAGTATAAAAGTTCCCAAAGGAAAAACTCCGGCAGACAATGAAGTGGTTCACACAGAAGGTGAAATGCCAAAACTTTCTGCAAGTGCAAAACCGCATTGGGAGCTTACTTCTCAATATGATATTATTGATTTTGAACTTGGAGTAAAATTAACCGGTGCCGGATTTCCAGTATATAAAGGAAAAGGTGCAAAACTTCAGAGAGCGCTGATTAATTTTTTTCTCGACAATGCAACAGCGGCAGGATTTCTGGAGATTGAACCGCCAATCATGGTAAACGAAGCATCTGGTTTTGGAACCGGACAGTTACCGGATAAAGAAGGACAGATGTATCATGTAACGACTGACAATCTGTATTTGATTCCTACAGCAGAAGTTCCCATTACAAATATTTACCGTGATACCATTTTGAAAGCGGAAGACTTACCTATTAAAAATTGCGGATATACACCTTGCTTCCGCAGAGAAGCCGGCTCTTACGGAAAAGATGTGAGAGGACTGAATCGTCTGCATCAATTTGATAAAGTAGAAATTGTACAAATCTCTCATCCCGATAAATCGTACGAAACATTGGAAGAAATACAGAATTATGTTGCTGGAATTTTAAGGAAACTGGAATTGCCATTCAGAATCTTAAAACTTTGCGGAGGCGATATGAGTTTTGCATCTGCGCTTACTTATGATTTTGAAACGTATTCTGCCGCGCAGCAAAAATGGCTGGAGGTAAGTTCGGTTTCCAACTTTGAAACGTTTCAAAGCAATCGTTCAAAAATTCGTTTCCGCGATGGCAATGGGAAACCTCAACTGGCGCATACGCTGAACGGAAGCGCATTAGCTTTACCCAGGATTGTGGCCACTCTTTTAGAAAATCATCAGACAGATAAAGGAATAAAAATTCCGAAAGCGCTTGTGCCTTACACCGGATTTGAAATGATCGATTAACATTCTCCCCCTTGTAGGGGGATTAAGAGGGACTCATATGAATAAAAACATCATACACCAGAACTTTGCAGAGGCAACAGACATTCTTGCAGAGTTTGTTTCCAATCACAAAAACTTTTCCGCAATTGAAAAAGCAGGAAAGCTTTTAGTACAGTCATTTAAGAAAGGACACAAAGTGATTTCCTGCGGAAATGGTGGTTCCATGTGCGATGCCATGCACTTTTCTGAAGAGCTTTCCGGCAGATTCCGCGAGAACAGAAAATCGTTGCCTGCAATTTCAATTTCAGATCCTTCGCATATTTCCTGCGTGGCAAATGACTACGGATATGATTTTGTTTTTTCTCGATTTATTGAAGCAGTTGGAAAGAAAGGCGATGTACTTTTTTCCATCAGCACCAGCGGAAATTCAAAAAATGTCATCCATGCAATAAATACTGCAAAGAAAAAAGGTATGAAAGTCATCGGGCTTACCGGTAAAAATGGAGGCAGAATGTCTTTCCTCTGCGATGTAGAGATCCGTGCACCCTATTCAAAATATGCCGATCGTGCTCAGGAAATTCATATTAAAATAATTCATTCATTAATTCATTTTGTAGAAGAAAATATGTAAAAGTATTTTCTTGATACTCAATCTTCTTTCATGCTAGTCAAAACCTTCGGCTGTGCAGTCCATGGCATAAAAGCTACACTGGTTACGATCGAGACTAATATTTCTGGAGGTGTGTTTTTCTTTTTAGTCGGGTTGCCCGATAGTGCGGTCAAAGAAAGCCAGCACCGTATTGGCGCAGCGCTGAAAAATATCGGACATAAAATTCCGGGCAAAGGAGTCACTATCAATATGGCTCCTGCCGATATTAAAAAAGAAGGTTCCGCGTATGATCTTACAACTGCTATCGGAATTCTTGCAGCTGATGATAAAATTAAGAGCGAACAGTTAGCAGAGTATATTATCATGGGCGAACTTTCCTTAGATGGAGAACTTCGTCCGATAAAAGGTGTTCTTCCCATTGCCATTGAAGCAAAAGAAAAAGGATTCAAAGGGATCATTCTTCCAAAACAAAATGCACAGGAAGCAGCTGCGGTTGGAGAGTTAAAAGTTTTTGGAGTGGAAAACATAAAAGAGGTAATAGATTTTTTTAATAGAGAAAAAACTCTTGAACAAACGAAGATAAATATTGCTGAAGAATTTTATTCTCAGCTTGGCAAATCAGAATTGGATTTTGCGGATGTAAAAGGACAGGAAAACATTAAGCGTGCTTTGGAAATTTCTGCAGCAGGCGGACATAATGTGATCATGATTGGTCCTCCGGGGTCAGGAAAAACTATGGTGGCAAAACGTTTGCCAACCATTCTTCCTCCGCTCACCATTGAAGAATCACTTGAAACGACAAAGATTCATTCTGTAGCAGGAAAAATGGGAAAGGGAACTTCATTAGTTACCGCTCGCCCGTTTCGTTCTCCGCATCATACTATTTCTGATGTGGCACTTGTCGGTGGAGGAAGTTTTCCTCAGCCGGGTGAAATATCTCTTGCGCATCACGGAGTTTTATTTTTGGATGAACTTCCCGAATTCAGTCGCAATGTGTTGGAAGTAATGCGTCAGCCGCTGGAAGACAGAACAGTAACTATCTCGCGTGCGAAATTTTCTGTGGAGTATCCTGCAAGTTTTATGCTGATTTCCGCAATGAACCCTTGTCCCTGTGGATATTACAATCATCCTGAAAAAGAATGTGTATGTGCACCAGGCGTGGTGCAAAAATACCTCAACAAGATTTCAGGTCCGCTTCTCGATAGAATAGATATTCATATTGAGGTTACTCCTGTTGCCTTCAGCGAACTTTCTAGCGAGCGCAGTGCCGAACCAAGCGAAAAGATCCGTGAGCGCGTAATAAAAGCAAGGGAAATACAATCAAAGCGTTTTGAAAAAAACCAAGGAGTATATTGTAACGCACAAATGAGTGCGAATACCCTTCGCTCAATTTGTAAAATAGATGAAGCCGGTCAAATGCTTCTGAAAAACGCAATGGAAAAACTTGGTCTATCTGCACGAGCCTACGATCGAATTCTAAAAGTCTCCCGCACCATTGCAGATTTAGATCCTTCAGAACAGATTCAAACACAGCATCTAGCAGAGGCAATTCAATATCGAAGTTTGGATAGGGAGGGTTGGGGAGGGTGATACTCATCATCAAGAAAATATCTATTGTACATAAAACTTTTGTGAAAATTCACAGGGACTTTTTTATTTACATTTGTCTGTCTGCGATACGTACGTTTGAATGAAAATCCTTATCATACGCTTCAGTTCCATTGGAGATATTGTCCTCACTACTCCCATTATTCGTTGCCTGAAACAACAGGTGAAAGATGCTCAGGTGCATTACATCACCAAGAAACAATTCGGGAGTATTATTGAAAGCAATCCATATATAGATAAACTCTATACCATTGATAAAAATATTTCGGAAGTTTCAGTAGAACTGAAAAAAGAAAATTATGACTTTGTGATCGACCTTCATCACAATCTCCGCTCCACTCAATTGAAAGCGATATTGGGAAAAAAGTATAAATCATTTCATAAACTCAATATCGAAAAATGGCTGATGGTTAATTTGAAGATAAACACCCTTCCGAATACCCACATTGTTGACCGCTATTTTGAAACTGTAAAATCTCTGGGAGTTAAGAACGATGGAAAGGGATTGGATTATTTTATTCCGGCAAAAGATGAAGTTGATATAAAAACTCTTTCTTTAGAATTTCAAAACGGTTATATTGGATTTGTGATCGGAGCAAAATATTTGACCAAGCAGTTACCAATAGAAAAAATTATTTCCATCTGCAAAAAAATAGATAAACCGGTTATTTTACTCGGAGGGAAAGAAGATATTGAAAAAGGAGAAATAATTAAGTTACAAGTCGCAAGTCACAAAATTCTAAATGCTTGCGGCAGATATAATTTGAATCAATCCGCATCTTTAGTTAAGCAGGCAAAAAAAATAATTACCCACGATACCGGACTGATGCACATTTCTGCTGCGTTTAAAAAAGAAATTGTTTCTGTATGGGGAAATACAATTCCTGAATTTGGAATGTATCCATACTATGGCGAAACGCAGGTTACAAGTTACAAGTTACAAGTTACAAATTTAAAATGCAGACCATGCTCCAAACTTGGCTTTGCAAAATGCCCGAAAGGTCATTTCAGGTGTATGATGGATATTCATGAAGAAGAGATTGTAAAGGCAACCCATCCTGACCTTCCCAAAGGGAAGGCATAAGCAACTTATTCACATTCTGAAAGTTCTTCCCTTTCGGAAGGATTAGGATGGGCTAACAAATAATGCTTTGAGTTCTGATGCCTCTTCCGGCTTCATTCTGCCTGCAAGAATCAACGCAAGTTGTTTTCTTCGAAGGGCGCTTTCAAAGCGTTGCTTTTCTTCTTCTGTCTCGGTGATCACCGGTGGAATGGGAACAGGTGTTCCTAATTGGTCAACCGCTACAAATGTAAAAATCCCCTGATTACATTTTTTTCTTGAACCACCGGTAGGATTTTCCACCCAAACATCTACAAAAACTTCAATGGAAGTATTAAATGCACGTGATACTTTTCCTTCCAGCGTAACAACATCTCCTAATTTAACAGGTTGGTCAAACGAAACATTATTAACCGAAGCTGTTACGCAAACTCTTCCGCAATGGCGGTGAGCAGCAATTCCTCCTGTAATATCCATCCATTGCATCAACCGCCCTCCGAATAATGTGTTGAGCGGATTAGTATCGTTGGGCAATACCTGTTCAGTAGTGAAACAGATACTTTCGCGGGGAGCTTTTGCTTTCATCATAATGTTAAAGTTTTTCAAAGATAGAAATAGTTACCTTTGACTCATGATTGCCTATGCCAATCCCTATCTTTTAGCTCTCCACATTATTTTTGTTGTAACATGGTTTGCAGGATTATTTTATATCGTGCGACTTTTTATTTATCATGCTGAAGCAGAAAAAAAATCAGAGCCGGAAAAAGCTATTTTACAAAAGCAGTACAAGCTGATGGAAAAAAGATTGTGGTACGGAATCACCTGGCCTTCGATGATCTGTACCTATATTTTTGGAGGATGGATGGTTTATACAAATTTTCTATTCTACCTCTCTTCTCCCTGGTTCATCCTCAAACTTGCTTTCGTGTTCGGTCTTACGCTGTATCACATTCAATGTCATGTGATGTTTAGCCAGCTTCAAAAAGATGTAGTGAAATATTCTTCCTTCAGACTCAGAATGTGGAATGAAGTGGCAACCATTTTTTTGGTTGCAATTATTTTTATTGTGGTGATGAAAGATACTTTAAGTTTTGTGTGGGCACTGCTTGGGCTGATACTCTTCAGTGTTACGATTTTTCTTGCGATCAGGATTTATAAAAAGGGAAGAGAGAAGAAATCATCGGAAAAATAAAAGGCAGGAATAATATCATCGCTTACTTTCAATTATAAATAATAACAGATTGGTTTGATGTTTTATAGTAGTATTACAAATGATACAGCATAAGACATGATAAGGTTAATAATTAAATACAGTGGATTTTTATTAGTTGGATTTTTAATAGTACGAGGGTTAATATTCGTTGATACGCTTTATAATTTAGCTTACTTCTATTTATTCCTAGGTTTTTTTATTCTCTTACTAATCTTAACAATTTTAATTTTATTAAATAGACAATTAATACGATTTGATAAATCATTTTCAATTAGCAGACTAACATTAACGGGAATTGTTGTTTGTTTTATTGCGCAGTTTATTTTTATGCTTTTTGTACTTTTTACATTACCCTTCTTTATAAATCATACTACGCCAGAGCAAATTCATAATTTTTTAATTGGAATGCTTTATCTATCATTTTTAATATCTTATTTATCTTTTTGTGTTGCTTTTCAGACAAAAATTAAAAAAGCGACTTGGCTCATATTTTTTATTTTTATTTTTTTTATTATCTTGATTAGTATGGGGTATTTTATTCCTAAGTAGAAAGGACCTATATTTTAGAAAATTATTTATTTTCTTCTTTATGCTCTGTCCGTCCTGGCAGGAAATTGAAAAGATGTGCTACTGAATAAAGTTCTTCTTATTCTCAGAAGAAGTTCCCATTTCAAGGGGATAATATGCAATATGAATATTGTGGTTTCGTCTTTTAGTTTCTCATCAGCCACGCATCTTTCTGCACAGCATGTATCTTCTCCATTGCTTCACGAGCTTCCTTGCGGGAAGCGAAACTTCCATAGGAAACCATGTGGAGTTTCTTGTTTATGATTTGTGCATCGTAACCAAGGGTTTTCAATTTTGCGACAAACTTTTCTGCATTTGCAGCAATGGCGAAAGCGCCACCGATAATTTGAAAACGCCCGTTTGTTTTATGCCGCATTGACTTTGTTTTGGCAACAGCGGTTTTATCGTCCTGCAAACTAACTACAATTGGAGTTTTTCCATCAATCGCAATATTTAGAAATCGAATAGTATCGTTTTCAGATGCAAACAAATTACCGGCATTTTCTTTGGCAATATCCTTTTCCGGCAATGAAACTTCAGATAATTGATAAAGCGGTTCGCCTTTTGCAGCAAAGGGATTCAAACTGGAATAGTCGATATTTTTTAATAATCCGGTTTGAAATGGAATCCAGAGGAGAAATGCAATAACCACAACTGCTGTTGAGTAAACAACATAACGTGATATTTTTCTTTTAACGTTTGTCACGCTGAGTGTAGTCGAAGCGACTTCCTTTTCTTTTGAAGGAATTATTACTTTGTCTTTTAATTTTTTCTCGATCTTTCTTTCAATCGGTTCGCGCCTGATGGCTGGAGAATAAAAAGTGCTGAGACCAAACGAATCAGGCAAATAATTGACTGTTTCATCCTGTTCAAACAGCAAAGTATTTTCTTCTCCCAGATAAATTGTTCCGATATTTTTCAGGTCAAAACGTTTTTCTTTGCTTAATTCTTTATTAAGCATTTTGACATATTCCGAAATACAACGATTGGAATCCGAATAAGAAATATTTTCTGATTGTGCAACCTGATTGGCGAGCAAGCCATCGTTATTTTTCAGATTCCGGTTAAAGGAAATCTTTTTGAAAGGCGGATGAAACTGGTGCTTTGCCGAATGAATATTTGCAGAAGAGTAATTGCAAACAAAACCTCCAAAATCGGGTACGATCACACAATCGTGCTCAAACAGAAGTTCGCTGATATGTTTTTCAAGATTCACGGTACGAATAACTAATCTTTTACGAATTTACGAATTTACAGATTGCCTGCTGTTTATTGTCTGCTGTCAATTTTTTTTAAATCCTCCGGTGTGTCAATGGAATGCGATTCTATATCTGTAAACTCAACCACAATTTTATATCCGTTTTCCAGCCAGCGCAGTTGCTCCAGCGATTCGGCAATTTCAAGAGGAGAACGTTCCAGCTTTGTGATTTCAGCAAGAATATCTGAGCGATAACCGTAAATACCTACGTGCTTATAATACGTATGGAGTTTAAGCCATTCCGTAAAATCCTCTCCACGATAATAGGGAATGGCGGTACGGCTGAAATAAATCGCTTCCTTTTTTTTATTGATAACTGCTTTTATGGTATTGTGATTAGTGAGTTCGTGAATGCTGTTCAACTTCATGACAAGCGTAGCAATTTGAACCTCACCCCCAACCTCTCTCCCGCGGAAGAGGGGCGAAGGGGTGAGGTAAAAGCAATTAGCAACTTTCGAAATCTGCTCAGGATGAATAAATGGTTCGTCTCCCTGAATATTAATAACTGCATTAAATTTTCCTCCGAAATTTACAAGCGCTTCATAACACCGGTCTGTTCCGCTTTCGTGCTTGTCTGATGTCATTACGACCTTTCCTCCGAATTTTTTTACAGCACTTTCTATTTTTTTATCATCTGTGGCAACCACTACTTCGGTCAGCGCTTTACATTGGTGCGCCTGCTCGTATACGCATTGTATCATTGGCTTTCCTTTAATGTCAGCCAGAGGTTTTCCTGGAAAACGAGTAGAGCCGTAACGTGCCGGAATGATGCCGAGAATTTTCATTACGGTAAAGATAGGAATTGATCGTTTATGCTGGTTTTTCGCCCGTTTCCTGCCTCTTTATTTTTGTAAATTCGTGCAATGATTTACAAAAAAAAACAAATTTATCCGAATGGACTATTTCGGAGTTGTTTATTATTTACGGTTTTGTGTTTGGTGTTTCTTTCCTTTACCTATCGAACATCGCACATCACAACTTCTTCGGTTCTTTCCTGTAAAGAAATACTTCAGAACACAATTGCTTCAGTAGAAAAAATACAAACACTGAAGTTTCATTTAAAATGCAATGAACGCTTCAAGGGGAAAATAATTTCTACCGAATCCCAGATTAAACTGAATACTTCCCCCAGAAAAATGTACATCTACCTCAGAGGACCTGAACTTTTGTGGGTCAAAGGGAAGAATAACGGCAATGCGCTCATAAATCCAAACGGATTTCCATATATGAACCTGAGCCTCGACCCCATGGGGTCTTTGATGCGCGAGAAGCAGCATCACACTATTAATGAAGCGGGTTTTGATTATTTTGCCGATATCATCAAAAGTTCCATCAACATAACCGGAGAAAAATTTGATACTTATTTTAAATGCGTAGGAACTATGACATGGGATGAACATGAATGTTATTTCATAGTTGCAGAATATTCAAATTTTAAATACGTTGACTACACCGTCCAGAAAGGGGAAACATTGGTAACGATTGGGCGCAAACTAAAGGTGAGCGATTATATGCTTCTTGAGATAAATGCGGACAAAGTGAGTAATTACCACGATGTGAAACCCAATCAAAAAATAAAAGTGCCCAATGTATATGGAAGCAAAATGATCCTCTATATTGACAAAGAACTATTAGTGCCGCGCATCATAAAAGTGTATGACGACAAAGGACTCTTTGAATCATACGAGTACCACGACCTGCAGGTGAACGCGAAAATTTCGGAGGAAGAATTTACAAAGGATTATAAGGGGTATGGGTTTTAGCGTTTCCTGCTCATAACATCACATGTAATTGCTTGTGAAATTTATTGATAGGAGGAGGTGTTGGATGCAATGTAAAAATCTTTGATTGCAGCTGAGGTTTTCACTTCTCAATCGCATCCACCCCTGGCAAGGTTCCGCTCTCGATGTATTCCAGAAGAGCACCACCGCCAGTAGAAACGTAACTCACCTTATCACCCATTTTATATTTGTTGATGGCAGCAACCGAATCTCCACCACCAATCAGGGAGTAAGCTCCTTTAGAAGTTGCCTGTACGATTGCTTCTGACACGGCTATGGTGCCATGCTCAAAATTACTCATCTCAAAAACACCCATAGGTCCGTTCCACAAAATGGTTTTTGATTTGAGAATAATATCGCGGTAAATCTTTTCTGTTTCAGGACCAATGTCTAATCCCAACCAACCATCCGGAATTTTGTTGATGTCAACCGTTTGTTTTTTCGCATCGTTAGAAAACGCATCTGCTACTACCGTATCCACCGGAATGTAAATATTAACCCCTTTTGCTTTTGCATCGCTTAATATCTTTAATGCAACATCCATTTTATCTTCTTCCACTAAGGAACTTCCAATTTTTCCTCCCTGAGCTTTAATAAATGTATAGGCCATTCCTCCCCCGATGATGAGGTTATTGATCTTATCCAGCAGTTTTTCAATGATCAGAATTTTTCCTGAAACTTTTGCTCCTCCCAGAATGGCAGTAAAAGGTTTTTCAGCACTCGTAAGAACTTTATTGATGCTGGCAAGCTCTCCCGCCATCACATACCCGAAGCATTTGTTCTTCGGAAAAAATTTAGCGGTGATCGTTGTGGAAGCGTGCGCGCGGTGCGCGGTGCCAAACGCATCGTTCACATATACGTTACCGAGCGATGCAAGTTCCTGTGCGAAAGATTCTGTTCCGGTTGTTTCCTGTTTGTGAAAGCGAAGGTTTTCGAGCAACAGCACTTCGCCCGTTTTTAATTCTACAGCGAGCTTTTTTACGGAATCTCCTACGCAATCTGAAGCAAATTTCACACTTGTTCCTAAAAGTTTTTCAACCGTAGTTACAATATGTTTTAGAGAGTATTTTTCTTCGTATCCGCCTTTCGGCCTTCCGAGGTGAGACATGAGTACCAAGCTACCTCCATCTTTCAAAATCTTTTTGATAGTAGGAACAGCGGCACGGATGCGTGTGTCATCTGTCACATTGAATTTTTCATCCAGCGGAACATTGAAGTCTACGCGGATGACTGCGCGTTTGTTTTTGAAATTTATGCTGTCTATTGTCTTCATAAAATATGGATAAAATTCAAGACAAAAGTATAAGATTCGTAATACAGAACAAATGATTTTTCTGTGTGAATCTGTGAAATCTGTGGCTATATTTGATGATGCTTTTTAAGGATATCATCGGACAGGAAGAAGTAAAGAAACGTCTCGTGCATTCTGTGCAGGAGAACCGCGTGAGCCATGCTCAACTATTTTTAGGTGCAGAAGGAAGCGGTGCTTTGTCTTTGGCTGTTGCTTACACACAATATATTCTTTGCAAAACACCGAAAGGCAGTGATGCCTGCGGTATGTGTGCTTCCTGTATGAAAAATAATAAACTTGTTCATCCGGATGTGCATTTTGTTTATCCTGTCGCATTGAAAAAAGGGTCTGTGGAAAAAAGTACGGATGTGGCTGTTGAATGGCGTGAATCATTTCTGGAAAATTCTTATTTGAATTTATCGGATTGGTTTTCGTCTTTAGATGCCGAGAACAAACAACCAATCATTGGCGTTGAAGAAAGCGGAGAAATTCTTCGCAAACTCGCGCTCACGACTTACGAAGGGGAATTTAAGGTCATGATCATCTGGATGCCGGAGAAGATGAACATTGCTGCTGCAAATAAATTATTGAAGATACTGGAAGAACCGCCTGATAAAACTCTCTTCCTTCTTGTTTCTGAAAATGAAGAAGCTTTGCTGAGTACTATTTACTCGCGCACGCAACTGATAAAGGTAAATCGTATTTCCGATGAAGAAATCAAAGAATCGCTGATAGAAAAAAATCAACTGTCTCCGGATGATGCTT
The DNA here is from genome assembly GCA_016213435.1 of Bacteroidota bacterium. GTDB lineage: Bacteria > Bacteroidota > Bacteroidia > Palsa-948 > Palsa-948 > Palsa-948. The sequence continues at coordinate 28,570 of JACRAL010000038.1, forward strand.
CACGCATTGCTTATCTCGCAGATGGAAATTATAATGCCGCACTTAAATTGACAGGAGAGAATCTTGAAGAAAACCTGCATTTGCACAAATTCAGAGAGTGGATGAGAATGATTTTTAAAGTGGACGTGGTCGGAATTATTTCCTGGGTCGAAGAAATTGCGAATTCAAAAGTCGGCAGGGAAAATCAGAAAGCATTTCTGCTATACGGCTTGAACATATTTCGCGAATGTTTAGTCGGCATGTATGGAGACAAAACATTATTGCGTGTGGACGGAGAAGAACTGGATTTCGTGCAAAAACTTTCCACCAAACTTGACGGAAACATCTGCAAACAATTATCTGATGAACTAAACGAAGCGATCATTCATATAGAGCGAAACGGAAGTGCGAAATTAATCTTCACGGATCTATCCCTAAAGTGTATGCGGATTGTTAAAAAACAGGTTCCTGCATAATCAGAATGCCTAAAAAATTAAAAATAGTTGTAGGAATTACTGGAGCCAGCGGCTCTATTTACGCGAAAGTATTATTGGAAAAACTTTCTTTCTTGAAAAGCCAGGTGGATTGCGTTGGAATTGTGATGAGCGATAATGCAAAACAAGTTTGGGAAACGGAGTTGGCTGTTCCTCTCCCCCTTGCAAAGGGGGATAAAGGGGGATTCTTCAAGGCGTATTCCAAAACCGATTTCACCGCTCCATTTGCTTCCGGCTCTTCCGATTTCAGAACGATGATTGTTTGCCCCTGCTCCATGGGAACGATGGCAAGAATTGCAAGCGGTATTTCAAATGATCTGATCACTCGCGCAGCAGATGTGATTCTAAAAGAAAGAAGAAAATTAATTCTTGTTACACGCGATACTCCGATCAGTTTGATCCACATCAACAATATGAAAACCATCACCGAAGCGGGAGGAATTATTTGTCCTGCTTCTCCATCCTTTTATAGCAAGCCAAAAGATTTTGAGCAACTCGCTTCTACTGTTATTGACCGTGTGCTAGACCTCTGCGGATTGGACGTAAAGATGTATAGGTGGGGAGGAAAAAACAAGAAGTAATAGAAAACCTCAATCCAAAGTAATTCCTCACTTGTAGCACTTTCTAAATCAGTAGTAAATCCTTTTCTAATGCAAGGACTTACTATGCGATTTCCTTTTTCTTCTTGTCAAAATCAATTACGATTGGAGTAGCGATGCAGATAGAAGAATACGTTCCAATGACGATACCGATAAGAAGCGCAAACGCGAACGAACGGATTACTTCACCGCCAAATAAAAATATCGCTACCAACACAAAGAAGGTGATGAGCGATGTGATCATGGTTCGACTTAGTGTGGTGTTCAATGCGTAATTGATAATGCGGTTCTTTTCTTCGCCCGGGATAAGCGTATTTTTTCCTTTATCTGAAAGGTACTCGCGGATCCGGTCAAATACCACCACGGTATCCGTCATGGAGTAACCCATTACCGTAAGAATTGCCGCGATGAAATCCTGATTGATCTCCAATGTAAAGGGCAAGATGCCGTCAAATATTGCATAGCATGAAAGTACCACTGCCACATCGTGGAAGAGTGCCACAGTTGCTCCAAGTCCGTATTGCCATCCTTTGAATCGTATAAGGATGTAAAGAAACATTAATGCACAGGAGAACAAAATTGTCCAAACGGCATTGTTGCGCAAGTCGCGTGAAATAGTTCCTCCTACTTTTTGTGACTGGAGGATGGTGGCATTGTTGTTGAGCGAAGCAAGTCCGTCATTCAGTTTTTGCTCCACCGTTTGATCTGCAGTGCTGCTGGTATCGTCAATCATGTAAGAAGAAGTAATTCGCACTTGATTGCTTCCGCCAAAAGTTTTCACTTCCGGACGTATGCCTCCAAAACCGTTTCTGAGCGCATCACCCACTACTTCTGTTTCTACAGGATTTTCAAAACGCACATAGTAACTTCTTCCTCCTTTAAAATCTACACCCATTGTAAATCCTCCGTGTTTAAAAAAGAAGATAGCACCAGTGAGAATGATTGCGCTGGAGAAAACATAATAGAACTTTCGTCTCTTCACGAAATCAATATTTACGTTCTTGAAAGCATTGTGAGTGAGCGGGATAGAAAAACTGATGTCCATTTTTCTCTCCAGAAGCGCTTCAAACACAATACGGGAAATAAATATGGCGCTGAAAAGAGAGCAGAGAATACCAATAATAAGTGTGGTAGCAAATCCCTGAACAGGACCTGATCCATAGACATACAAAATAATACCCAGCAAGATTGTTGTAATGTTTGAATCAAGAATGGAAGACAGTGCGTGTTTGAATCCATCGGAAACCGCCAGCTGCAAACCTTTGCCTGCGCGTAATTCCTCGCGGATACGTTCGTAAATAAGTACGTTAGCATCAACGGAAATTGCGACTACAAGTACTAAACCCGCAATGCCGGGGAGCGTAAGTACTGCACCAAGCGATGCAAGAACTCCGATGATAAAAAAGGTATTGAGCAGAAGAACAACATCCGCGATAATACCCGCTTTGCTGTAATAGAAAATCATAAACACGAACACAAGGAGTAATGCGATGATAAAAGATTTAAAACCTGCACTGATGGATTCAGCACCCAGCGTGGGTCCTACCACCGTTTCTTCCACGATGTGAGCCGGTGCCGGCATCTTTCCTGCTTTAAGAATGTTTACCATGTCATCCACTTCGCGGGCAGTGAAGTCTCCGGTAATTTGTGATTGTCCTCCAGAAATTTTTCCCTGAACAGTAGGATAAGAATAAACATATCCGTCAAGAACTATCGCAACGCATTTTCCAATATTGTCTCCCGTGAGTGCAGCCCATGTTTGTCCTGCTTCATCGGTCATCGTCATGGAAATATGCGGACGGCCACCGCCTCTCTGATCATATTCTTTGCGTGCATCTGTCATGATATCGCCATAGAGTGCGGCTTTTTTATCCCTGCGTGTAACTTTCAGCGCAACAAGTTGTGTAACAGCTTCTGCGCCTTTCACACCTTTGTATGTCCATGCAAATTTGATATTGTCAGGAAGAACACGTCTAATTTTTTCATTATTCAGGTAAGCCATCACCCGTGCAGTATCTTTGACAAGCGCTCTGCCAACCACAGGTCCAGGTACTGCTTTTCCTTTTTGGTCAACGAAGGGATTAAGCAGGAAAAAGAGAGGATGCTCGCGTTTCCATTTTGCCTGAGCGGATGTATCCTCATTTGCTTTTTCTGCAATTACTTTTTTAGATGTGTCTTTACTATTCAGTCCTAGTTTTGAAAGAACAGACGTATCTTTTTTTGTGATAGTTGCAATAGAATCTTTTCTTACAGGAGCGGCAGTATTTGTTGTAGAATCAGTAACAGTTGTATCCTTTACTTCGGAAAAACCAAGAATTTCAGAGAGACGCTTATCGGCATCAACGAGTTTTCCGATAGCTTCTTCGTTCTCATACGTTTCCCAAAATTCAAGATTGGCGGTTCCCTGCAAAAGCTTGCGAACACGTTCTTTGTCTTTCACTCCGGGAAGTTCGATCAATATCCTGCCCGATCCTTCCAGTTTCTGAATGGTTGGTTGAGTAACGCCAAATTTGTCTATACGTGCGCGAAGTGTCTTTTCGGAAGTGGCGATGGCTTCATCCACGCGATTTTTGATGAGTTTAATAACTGCTTCATCAGGCGTATTGAAATCAATTTTTCCTTTCATCTCGATGGTGCGGAAATAACTTGCCAGTGATGCTCCCGGGTCTGCTAATCTCAACTCTTCAGCAAAAAGTTCAGCTAAATGTTTTTTCTCTCTTTTCTCGCGCACACGTGCTTTCCCAATGGCGAGATTCAGTTTTTTATCATCCGGTTTAGCTGACATATTACGGATGATATCAGGCACCGACACTTCCAGCGTAACGTTCATTCCGCCTTTCAGATCAAGACCGAGATTGATCTCGTGGTCTTTGCAATCCTCGTAGGTGAAAACAGACCCGTAAAGAGGAAAGTCAACAGGAAGTTTTCTTACAGAATCTAAAAAGATGTATTCTGCTTTTGTGCGTACGGAGTCTAGGAATACATTTTCCATTTCAACATTTCCGTTGGAGTGTTTCTTCGCGAGAGCAATGATCTCCGGATTGCTTACAGTTTGTTCAGCGACTGCGCGTGCTTCACCTTCTATTTTTCTGGTAATCCAGGAAAAAGAAAGATAAAACAAACAAGCAAGTCCGAGAAGAATTGCGAATATTCGAATGGCACCTTTATTTTGCATAATGAATCAGTTTTAAGTCTAATTTATTGATTATAAAGTTGATTATTTTCTAGGAAGAAGTTTTATAAAATAGGGTTGCAAATATAAAGAAAATGACACAGGATGAAAGAAAAAAAGTGTCTCATGGCGTAAGCTTCCACACGAGCCTGCCCTGATGGAAGCGTCCGGATTCTGAATCGGAATAGTCCTTTTATATTTTATTCAGTTGCCAAAGACGAATAATCCTTCTATAAATATTGAAAAAAATCTCTCTTGTTTATGGAATGCTCAAAACCCTGCATCATTCATGTAAATCAAACCGAAAATCAACTAAAACCTTATAACAATGAAACATTCAAACAACCAACAACCGACCCCATCGAAGCGCGAATTAACTACGAACCTACGAAGTACGAAAAACAGCGAGCTCGTAGTTCGTAACTTCGTAAAATGTTCGTACTTCGGTGGAACAATCACGGCTCTTTTAACATCAGTATCACTGATCGGGCTCATGAGCTGGATGGCTCCAACCTCTTACCAGCCAACGGTAGAAAACGATTTCATTAAGTTGCTGAAGAAAAAATCCACTGAGACAAATGCAAAACTGCCGGAAGAGCGTGTGTATCTTCAGTTCGACAAGTCCTTTTATAATCCGGGGGAAACCATTTGGTTCTCCGCTTACCTGCGTAACGGGCAGAACTTCAAACCAAGTGGACAAAGCGATATCCTGAACGTAGAGTTCATCAATCCGAAAGGAAGCGTGGAGAAAACCATCCGCCTCATCGCCAGGAACGGAAAAGTTGCCGGAGATTTTACCCTGGATGAAGAAGCACCGGGTGGATTATATAAGGTAAGGGCGTATACCAATTGGATGAAGAATGAGGGGAGGCCCACCCCCAGCCCCTCCCATAAGGAGGGGAGCATGGACACTCAAGTCCTCCCTAACGGGGAGGATTTAGGTGGGGCTTTTGAAAAAGAAATAACTGTACAGGATGTTGTGTTGCCTGCATTGAAAATGAAACTTGATTTTGACCGCAAGGCATTTGGTGCGGGAGATGAGGTATCTGCATTGATAAAGATCGAAACGAACGAGAATAAACCGCTTTCTTCTTACAAAATAAAATACGTTGCACAGATAGGAGGAGAAAAAATTGCGGAAGAAGCAACCATCACCGATTATATTGGAGAAAAACATGTGAAGTTCAATCTACCTGCTAAACTGAAAACCAACGATGGCTTGCTGAACATCATGATCGATTACCAGGGGCAAACGGAATCCATTTCACGTTCCATTCCCATCGTGCTGAACAAAATAAACTTCTCGCTCTTTCCTGAAGGAGGGGATCTAGTAAGAGGAATCGCAAGTAAAGTTGCCTTCCGTGCGCTGAATGAATTCGGAAAGCCTGCAGATGTGGAAGGAATTGTGTTGAACAGTAAAGGAAAACAAGTGGCAGCATTCTCAAGTTTTCATAACGGAATGGGAGCGTTTGAGATCACTCCTGCGCTCGGAGAAAAATATGTAGCTAAGATCACAAGCCCTGCCGGAATAAAAGAAGAATATGTTTTACCCGAACCGCTTGCAAGAGGATATGTTCTTTCTGTTGAAAGGTCAGATCAAAAAGAAATGCTGTTGAACATAAGCACCATCGAAACCGAAGATCTTTCTCTGATCGGACAAGTGCGTGGAAAAGTATGTTACGCCACTGCACTGGAAGCGAAAGCCGGACAGAGTGAGATATTGATCCCTGCCAGGGTATTCCCTATGGGTGTGGTGCAGTTTACTTTGTTTGATTCAAAAGGAATTGAACGTGCGGAGCGTTTGACCTTTGTAAATAAGAATGATCAACTGAGTGTTTCAATCACTACCGACAAAGAAAAATACCTGCCAAGAGAAAAAGTGAACATGACCATTATGGTGAAAGACGAACGCGGAATGCCCATGCCTGCGAATCTTTCTATCAGTGTAGTGAATGACCAACTGTTGTCTTTCGCAGATGATAAACAGGGAAACATTCTTTCAAAAATGTTGTTGGAATACGACATCAAAGACAAAGTGGAAGAACCAAACTTTTACTTCGATGCGAAAGAACCCAAAGCAGACAAAGCACTTGACTATGTGATGATGACCAGCGGATGGAGAAGATTCACTTGGGAAAAAGTCATGGCAGAGGATCTGCCTGCAATCACTTACAGCGCAGAAAAAGCAATCGTTTCAGGAACGGTGCTGGATGCGTATACAGGCAAACCCATCGCGAATGCAAAACTCAAAGTAAATGCTGACGGAACAGAAATTGAAACGGACGAGAAAGGAAATTTCTCTCTGAAGAAACTTGATCTGAGCAATACAGTAAATCTTTCTCTGAACGCAAGAGGGTATTCAACACAGCAATACCCGATTTACGATTACAACCAGAATCTTGCATATTATTTATATCCTCAATACAAACAGAATTATTATGCACCAAGCCAAACCAAATCAGCGACTGGCGGATGGGGACAAATGGCAGTACCGATGGAGGGAGCAATGGTACCAAGGGGAAAGGCTGTTGCACTGGATGCCGTGATGGAAATGGAAGAAAGAGCTCCTGTTGAGAATGAAGGGGCTAAATTCAAAAAAGATAAACCTATGAATGAAAATCTAAGCCATGTGGCAAAACAAGAGAATAAAAAGAATCAAATTGCTTCACAAAACAGATTAGCAAAGATGAACGAAATTGTAATGGATGATGAACGCGATGGTCTGTTCCATGCTCAAGCAAATAGAGTTGTCAATAAAGCAGTCGCACAGAAAGCAGTGGTATATTACCGTGCTAAACAATTTGCCGCACCGGTTTACAAGCAAGGAGAATATCCCGAACAAAGAACTGATTTCCGTTCCACCATTTACTGGAACCCGAATGTGCAGGTGAATAATTCCGGAAAAGCGGAAGTCTCGTTCTTCAATTCGGATGACATCACTTCTTTCAGAACAACAGTAGAAGGAATCGGGCACGATGGAAGCATAGGCAGAGCGGAAAAGACTTGCTTCACGCAGATGCCTTTCTCGCTCACAACAAAAATTCCTACTCAAGTTGTTACTCAGGATGTGGTTTCCATTCCCCTTACGCTGAAAAATAATACTTCGGCTTCTGTGAGCGGATTGCTCAACATCACCGCGCCAAAAGGGCTGGAACCATTATCAACCATTCCGAACCTTCAAACGCTTGCAGGAGGAAAAGCAAAAACAATTTTTCTCGAATACAGAGTGAAAGAAGAAATCTCGGAAGGGAATTTCGAAATCAGTTTCAAGGCATGCGGAATGAAAGACGCTTTTGCGCAAAACCTGAAAGTGGTTCCGAAAGGATTTCCTGTGCGCGCTTCTTTCTCCGGTGACAAAGCAGAAACAGAATATCAAATTGACATGCGCAACGTAGTGAAAGGTTCCATCAAAGTAAAACTGACTGCGTTCCCATCCGTAGTGAGCGACCTGCTTACTGGCGTGGAAGGAATGCTGAACGAACCGGGAGGATGCTTCGAACAAACAAGCATGAACAGCTATCCGAATGCGATGGTGATGGATTACATGAAAACCTCTAATACGAAAGATGAAAAACTTTTTGCGTATGCAGGAGGAATGTTAGACAGAGGGTACAAACGCCTTACCACTTTTGAAACAAAAGAAAAAGGATACGAATGGTTTGGCAAAGCACCCGGGCATCAGGGACTCACTGCTTACGGGTTAATGCAGTTCAACGATCTGAAAAAAGTGTACGATGGAGTTGATCAGAAAATGATCGACCGTACAGCTGAATGGATACTTTCTCAGAAAGACGGCAAAGGCGGATTCAAACGCAACACGTATGCGCTTCACAATTTTGGGCAGATAAGCGATGACGTGATGAACGGATACATCGTGTACGCACTCACAGAAGCGGGGTATGGAAGCCAACTCAAAAAAGAATTGGACACAACGTCTGAAACCTCTATGAAAAACAAAGATCCGTATCAGCTGGCAATGAGTGTCAACTCTCTTTATAAATTGAATGACAAAAGTGCTGACAAAGTAATGAAGGAGCTACTCGCGAAGCAAAATAATGATGGAAGTTTTGACGGCACTACACACTCTATCACGCATTCTACCGGACAATCTTTAAAAATAGAAACGACTTCGCTTGCAATTCTTGCCATGCTGAAAGACCCGAATACAAACCGCACCGCTATCAACAAAGTAGTAGAATATCTTGTGCAGAACAGAAATGGATGCGGTTCATTCGGGAATACACAGGGAACTGTTCTCGCACTGAAAGCACTCACTGAATTCGCAAAAGCGAACAAATCCACACCGGAAGACGGAACCGTTAAATTTTATGTGGACGGGAAAAAAGTTGCTGAGAAAAATTACAAAGCAGGGGAGAAGGATGCCATTGTGCTAGATAACCTGGAACAGTATATAAAGGAAGGAAAGCACACGCTGAAAGTGAAATATGCAGAAACAAAAAATCCTTTGCCGCATACAGTTTCTGTAAACTGGAGTACTTCACTTCCAAATAGCAATAAAGAATGCAAAGTGGATATGCAAACCAAACTTGCATCTAAATCTGCAAATCAGGGTGAAACAATCCGTCTGACCGCAACCATTAAAAACAAAACGGAAGAAGGTCTGCCCAGTCCGATTGCCATTATTGGAATTCCGGCCGGACTTTCTTTACAACCATGGCAGTTAAAAGAAATGCAGGAGAAAAATCTGTTTGACTATTATGAAGTAATCGGAAATAATCTCGTGCTCTATTACCGCGGCATGGCACCGAAAGAAGAAAAAGTAATCAACCTCGATTTGAAAGCGGATATTCCCGGTGAATACGAAGCACCTGCATCTTCTGCATACCTGTATTATACTAATGAATACAAAACCTGGGATGCCGGTGGCAAGGTAGTTGTTAAAAAACAAGTTTAATATGTACACACCCAAACCCTGAAGGGAGCACAACCAGAAAACTCCCTTCAGGACACGGGAAAAGAACAACCAATGAAAAGCATTCTCGCCACAATCATACTCGTACTTCCTTTAAGTATTTTTGCGCAAGGTCCGAATGCAAATATCAATCCTCCATCACAGGAACAACAACAATCATCAGAAAGTTTTTTGGGTTCAAATAGCAATAAGACAGACAAAGAAACCACTGAATGCAAAGATTGTGAAGCGGTAAAGAAAGCGTTAAAAGAATCTCGTGTTTCATTCGAACACCATCACAGAAAATCTTTCAGTATAAAAAAATGGACAACTAAATTTTTAGGAAGAATGAACATGAAAAAAAAGATGTTTGTTCACCGTAAAAAAATCAGAACGAATTATGAAATCTGTTTTAATTGGAACTGATCTCCAACTAAATTATGTGTCAAATTCTATTAATTCACAAGTCTGCGTTAATAAGTACAGCTACTTTTTAGAGCAATTGCCTATTTATTTCAATTAACATTGTAACAATTAACACTGGATAGGTAAACTTTTCAAGTAATTTATCGTTTAATGAACCATGCAAAAAAGAATATATACATCATCGCTATTTGTTTTTTTCACTTTTTCTCTTCTTTTTGGGAAGGAGCCGCTTACATGGGCTCATTTAAAGGCAGGTGACACTCTTGCAAAAGATACTTCCGGAGTGTTTGTCGATGATCCGATCGCTTTTATGCTGGATAGCTTATCGCGCCTGAAATTTTTTGACAAACTTACTTTACAAATAACACCGAACAAATACGGTTTCCCGCTTGATTCTGTTCCTAATTATTCCGATTCCATTTATTCACTACACCTTGCAAAATTGGATGCCGAATCTCCATTTGATCTGATTTACAACAACGCTGTACGCAATTACATAGAATTATATGCTGTAAGAAAACGTGTCATGGTTTCCCGTATGATGGGGATGACTCAGCTTTATTTTCCCATCATTGAAGAAATTCTGGACAAACACAAAATACCTCTTGAACTGAAATATCTTGCCATTGTGGAATCAGCTTTAAATCCAAATGCGCGATCACGCGTGGGAGCAATGGGGTTGTGGCAATTCATGTACGGAACAGGAAAAATGATGGGATTAAAAATTTCTTCTTATATGGATGAGCGGTGCGATCCTTATAAATCCACTGAAGCCGCTTGCGAATATTTGCAGTTTCTTTACGATATGTTTGGTGACTGGCAAATGGTTCTTGCTGCTTATAACAGCGGTCCGGGCACCGTGAGCAAAGCAATCAGACGTTCAGGAGGAAAAACAACATATTGGGAAATACGACCATATCTTCCTAGGGAAACACAGGGATACGTTCCTGCTTTCATCGCGGTAAACTACGTGATGACACATGCAGAAGAACATAATTTATATCCTGCCGTTCCGCGATTGACATTTGCTGATGTGGATACAGTAAATATTAAAAAAGAACTTTCTTTTCAACAGATTGCGAGAGTGTTAGACATGTCCATGGAAGAAATCCAGTACCTTAACCCATGTTACAAAAGATATACTGTTCCGCACTCAGAAGACTATTGCTATTCTCTTTGCCTTCCTACCTCTAAGATCGGAAGTTTCATTACAAATGAAGCGCAAATCTATGAGTATGCTACAAAAGACTCTTTGATGCAAACACTTGCTGTACAGGAAGTAGCAAAGACGCACATAGTGAAAAAAGGGGAGATCATCAGCAAGGTGGCAAGAAGATATGGCTGCACCCCGGAAGATATTATTTCCTGGAATCATTTGCGAAGTGCGAAACTTAGATCAGGCCAGCAACTCACGATATATATATCCATTAAGAACGCAGCCACTTCGATTCAAACATCAAAAACAAATTCTTCAGTTTCTGACACAACCAGTGTTTCTAAAATAAATTCTGTGGCAAAACTTTCCAAAGACTCAACCAATGTTTCTGTATCTGCAGATGGGAAAATTAAATTTTACACAGTGCAGCAAGGCGATTCCCTGTGGACCATTGCACAGATGAATGGCGTGACTGTTAACCAGATCAAGCAGTGGAATAACATTGCTGACGGGAAAATTGTTCCCGGACAAAAGATTAAAATCCTTATTACAGGATAATTTTTTTCTTTTAATTATTTTTTTATTGCCGTTACTTCTATAGTTTTTTAGCTGAGGTTGAAAAGACTTCAAAAACTTTTTTTTGATTTTCTTGTGAGTGTGCCGAAGAATAAATATTTTTGCACACAAATTTTAGAGAACCAAAAATATTGTCAATATGAGCACAACTACAAACACTTCTGTTGAAACGCTTGTCGCAAAACCAAGCAAAACAAAAAACCTCATTTCTGCATTTATTGAAAAGCATTACCGCCATTTCAATGCGGCTACTGTTGTTGATGCTTCAAAAGCATACAAAACGCACATGGATGGCGGAGGGAAAATGATGATCACGCTTGCAGGAGCGATGAGTACTGCAGAACTTGGAGTGTCGCTAGCAGAAATGATTCGCAATGATAAAGTGCAGATAATTTCCTGTACAGGAGCAAATCTGGAAGAAGATGTTTTTAATCTCGTTGCGCACGATCATTACGAACGTATTCCGGGCTATCGCGACCTAAGCCCGCAAGACGAACAGAAACTTTTTGAAAAAGGATTCAACCGCGTCACCGACACCTGCATCCCTGAAGAAGAAGCAATGAGAAGAATTGAACGTCATATCATCAAGCTCTGGAAAGACGCACAGGCCAAAGGAGAAAGTTATTTGCCTCATGAATTTTTTTACAAACTTCTTTTAGGTGGAGAACTTAAGCAATATTATCAGATCGATCCGAAAGATTCATGGCTTCTTGCTGCTGCTGAAAAAAATCTTCCGCTTATTGTTCCGGGATGGGAGGATTCCACTTTGGGAAATGTTTTTGCATCCTACTGTGTGACCGGGGACTTAAAAGCTACTATCGTAAAATCTGGAATTGAATACATGACCTTTCTTGCAGATTGGTACACAAAGAATTGCAAAGGGAAAGGCATAGGGTTTTTTCAGATTGGAGGTGGCATTGCGGGTGATTTTCCTATCTGCGTTGTGCCGATGCTCATTCAGGATCTGAAAAGAAAAGATACTCCGTTCTGGGCGTACTTCTGCCAGATATCTGATTCCACGACAAGTTACGGTTCGTATTCAGGAGCGGTGCCAAACGAAAAAATTACCTGGGGAAAGCTCAATCCTGCCACTCCACGTTTTGTCATTGAATCAGATGCTAGCATTGTGGCTCCGCTCATGTTTGCCTATGTGCTTGAATGGTAAGTTCCAAAACATGTTTCGCATTTGGTTTAGTTTTTGATTTAATGCTTGCTCATTCGAAAATACTTTTTCGCAGCACATACATTCTCCTTTTCATTTCGCTGTTGCTTGGAATTCCGTCATGCAGCAGCACGCGCAAAGAAGCCATAGAACGGAATGGTCTTCACTCAGACGATAAACCAAGTGACATAGCAAAGGAGTTTGGTAAATCATCTAAAAAAAGAAAGAAAGTGTATAATAGGGCAATGAAAAAAAGATGGAAAAAAATTAATCCTGGCAGAAAAAGGAAGGAGAACCCTTTTAGATAAAAAAAGATTTTATTTATACTGTATCATTTATTTTGTTTTACTTTGTTAAATCTTTTAAAAAACTCTTATGAAAAAAATTATTGTTAGTTCGTGGCTTTTAATTATTGGCTCTTTGCTTTACTCCCAGCAAATTACCACAGATAATATCAAAAAACATATCCAATATCTATCAAGCGATGAGCTCAAAGGAAGAGGTACCGGTTCATCGGAAGAATTGGTAGCTGCTACTTACATAAGCAAACAATTTAAAAAATTAAAACTTGAGCCCAAAGGAGATAATAACAATTATTTTTTCTCTTATCAATTTAAGAAACCTCAAAATTCGCGCGACACCGTTGGAGGCGCACTTGTTTCCTCGCGCAATGTGGTTGGCTATCTTGATAATAAAGCAGATTATACCGTCATCATCGGAGGACATTTTGATCATCTCGGAATGGGAATGGATCATAATTCATCTGATGAACATCCGGAAGGAAAAATTCACAACGGTGCAGATGACAATGCATCGGGAGTTGCCGGTGTAATTGAACTTGCAAGATATTTTTCTCAGAATAAGAAAAACGAAAAATTTAATTTTCTATTCATTTGTTTTTCAGGAGAAGAACTGGGACTGGTCGGTTCAAAAAAATTCTGCGAGAACCCTACGATTGATTTTTTGAAAGTAAATTACATGATCAACATGGATATGATCGGACGACTCTCAGATTCAACAAATAAAATTGTTGTCTTTGGCGTAGGAACTTCTGCCGATTGGATTCCTGTTCTTGATAAAACAAATTCTGATTTCAAAATAAAAAAAGACAGTGCCGGAATGGGTCCCAGCGACCAGACATCTTTCTATCTCAAGAATATCCCTGCAGTTCATTTTTTTACAGGGCAGCATATAGATTATCACAAACCAACCGATAAATTTGAAAAAATAAATTTCAATGGTGAGAAAAAAGTTTTGGGCTACATCGTTAAAGTGATTGAGGAAACAGAAAATCTTCCAAAGATGAAATTTCTTACTACAAGAAATCCTGAGCCCGTAAAAACGGCTCGCAAAGTTTCTCTCGGTCTCATGCCCGATTATACTTTTGAGGGTAAAGGGATGAAGATTGACGGAGTAACTAAAGGAAAACCAGGTGAGGCAGCAGGTGTTCTGCAAGGCGATTTACTTATTCAACTGGGAGAAGTTAAAATAGAAAAAATGAGTGATTACATGAAAGAGCTGGCAAAATTTAATAAAGGCGATACAGTAGAAGGCACTCTTTTACGTGCAGGAAAAGAGGTGAAAGTGAAATTTATTTTTTGAAAATGAAACGGATTGCTAATGCGACTCCTATTTAATCGAATGAATTCCTCGCAGCTCTGCTGCGGGGTGGCTGTTAGTGTTTAGTATCTTTGTTGTGTGAGTGAGCATATATATAAGCGACACAATAAAAATTTATTGTTGTATCATTTGGTTTGTCCTATAAAGTACC